>JAZKFM010000102.1:0-20995 GCA_040386415.1 Pseudomonadota bacterium
GAAGGGGCCACGACCACGCATGTCCAGAATCAACAGCACGCCGACCCGTCTGGACATGCAGGATTGGCGCTATCCCTCGTTGAACTCAGCCTATCTGCGCCAGAGCAACAACCAGCCGGATGAGCTTAGCTTCTACTCGGTCGCCGGAGGCCCTGGCGGGCCCTTGCTCGACATCCATGCCGACGTCCTGACCATTCGGATTCGCGGAAGCGGGTTTGGGGATTTCGACGCCAATGGGGTCCCGCACAGCGGTACGGTGACCGGCGCGAGCCTGTTCTCAGGAACCTTCGAAGTCTTTTTCTCCGAGTTGAACATGCCGGTTCCGGCCTTCCTGGCCATGATGGACTCCAACGACCCGGCGCGGATGCGGGCCGGACTCACCGGTGGAAATGATCTGATTGAGGGGGGCGCGCAGAGCGGCGCCGCGGCCGGAGACATTCTGATCGGTGGCGCGGGAGACGACACGATCTACAGCTTCGGCGGTCATGACACCCTCTCGGGCGGCCCGGGGGACGACCTGTTCCGGACCCAGTACGACTTCTTCCTGTCCACGGAGCCGCCGTCTGCCGCTGTCATCGAGGGTGGTGAAGGCTTCGACGTGCTGGCCTATGACAAGGCGGCCGGCGCCGTGACGATCGACGCCGGACTGGGTGTCGCGGGCGGCGACACCTTCACCGGCATCGAGTCTCTCGTGGGCAGCCCGTTCGGCGACAGCATGGCCGGCGGCGGTGCGGGCGACATCCTGCTGGGCCGCAACGGCGATGACACGATCGACGGCCGGGCGGGGAACGACAGCATCGAGGGCAATGTCGGCAACGATCTGATCTTCGGCGGCGCGGGGTCGAACTACCTGCGCGGCGTCGAGGGGGACGACAGCATGGTCGGCGGTGGCGACTTCGACGACATGAACGGCAACACCGGCGCCGACACCCTGCGCGGCGGAGAGGGCTTCGACTGGGTGGTGGGCGGCCAAGGCGATGACATGCTTTATGGCGACGTCGGCGGCGACGTCGTCTACGGCAATCTTGGGTCAGACACCTGTGTCGGCGGCGACGGCGTCGATTGGGTGCGCGGCGGCCAGGCCAATGACAGCCTCGACGGCGGGGCCGGGAACGACCTGCTTTGGGGCGACCGCGGTGACGACACCGTCACCGGCGGCCTCGGCGCCGACACCTTCCACGCCTTCGTGGGCGGCGGCCTCGATCGGATCACCGACTTCAACGCCGCCCAGGGCGACCGGCTGATCCTGGACTTCGCACCGCCCTACACCCTGCGTCAGGAGGGCGCCGACACGGTCGTCGACCTGGGGGGCGTCGACCGTGTCGTGCTCGTGGACGTGACCCTCGCCAGCCTGCCGGCCGGTTGGATCGCCGTCGGATAGCCTCACCCCTTCGGAATGGCCCCACAGGCCACGCGGGCGCCGGCGCCGCCGATCGGCTGGGTGGTGTGGTCGTCGGCGCCTGCATGGATCACCAGGGCCGAGCCGTCGGTGTCCATCAGGGCGGGGCGCGCGCTCTTGCCGCTGAGCGAGACGTAGCCCGAGAACAGCTCGGCGGTCCCGGTTCCATCGGCGCCGACATAGAGGTTGGGCAGGTCGCCGGCCTCGTTGCCGTCCGGGTTCAACAGTCCGTGAACCACGGTGGCCTGACCATGCACATGGGCTCCGGCGGAGGTGAATCCGGATGCCGAGCAGTCGCCCTTCTCGTGGAAGTGCAGGCCGTGCCAGCCCGGGGTCAGCCCCTTGGCCTCGACCTTCAGCATCACCCCGTTGGGGGCCTCGGTCAGGGTCAGGGTCCCGGCGGAGCCGCCGGTGGAATTCTTGAGATCGATCCGAAGGTTGGCGGGCGCGGCTGCCGCGATGGCGGCCGTCGCGGCCAGGCTGATGATCAGGCCGGGGAGGGCGAATTTCATACTGTCTCCATAGGCGTTTCCCAGGCTCACGAAGGTTGGCCTCGGGGGTCCTGGGATGTTAACAACTGAACTCTGATTTCCAGTCCGATTCCAACGGCGAAAAATTCCCCTTGAGCGACGACAGCACCATCCCTCCGGACGACGGCCGGCGCGGGGGCATCGCCCCTATCGCCATCGAGGACGAACTCAAGAAGTCCTACCTCGACTACGCCATGAGCGTCATCGTCAGCCGCGCGCTGCCCGACGTGCGCGACGGCCTGAAACCGGTGCACCGCCGCATCCTGTTCTCCATGAGCGAGCAGGGGCACACGCCTGACCGCTCCTATGTGAAATCGGCCCGCGTCGTCGGCGACGTGATGGGTAAGTACCACCCGCACGGCGACCTCGCGATCTACGACACCCTGGTCCGTCTGGCCCAGCCGTTCTCCATGAGCCAGCTGCTGATCGACGGTCAGGGCAATTTCGGCTCGGTGGACAACGATCCCCCGGCCGCCATGCGCTACACCGAGTGCCGCCTGACCAAGGCGGCGATGGCCATCCTGGCCGACCTCGACAAGGACACCGTCGACTTCAAGGACAACTATGACGGCTCGGAGCACGAGCCCACCGTCCTGCCGTCGCGCATCCCCAACCTGCTGGTCAACGGCGGCGGCGGCATCGCCGTCGGCATGGCCACCAACATCCCGCCCCACAACCTGGGTGAGATCGTCGACGCCTGCCTGGCCTATGTGGACAATCCCGAGATCGGGTTGGACGAGCTGCTGGACATCGTTCCGGGCCCCGACTTCCCCACCGGCGGCGAGATTATCGGCCGCACCGGCGCCCGCACCGCCCTGATGACCGGCCGCGGCTCGGTGATCATGCGCGGCAAGGCCGCCATCGAAGAGGTCCGCAAGGACCGCGAAGCCATCATCATCACCGCCATCCCCTATCAGGTGAACAAGGCCGGCCTGGTGGAGCGGATCGCCGAGCTGGTGCGCGAGAAGCGCATCGAGGGCATCGCCGACCTGCGCGACGAAAGCGACCGTCAGGGCATGCGCGTCGTCGTCGAGCTGAAGCGCGACGCCTCGGCCGACGTGGTGCTGAACCAGCTCTACCGGTTCACCCCGCTGCAGAGCTCCTTCGGCGTCAACATGCTGGCCCTGAACCGCGGCCGTCCGCAGCAGATGGGCCTGCGCGAGATGATCACGGCCTTCATCGACTTCCGCGAGGAGGTCGTGGTCCGCCGCGAGAAGTTCGAACTCTCCAAGGCCCGCGACCGCGGCCACGTCTTGGTGGGCCTGGCCATCGCCGTGGCCAATATCGACGAGTTCATCCACATCATCCGTTCGTCCAAGGACCCGGCCGAGGCCCGTGAGCGCATCGTCGCCAAGGGCTGGCCCACGGGCGACATGATGCCCCTGGTGGACCTGATCGCCGACCCGCGCACGGTGCTGGTGGACGGCGGCCTGATCCGCCTGACCGAGGAACAGGCCCGCGCCATCCTGGCCCTGACCCTGTCGCGTCTCACCGGCCTCGGCCGTGACGAGATCTTCGGCGAGGCCGAGAGCCTGGCCGGCGCCATCCAGGGCCACCTGTCCCTGCTGTCGTCGCGCGACAACATCATGGCCGTGGTCCGCCAGGAGCTGGTGGAGGTGCGCGCCGCCTTCGCGGTGCCGCGCCGCACCGAGATCGTCGACGGCGACGCCGACGTCGAGGACGAGGACCTGATCGCCCGCGAGGACATGGTCATCACCGTGACCCACGGCGGCTATGTGAAGCGCACCCCGCTGGTGACCTACCGGACCCAGCATCGCGGCGGCAAGGGCCGCTCGGGCATGTCCACCAAGGACGAGGATGCGGTCACCCGCGTCTTCTCGGCCAACACCCACACCCCGATGCTGTTCTTCTCCTCGGGCGGCAAGGTCTACCAGCTCAAGGTCTGGCGCCTGCCGGTGGGCACGCCCACCTCGCGCGGCAAGGCCTTCGTGAACCTGCTGCCCATCGAGCCCGGCGAGAGCATCACCTCGATCCTGCCCCTGCCCGAGGACGTGGCCACCTGGGACCAGTACGACGTCATGTTCTCCACCCGCTCGGGCGGCGTGCGTCGGAACAAGCTGTCGGACTTCATCGGCATCAAGCGCAACGGCAAGATCGCCATGAAGCTGGACGAGGGCGACCAGATCATCGGCGTCGGCGTCTGCAACGCCCAGGCCAACGACATCCTGCTGACCACCGCTCTGGGCCGCTGCATCCGCTTCGCCACCGAGGAGGTCCGGGTCTTCGCCGGCCGTGAATCCACCGGCGTGCGCGGCATCCGCCTGGCGGAGGGCGACAGCGTCATCTCCATGGCCGTGCTGCGATCGGTCACCGCGACGCCCGCGGAACGCGCGGCTTACGTGAAGCACGCCAACGCCATGCGCCGCGCCATCAGCGGCGAGGGCGAGGACGTCGAGGACGCCGCGGCGCCCGACGACGAGGAAGAGGCCGGCGACGAGGCCCTGTCTCCGGACCGCATCGCGGCCCTGGGCGCGGCCGAGGAGTTCATCCTCACCGTCTCCACCGAAGGCTACGGCAAGCGGACCTCGGCCTACGAATTCCGCCGCACCGGCCGGGGCGGCCAGGGCCTGCTGGCCCAGGATCTCACCAAGAAGGGCAAGGGCGGACGTCTGGCCGCCTCCTTCCCGGTGGAGGAGTTCGACGAGATCCTGCTGGTCACCGACCAGGGCCAGCTGATCCGCACCCCGGTGGGTCAGGTCCGCGTCATCAGCCGCAACACCTCCGGCGTCACCATCTTCCGCACCGCCGAGAACGAGCACGTCGTCTCCGTCGAACGCCTGGCCGACCAGGGCGGCGGGGAGGGCGACGAGCTGGACGCCGAGGCGCAAGCGGGACCGGACGAAACTTAGGGCTTGCCTTCAAACGCCTGCCCGGCCAAAGCCGAAGCAAGAACAGTTGGGGGATACAGGCGAATGGCCACCCGCGTCGGGATCTATCCGGGGACGTTCGACCCGATCCACAACGGCCACACCGACATCATCGGCCGCGCCGTGAAGCTGGTGGACAAGCTGGTGATCGGGGTGGCGATCAACGCCGGCAAGGGGCCGTTGTTCACCCTCGACGAGCGGGTCGCCATCCTGCGCGACCTGGCCTCGGGCCTGCCCAAGGACATCGAGATCGTGGTCCAGCCCTATGAGGGCCTGCTGATCCACTTCGCCAAGGAAGTCGGGGCCAGCGTCATCGTCCGCGGCCTGCGGGCCGTGGCCGACTTCGAATACGAATTCCAGATGACCGCCATGAACCAGCAGCTCGACCGCGATATCGAGACCGTGTTCCTGATGGCCGACCCCCGCCACCAGGCGGTGTCCTCCAAGCTGGTCAAGGAAATCGCCATCCTGGGCGGCGAGGTCGGCAAGTTCGTCAGCCCCGGCGTCCGCGAAGCCCTGTTGGCCAAGGTCGCCGCCGGCGCGAACTAGTTCGGTTTCCTAACTATCCCCAGCCCTGGGAACCACTGCAGGCGGCGCCCAAACCTGCCCGCGCGGGGTGGTGATCTCGCCCGCGCCCGGCTAGGAGTGAGATCATGATCCGCACCCTCCTGATCTCCACCGCGGTCCTGGCCATCGCCGGCTCCGCCCTCGCCGCGCCCAAGGCCAAGGCCCCGGCCGCCCCCGTCGTTCCACCGGCGCCCGGCGCCCCAACCGCCGCCGACTGGCGCACGCCTGATCCCGAGAACGTCCTGGTGATCGACACCACCAAGGGCCGCATCCTGCTGGAGCTGTCCCCCCAGCTCGCGCCCGCCCACGTGGTCCGGGTCAAGGAGCTGACCCGCACGGGCCTCTATGACGGCCGCCTGTTCTTCCGGGTCATCGACGCCTTCATGGCCCAGACCGGCGACCCCAAGGACACCGGAGAGGGCGGCTCCGACAAGCCCGACCTGGAGGCCGAGTTCACCTTCCGCCGGGGCCCCGAGACCCCCTTCGTCCAGGTCGCCGACCAGACCGTGGCCGAGATCGGCTTCGTCGGCGCCCTGCCGGTGATGACCCAGAGCTCGATGCTCATGCCCATGACCAAGGACGGCAAGATTTCCGGCTGGGGCCTCTATTGCCCGGGCGTCGCGGGCATGGCGCGCGGCGAGGCCGAGGCCAGCGCCAACAGCCAATTCTTCCTGATGCGCCAGGCCTATCCGTCCCTGGAAAAGCGCTACACCGCCTTCGGCCGGGTGATCTCCGGGCTTGAGGCGGTGCGGGCCATCAAGGTCGGCGAACCGGTGGTCGACCCCGATAAGATGTTGAAGGTCCGCGTGATGGCGGATATCCCGGCCGCCGAACGCCCGAAGGTTCGGGTGATCGATCCCGCCGGTCCCTGGTTCAAGGCCGAGATCGCCAATGTGCGCGGCGCCATGGGCGCCGATTTCACGGCCTGCGCAATTCGAATTCCCTCAGAGGTGAAGTAATGGACGCCGAAAATACCCTGATCATGACGCTGGAAAGCGGCCCGGTGACGATCAAGCTTCGCCCCGACCTGGCGCCCGGCCACGTCGAGCGGATCAAGGAACTGGCCCGCGAGGGCTTCTATGACGGCGTGGTCTTCCACCGCGTGATCCCGGGCTTCATGGCCCAGGGCGGCGACCCCACCGGCACCGGTTCGGGCGGCTCGAAGAAGCCCAACCTGACCGCCGAGTTCTCCAAGGAACCCCACGTCCGTGGCGTCTGCTCCATGGCCCGCACGAACCAGCCGAACACGGCCAACAGCCAGTTCTTCATCTGCTTCGACGACGCCAAGTTCCTGGACGGCCAGTACACCGTCTGGGGTGAAGTGACCGAGGGCATGGACCTGGTGGACGGCCTGCCCAAGGGCGAGCCGCCGCGCGCGCCCGGCAAGATCGTCTCCATGAAGGTCGCGGCCGACGCGTGACGCCTGAGCTTGAAGCCGCCTATGCCGAACCGCACAGGCGCTATCATACTCGGACCCATATCGAGCAGTGCCTGGCGCTGCTCGATCAGGTACCCGAACTGATGGACTCCGAGCGCGACGTGCTGACCTACGCCATCTGGTGGCACGACGCGGTCTATGATCCCACCGCCTCGGACAACGAGGCCAAGAGCGCGGAGATGGCCAAGCGCGATCTCCGCGACCTCGACGTCTCCCTGCATGCCCGCGAGGAGGTGGCCCGCCTGATCCGCCTCACCGCCGGTCACCAGGTGGAGGAAGAGGACCGGCTGGGGGAGATCCTGGTTTCCATCGACCTGGCCATCCTGGCGGCCGCGCCCCTCGACTACGACGCCTATTCCCGCCAGATCCGCGAGGAATACGCCCATGTTCCGGAGGACGCCTGGCGCGTCGGACGGGCCAAGGTGATGCAACACTTCCTGGACGCGCCGGTTATCTACCCCGACCCGGCGTTCCGCGCCCTCTTCGAGGACGTGGCGCGGGCCAATATCGCCCGGGAGATCGCCTCCCTAAGCTAGGACTTCGGGATGGCCGCCAAGCTGAAGGTCTTCGTCACCTCCGACGGCCTGGCCGACTACGTGGTGGCCGCCTCGTCCCGTCCCAAGGCGCTGGCGGCATGGGAAGCTCACCAGGACCTGTTCGCCAGCGGCGCGGCCCACGAGACCGACGATCCCGAACTGATGAACGCCGCGCTGGCCCAGCCCGGCGAAGTGCTGCGCCGCCCGGCCAAGAGCCATGTCCTGCCCGCCGCCCTGCCCAAGGTCGTCAAACCCAAGGGCCCCTCCAAGGCGGCGCTGCGCAAGGTCGAGGCGGCCGAGCTGCGCTTGGCGCAGGTCGAAGCCACGCATCAAGAGACCGCCGCCGCCATCGCGGCCGAGCGCGCGGCGCTTGACGCCCGGGAGGCCGAGGCGGACGAAGCCTATGAAACCGACCGCCGCGCGGCCCAGCGCGCCGTGACCAAGGCCCGCGCGGAGCTCTAGGGCGCCCGCGCCAGGGTGACGATCACCGGGAAATGGTCCGACCCCAGGGCGGGCCCCCGCTCGACGCTGACCGTCCGCCACGACTTGCCGGCATAGACATGGTCGATGGGCAGGAACGGGAAGGGGACCTTGATCCGCTGCCGCGACACCTCGCCCGCCGGCCAGGAGAACAGCGCCTTGGTTCGCCGCTCAAGGCCAAACATCTGGTCTTCGCGCCGGCGCGAGTACGACCACGGCGTGGAGTTGAAGTCGCCGGTCAGGATCATCGCCTCCTTCGGATAATGATCCAGCACCCAGGCCAGGCGCTTGCCCTGCTGCTGCTGCATCGAGCCCTGGGTGGGCCAGGTGTAGTGGGCGCCCAGCACGATGAACTCGCCCCCGGCGTTGCGGTAGGTTCCCCGCGCTATGGGAGGGCGCGGCAGGCCCGCCGGAGACGCCGGCGCCCCGCTGTCCACCGGCTCGAGCTTGCTGAAGATCATCACCTGGCAGTCGCCGCAGACGACATGATAGGCCCGCCGCCGCAGGATGGCGTCGCGCACGGTCCGCGAGGCCTCCTCGAGCACTACGATGTCGGCGTCCTGGTCCACGATCCACTGGGCGGTTTCCTCCAGATCGGCGTTGCGCCCCCAGACATTGAACTGCACCAGCTTGATCTGGTTGGGGGCGCTTTGCGGCGCGCGCGGACTCATCGGCCGTATCAATTCCGGCGCGATCAGGGCGCCCGACGCGATCACGCCGACGCCGCCCAGGATCAGAAACACGGTCCGCAGGGCCTTGGGCGCCAGCAGCAGGCCATAGCCCACCACCACCAGGGCGCCCGCCAGCCAGAAGGGCGCGAAATGGGTCAGGATGTCGGCCCGCGCCGAGACCATCCCCCCGTGCGCCACCAGGGCGGCGACGGCGCAGACCAGGCCCTCGCCGAACATCAGGATGGCCAGCAGACGGGAAATGGCGATTCGAAACAGCCCCATGTCCGCCTCTAGCACGGCCTGACGCTTGACGCGTGACGGCGCGCGTGGCCTTCACCCCTCGCCATGCAACTTGCCGACTTCGACTTCAACCTGCCCGAGGCCAACATCGCCCTGCGGCCGGTCAGCCCCCGGGATTCAGCGCGCCTGTTGCTGGTCGCGCCCCTGGCCGACCTTGCGGTCTCAGACCTGCCCGATCAGCTCCGCGCCGGCGACGTCCTGGTGCTCAACGACACCCGGGTGATCAACGCCCGCCTGAAGGGAACCCGTTACCGGGGCGAGAACCTGCAGGCCTGCGAGGCGACCCTGCACCGCCGCCTGTCCCCCAGCCGCTGGACCGCCTTCATGCGGCCCGGCAAGCGTCTGGCGGTGGGCGACCGCGTGGCCTTCGGAGAGATCCAGGATCGCGCCTGCCTGCTGGGCCAGCTCGACGCCACCATCACCGAGAAGGGGGAGGGCGGCGAACTGACCCTGTCCTTCGACCTGATGGGCCCGGACCTCGACGCCGCCATCGCCGAGCGCGGCGCCATGCCCCTCCCGCCCTACATCGCCGCCAAGCGGGCCCAGGACGCCCAGGACCGCGCCGACTACCAGACGGTCTATGCCCGGGACGACGGCTCGGTGGCTGCGCCGACGGCCGGTCTGCACTTCACCCCCGACCTGATGGCGCGCCTGCGGGCCAAGGGCGTCGCCATCGAGTTCGTCACCCTGCACGTCGGGGCCGGCACCTTTCTGCCGGTGAAGACCGACGACCTCGCCGATCACAGGATGCATGCCGAGTACGGTGAGGTGAGCGCGGAGACCGCGACCCGCCTCAACGCCGCGCGCGCCGCCGGCGGCCGCATCGTCTGCGTGGGCACCACCTCCCTGCGCCTGCTGGAGAGCGCCACCGGCGAGGATGGCGTGGTTCGCCCCTTCGCCGCCGAGACCTCCATCTTCATCACCCCGGGCTACCGCTTCCGCGCCGTGGACGGCCTGATGACCAATTTCCACCTGCCCAAGTCGACCCTGTTCATGCTGGTCTGCGCCTTCGCCGGCTACGACACCATGCATGCCGCCTACGCCCACGCCATCGCCACGGGCTACCGGTTCTATTCCTACGGCGATGCGAGCCTGCTCTGGAGGGCGAACCCTTGAGCGCCTTCCCCTTCGAGATCACCGCCACCGAGGGCAAGGCCCGCACCGGGGTGTTGAAGACCGCCCGCGGCGACATCCGCACGCCCGCCTTCATGCCGGTGGGCACGGCGGCCACCGTCAAGGCGCTGACCGTCGACCAGGTGGCGTCGACCGGCGCCGACATCATCCTGGGCAACACCTACCACCTGATGCTGCGTCCGGGCGCCGAGCGGGTGGCCCGCCTTGGCGGCCTGCACAACTTCATGCGCTGGGACAAACCGATCCTCACCGACTCGGGCGGCTTCCAGGTCATGAGCCTGTCGAAGATCGCCAAGGTCACCGAACAGTCGGTAGCCTTCCAGAGCCACATCGACGGCTCCAAGCACATCCTCACGCCGGAACGCTCCATCGAGATCCAGGCCGATCTGCTGGGCTCCGACATCGTCATGCAGCTGGATGAGTGTGTCGCCTGGCCGGCCGAGGAGAACCGGGCGCGGGAGGCCATGCTGCTGTCGGCCCGTTGGGGCCAGCGTTCCAAGGCCGCCTTCGGCGAGCGTGACCGCCAGGCCCTGTTCGGCATCCAGCAGGGCTCCACCTTCGAGCACCTGCGCAAGGAGTCGGCGGAGCGTCTGATCGAGACCGGCTTCGACGGCTACGCCCTGGGCGGCCTGGCGGTGGGCGAGGGGCACGAGGCCATGTGCGAGGTGCTGGACTATGCGCCCTCGATGCTGCCCGCCGACCGCCCGCGCTACCTGATGGGGGTGGGCAAGCCCATCGACCTCGTGGAGGCCGTCGCCCGCGGCGTCGACATGTTCGACTGCGTCCTGCCCACCCGCTCGGGCCGCCACGGCCAGGCCTGGACGTGGGAAGGGTCGCTGAACCTGAAGAACGCCCGCTTCGCCGAGGACGACACGCCGCTCGACGAGACGATCGCCTGTCCCGCCTCGAGCCACTATTCCAAGGCCTATCTGCACCACCTGGTGAAGTCCGAGGAGATCCTCGGCCAGGTCCTGCTCTCCTGGCACAACATCGCCTTCTTCCAGGCCCTGACCCAGGCGATGCGCGACGCGATCTCGCAAGGCCGGTTCGAGCAGTTCCGGAAGGACTTCAAGAGCCGGCAGCACGCGTAAGCTTTCAGGCGAAGTGGGAACCGGTTCGCCGTCCGAAAGCACGCAAGCAAGGACTCTAGCGGATCGGGTAGCGCGGCTTCAGGGTCTCGGCCATGGGCGCCTCGCGCTCCACCAGGTCGTGGGACGGCCGGGCGGGCAGGGGACAGCCCCGCGATTCTCCCAGTCCCTTCAGATAGGCTCGGCGCACCGCGCCGGCCCCGATCGCCGCCGACACCAGGCCGTCGTGCCGCTCGGCCCCCGACAGCTTGCGCACCCAGCCCCGGAACGGGATCAGGCCCGAGGCCGCCCCGGCTACAGCGCCGAGCGCCGCCCCACGCCCGCGCACCATCAGGTCGTCCTCATCCTGCGCCGGCTCGTCCAGGTCCGCGCCCAGCGCGCCGTTCAGCGGCAGGATCAGACTGGTGATCCGCGCGCAGGTGGCCGGGACCGGCAGGGCGTAGGGATCGGCCATGGCGTCCAGCAGCACCTGGGGGATCTTGGTGCGCAGCACATTGACGTCCCGCAGCGGCGCGGCGACCGCGCTCTGCACGTTCTCGCGATTGGCGGCCGAGGTGGTCTGGATCTGCGGGGAGCCGTCCGCGGGCGCCGTCGTGCAGGCCGCCAGCACCGCCAGGATCGGAAGAGAGAGAAGGGCTGCGCGCATGCCGCAATGGTACAGCTTGGCGCCAGCCCTTGGAAAGCCCGCGCACGGCCTTGCTCAGGCAGGGGACGCGCCCTATGGTCCGCGCCGCTTCGCCCGGCGCGCTTCTGCTCGCCGCGCTTAGGGCCGGTAGCTCAGTGGTAGAGCATTCGACTTTTAATCGAATGGTCGTGGGTTCGACCCCCACCCGGCCTACCAAACCGTGGACAGGTCGCCACGGGGGCGACAGGAAGTCTTTGCGCGGGCTCGGCCCGGCGAGGCGCCAACGGACCCTGACGAACCAGCGGGCGATCGCCGCCTCCACCCGGGATTGACCATGGATATTGTCGCTCTCGTCCGCGAAGGCCGCCAGGCGGAAATCTTCGCCGACCTTGAGCCCAAGTCGCAGGCCGGAGACGCCGGGGCCTCCAACAACCTTGCCCTCGTCCACCGGTGGCTCGGCGATCAGATGCAGGAGATCGCCTACGCCCTGCGGGCTTTCCAGCAGGACCCGTCATCCCCAAGCATGATCAACACCCTGTTCCGCGCCTTGGCCAGCGCCGGGCAGTTCCACGTCCTGAGCGCCATCTACGAAGGCCTGCCCAACAAGCAGCGGCTGAACCGCAACCATCGGCTCATGCTGATGCTGGCCTATCGCGAGTGCAATCGCGTGACCAAGGCCCAGGCCCTGATCAAGGAGCTCCCTGACTTCCCCCTCGAAACCCCTACCGAGCTGGATGCGGCTATGCGGCTGGCCCATGCCGCGTCCGACCATGACGCGGCCCTCCACCTGCTGGACCGGCTCGAGGCGGCAGGCGGCCCTGTTCATGTTCACCGGCTGTCGGAGCGGTTCGGCGCCGGCGACATGGCGGGCGCGCTGAAGGTCTACGAGGACCATTGGAGAACCGATCCCGTCGTGGCCGAGAACAGGCAGATCGCCCTGTTCTGCGCCATGGCGCTCGGTGAGCGCGCGCTCGTCGAGCGCCTGGCCACCGGCATGTCGGGCGGGGCGCGGCGCCTGGCGCAGAACTATCTGGAAGGGGCCCGCGAGGTGGTGGTCCAGGGCGCCCTCCGCACCTACCGGTTCCCCTTCGCGCCCGGCAACTTCTCGATCTCCCTGCCGCACGGCGCTGGCGAGTTCTACGAGATCAAGACCCTGCAACGGCTAGCGAGGCTGCTCTCCGCCGGGGATCAGGTGGTCGATGTCGGCGCCAATGTGGGAAACCACACCGTCTACTTCGCCGGCGAACTCGGCTGCCGGGTGACGTCCCTGGAATGCAATCCCAACCTCACCCCGTTGCTCCGGAGCGCGGTCTCCGACAACGGCCTCGACGCCCTCGTGGACCTGAGCCACCTGGGCAAGGCGGTTTCGGACGGCCCGGGCGATGTGTTCTTCAACTTCATCCGCGCCGACTATTCCAACGTCACCAAGCATGCCGACGGCGCCGCGACCCGCGTGCCGGCCATGGCGCTGGACAGCCTCGACCTGCCGGCCTGCCGGCTGCTCAAGGTTGATGTCGATGGGGGAGAGATCGCGGTCCTGCGCGGCGCTGAGGGATTCCTCGTCCGCCATCGGCCCCTCCTGGTGATCGAGGTGATGAACTTCAACATCGCCGAGGCCCTGAGCCTTATCGACAAGGCGGGCTACGCCATGGTTCGGGAAAACGCCCAGGCCAAGACCCACAGTGACTTCGTGTTCTCGCCGGTCGAACAGGAGACGCCGGACCTCTAGGGCGCTCGCCAACATGATGAACAGAAGATGACCAGAGCTGTTCAAAACGGGTTCAGGGGGCCGGTCGCATCTTGGCGACAACGCGGAGAGCCAGCCGGCTCGAAGCTCCCTGAAAGGACACCCGATGAAACGCGCAATCGCCGCCGCCCTCGCTCTTTCCCTGCTGGGTGGTACGGCCGCCATGGCTCAGCCGGCGCAGTATCAGCGCGACTACCAGGGCCAGTATCAGCAAGGCTATAACGGCGACCGTTACGACGACCGTCGTGACTACCGCTATGACGACCGTCGTGACCGCTACGATGACCGTCGCGACCACCGTCGTGGCTACGGCCAGCAGCAGCGCCACTACAGCGGCCACGCCTGGCGTCGGGGTCAGCGTCTGCCCAGCCACTATCGCAGCTCGGCCTACTATGTGAACGACTACGGCCGCTACGGCCTGCGCGCGCCGCCCCGCGGCCACCGCTGGGTCCGGGCCGACAATGACTACGTGCTGGCGGCCATCGCCACGGGCCTGATCGTTCAGGTCCTCGCCAACAGCAACAACGGCTATCACCGCTAAGACACAGCCTTCTTGGTGGCGTCAGGAGCCCCGTCCTCTGCAGAGAGGGCGGGGCTTTCTCGTGGGCGATCATCACCCTCGCCGTGAAAGACCCTGCTAGAGATGGTTCAGCCGCGATCGCGGCCGGCCCGTCACTGACCAAGAGACCCCATGACCATTTCCATCCGCTCGGTGGAGAAGACCTTCGGCCGCTACCCGGCTCTGAACGGGGTGAGCCTGGAGATCGCCGATGGCGAACTGCTGGCCCTGCTGGGTCCCTCCGGCTCGGGCAAGACCACCCTGCTGCGCGCCATCGCGGGCCTGGAGTTCCCCGAGCAGGGCCAGATCCTGTTCGACGACCGGGACATGACCTACGCCAGCGCCGCCGCGCGCCAGGTGGGCTTCGTCTTCCAGCAGTACGCCCTGTTCCGGCACATGACGCTCGCCAAGAACATCGCCTTCGGCCTGGACGTCCGGAAGGGCGCGGCCAAGCCCTCCAAGGCCGAGATCGACAAGCGGGTCGAGGACCTCCTGGCCCTCGTGGAGCTGCCGGGCCTGGGCAGGCGCTATCCGGCCCAGCTGTCCGGCGGCCAGCGCCAGCGCGTGGCTCTGGCCCGGGCGCTCGCCGTCAGCCCCAGCGTCCTGCTGCTGGACGAGCCCTTCGGCGCCCTGGACGCCACGGTGCGCAAGTCCCTGCGCCGGGAGCTGCGCCGTATCCACGACGCCACCGGTGTCACCACCATCTTCGTCACCCACGACCAGGAAGAGGCTCTGGAGCTGGCCGACCGCGTGGCGATCCTCAACCACGGCGTCATCGAGCAGGTGGGCACGCCGCAGCAGGTCCATGATCATCCGGCCGGCGCCTTCGTGGCGGGCTTCGTCGGCGAGGCCAACCGTCTGGAAGGTTCGGTCAAGGGGGGGCGGTTCGCGGGGGGTGAGATCGCCCTTCCGGGCCAGGGCGCCGCCGACGGCCCAGCTGTGGCCTTTGTGCGTCCCCACGATCTGATCCGCGCCCCGGCCGGCGAGGAGGCTTTCTTCATCACCACCGATCGCATAAACGTGCAGGGACCGGTGGCCAGGATCGAGGGCCGGACGCCTGGGGGTCAGCGCATCGAAGCGGCCTTCGAGCGCAACTCCGCCGAGGGCCTGAGGCACGGCGACAGGCTCGGCCTGACCGCCCAGAAGGCATACATCTTCAACGCGTAACGGCGCCGTCTCAACTTTAACGAGAGATTCATCAATTGGCGGCGTTATGCCGCGCATGGATGAGCTGCTCCAGTTCCTGATGAGCCTGCGGACCTCGCCCGAGCGGGCGGTGCTGGTGGAGGTCGGCTTCGTGGCGGTGGGCGCTTTCCTGCTCGGATTGACCCTGTTCCGCCTGATCTAGCCGCTACTGCTGCTGTTGCTGCTGCTGGTCGTACTTCAGGGAGCCGGGCGGGCCACGCCGGCGTCCGCCGCGGCTGAAGGACGGCTGGGCCACCCGGATGAACTCAGGCTCGGTCAGGGCCGCCTTGGCGCGGCGCACGGACACCCCCACCGCCAGCTGGCTCTCCGCCTCGCCCTTGTAGACGCCGCGCGACGGCGGCACGTCGTTGTAGTCGCGGCCCACGGCGGCGGCGATATGGCGCTCGCCGGCCTCCACATTGTTGGTGGGGTCCAGGCCCACCCAGCGCAGGCTGGGCAGGAAGACCTCCACCCAAGCGTGGGTGGCGTCGGGGTCGGAACGGTCGCCGCCCTTGCGGTCGGTGAACAGGTAGCCCGAGACGTAGCGGGCGGGGATGCCCCAGGACCGGCAGATGGCGATCATGATGTGGGCGAAGTCCTGGCATACGCCGCGCTTGGCGTTCAGGGCCAGGTCGATGGGGCTCTCGGCGTCGGTCAGGCCCGGCTCATAGGCGAAGGACCGGTAGATGATGGTCGACAGCTCGCGCAGGGCGCTGAGCGGGTCGCGCACCCGGAGCTGGTCGATGCCTGCCTCCGCCACGAAGGCGCTGAGGGCCTGGGACTCCACCGCAAAGCCGTGATGGTGGAGGAAGTCGAAGTTCTCGCCGCGGACGAAGTCGCTCTTCAGCCGGTCCCATTCCCCCAGGTCCAGGGCGTTGGGCAGGGCCGCCGTCGGCTGGGTCTCCACGGCCGAGCGGGCCAGGATGTTCAGCCGGTCGTGCGGCTGCGGCACGTCGAAATGATAGACTGCGTTGCCGAAGGCGTCGGCGTAGGAGAACAGCTGGGCGGGCGGGTCCAGCTCCAGCTCGAAGCTCACCAGCCTCTGGCGCGCGCCCTTCTGGGGCTGCATCCACAGCTCCATGACGCTTTCGCGCACATTGGCGGCGTAGTGGTACTGGGTGACGTGGCGCACTTCCAAAAGCATCAGGCCGGCAACCGCATCTCGAGGGAATAGGCGACGAAGGTGTCGTAGATCGCCGTGTGGATCGCTTCGCACTCGTCCAGCACGGTGGTGAGCAGGGCGCCGGCGCCGCCCAGTTCGATGTTCTCGACATCGGCGTACTGCAGGCGCGCCTTCAGGCGGCCGGCGAGGCGCTCGGGCCCGGCGTGGCCGGCGTCCACATAGCGGCTGGCGGCCGAGAGGTGCTCCTCGATCCGCGCCGTGGAGAACCGGATCGACCGGGGGAAGTCCTCGTCGAACATCAGGAATTCCAGGATCAGCTCGGGCCGGACGTCGGCGGTGTAGCGCCGCAGATAGGGCTCCAGGGCGCAGCTCATCCGCAGCAGGCTGGTCAGCGCGAAGTGGTCGGTGATCGGGCGCTTGCGGGCGTCGCCGAAGAACACCTCCAGCAGGCGGCCGATCAGCTGGGCGCGCTCGAGATGCACCCCCAGCAGCAGGAACCGCCAGCCCTCGCCGTGGCTCATGGTGGCGTCCGCCGCGCCCTTGAACAGGTGCAGGTCGGCGATGATGTCGTGCAGGAAGGCCGAGGAGCCGTCGTTGAAAGCCTTGGCCGCCCCGGGCCCCGTGACCCGCAGATAGATCAGGTTCAGCCGCTCCCAGGTCTCGCTGGTGATCTGGTCGCGCACCTGGCGGGCGTTCTCGCGGGCCAGCGACAGGGAGGTGGTGATCGACCCGCCATCCTCGCGATCCAGCGCCAGGGCGCGGGCCGCGTCATAGGGCGAATTGGCCTTCTCCGGATCGTTGTCGCCGACCGCGGCCAGAACGATGCGGGCGACCTGGGTCGCGGCGTCGCTGCGGTCCAGGGTGGCGTTGAGCATCACGTCCGCCAGCCGGCACATATGTTCGGCCCGCTCCACGTAGCGGCCCATCCAGTAGAGGCTGTCGGCGACCCTCGCGAGCATCATGCTCGCGAGCCTTTGCAATGAGGGATGGCGAGCATCATGACTGGGCCTCCTCGGCGTCGGCGGCCAGGATCCAGGTGTCCTTGGAACCGCCGCCCTGGCTGGAGTTCACCACCAGGGAGCCCTTCTTCAGGGCCACGCGGGTGAGGGCCCCGGGGGTCACGGTGATCTTCTCGCCCGACAGGATGAAGGGGCGCAGGTCGACGTGGCGCGGGTCGATCTCGCCGTCGATCAGGCAGGGCGCGGTGGACAGCTGGATGGTGGGCTGGGCGATGTAGTTGCACGGGTCGGCGCGCAGGGCGTCGGCGAACTCACTGCGCTCCTTGGCGCTGGCGTGCGGTCCGATCAGCATGCCGTAGCCGCCCGAGGCGCCCACCGCCTTGACCACCAGCTTGTCCAGATTGGCCAGCACGTGGCTGAGCTGGGCCGGCTCGCGGCACAGGAAGGTCTCGATGTTGGGCAGGATGGCGTCCTCACCGAGGTAGTATTTGATGATCTCCGGCACGTAGGCATAGACCGCCTTGTCGTCGGCGACCCCGGTGCCGGGCGCGTTGCAGATCACCACGTTGCCGGCCCGATAGGCGTTGAACAGGCCAGCGACCCCGAGCCCTGAGTCCCGGCGGAAGGTGAGGGGGTCGATGAAGTCGTCATCCACCCGGCGGTAGATCACATCGATGCGGCGCAGGCCCGTGGTGGTCCGCATGTAGACCATGTTGTCGTGGGCCACGAGATCGCGGCCCTCCACCAGGGGCGCCCCCATCAGGCGGGCCAGATAGGCGTGCTCGTAATAGGCCGAGTTGTAGACGCCGGGCGTCAGCACCACGACCTGGGGGTTGGGCCGCCAGTCGGCCGCCATGCCCTTCAGCGTCGAGAGCAGCAGGTCGGGATAGCGGTCGACCGCGCGCACGTTCGAGGCGCGGAAGGTGCCCGGGAAGGTCCGCTTCGAAGCCTCCCGGTTGGCCAGCATGTACGACACGCCGGAGGGAACCCGCAGATTGTCCTCCAGCACCGCGAAGGCGCCGTCGGGCTGGCGGATCAGGTCCGAGCCGCAGACATTGGCGTACGCCTGGTGCGGAACATACAGGTTCTGCATCTCGCGGCGGTAGGACGGCGCCCGCAGCACCAGCTCGCGCGGCACCACCCCGTCCATCAGGATCTGCTGCTCGCCGTAGATGTCGGCCAGGAACATGTTCAGCGCCCGCAGCCGCTGGGTCAGGCCCTTCTCGATGGTCGCCCATTCCTCGGCGGGGATGATGCGCGGCAGCAGGTCGGTGGGGATGATCCGTTCGGTGGAGCTCTCGGCCCCGTAGACGGTAAAGGTGATGCCCTGCAGCAGGAAGAACCGCTCCAGCGTCCGCTGGCGCTCGGCCATGTCCTCGGAGGCCAGGGTGGCGATGCGTTCGTCCAGGCCGGCATAGTGGCTGCGGACCTCACCGGCGAGCGTCAGCATCTCGTCATAGGGGATCGCCCCGTACGAGCTCTCGATGGCGTTGGTGTCCGATCTCTTCGCCGTCGCCACGCCCCACTCCACCTCTGCGATAATCCTTCTGCCTCGCCTTGGTTCCGACCCTAGGGAGCGCCCCGACCTAAGGGGTGGCTTTTCGGAATCGGCGGACGATGCAGGAGTTGCTGCCCACTATTTGGGCAGGCTTCCGCCCAAGTTGAAAGCACCTTGCGCGTCTTCGGCGGGGTGACAAGGCAAGGCGACCCGAGATAGACCCGGCGAGGGGACGGCAGGGATTCTTGAACCTTGGGACGACTGGTCTTCGCCGTCGCCGCCTCAGCGGCGCTTTGTGTCCAAGGGGCGCCTGGGTCGGCGCACGCCGCGGCGCCGAAGGCTGCCGTCGCGGGCGAACTGTCCGACAGCCTGCGCGACGCCATCACCAACGCGGTGGGCGAAACCGACAAGCCCATCGAGAACCGCTTCGAGGCCCGCAGGCGCGCCCGTGAGGCCGCCGAGGACGCGGTGGCCGTCCTGAGGTCGGAGGGCTACTACGCCAACACCGTCGAGGCCGACGTCACCGAGACCGAGCCCGCCCAGCCGGTGGTCAGGGTCACGCCGGGCCAGCGCTTCACCATCCAGGACCCGAAGGTCGAGTGGATCGCGCCGGAGCCCGCGCCCGGCGTGCAGATCGCCGGTGAGGCGGTGCTGGGCCTGGCCAACGGCCAGGCCGGCAGGGCCGCCGACGTCCTGGGCGCCGAGGGCCGCATCGTGGCCGCCGTGCAGAAGCGCGGCTATGCCGACGTCACCAGCGGCGACCGCCAGGTGATCGTCGACCACGCCGACCACAGCGTCCGCCCCACCTTCCGCATCGTCTCGGGCGAGCTGGTGCTGCTAGACGGCATTGATCTGGTGACGCCCGGCCGCACAAACCCCGCCTGGCTGCGCAGTCTGGCGCCCTGGAAGGCCGGTGAGCCCTACGATCCCGACGACGTGGGCGAGTTGGAGCGCCGCCTGCTGGACACCGGTGTCTATGACAGCGTCACCGTCGCCCTGGCCGGCAAGGAGAGGGCGACCGCCGAGGGCTTGCGTCCGGTCATCGTCAATGTGTCCGACCGCAAGCGCCGCACCCTCGAGCTGGGCGCCAGCTATTCCACCAGCGAGGGGGTGGGGGCCGACGCCCGATGGACCCGCTACAACGTGCTGGGCCGCGCCGACACGCTCTCCTACTACGGCCGCGCCTCCACGGTGGACAGCCGCCTGGGCGGCGAGCTGACCCTGCCGCACTGGCGCCGCGCCCAGCAGACCCTGAAGGGCCAGGCCGGCCTCTATCGCATCCACACCGACGCCTATGACGAGACCGGCGTCGGGGTCCGGGCCGATGTCGAGCGCCGCTTTGGCAAGACGTCCCACGTCACGATCGGCGCGTCCCTGGATTACAGCGAAACCCAGGAGCTGCAGGCGGTCACCCTGTCGTCCCTCGGCCGCAAGCTGGTCACCGCCTCGGTGCTGGGCGCCATGGCGCTGGACCGCTCCGACGATCCCCTCGATCCCAAGCGCGGCTGGCGCGTGGAGGCGCGGCTGGAGCCGACCCTGATCGCCGGCGCCGACACCTTGCCCTATCTGAAGGCCCAGTCTCAGGGCTCGATCTACTTCCCCTTCGACGAGAAGGGCCGCACCGTCGTGGCCGGTCGCCTCAAGCTGGGCTCGGCCATCGGCGGCCTGATGCCGGAGGTTCCCGCCTCGCGCCGGTTCTATTCCGGCGGCGGCGGTTCCGTGCGCGGCTACGCCTACCAGGCCATCGGCCCGCGCCTGGCCGACAACACCCCCCAGGGCGGGCTCTCCCTGTTCGAGGGCTCGGTGGAGCTGCGCCAGAAGATCGGCAAGCGCTGGGGCGTGGTGGCCTTCGTCGATGCGGGCTCGATCGGCTCCGACCAGGTTCCCAGCTTCAAGGACCTCAGCATCGGGGCCGGGATCGGCGTCCGCTACGACCTCGGCTTTGGCCCCATCCGCGCCGACATCGCCATCCCCCTGGAGAAGCGCAAGGGCGACGCCGCCTTTCAGATCTATCTCAGCATCGGGCAGAGCTTTTGACCGGCCCGTCCGACATCGAGGAGGTGGTCCACGAGGTGGAGGCCGCCGTGGAGAAGGTCGCCCGCAGCCGCAGCCTGCCCAAGGCGATCCTGGCGATCTGCGCCGTTGTCGCCCTGGTGCTGTCGGGCCTGCTGCTCACCACCCGTTACGGCGTCCTGCTGCCCCAGGGCCGCATGTTGATCGAGTCGCGCGCCAACGGCCTCAAGCTCGGCCGCTTCGGGTCGCTGCGGA
>JAZKFM010000103.1:0-1021 GCA_040386415.1 Pseudomonadota bacterium
AGGCGCTGCGTTCCCTTTCGGTGCAGGGGCGCGTGGTGCTGCGCCTGGCCTTCCCCGCGCGCGCCTATGCGAAGCACGGCACGTCCGTGGAGACTGGTCTGCTGGTCGTCGATCGGGGCATGGCCGACGCGGCGATGCCGGCGGTGATCGCCGCCGAGACCCTGGCCGATGCCGCCAAGGCGGCCGCCGCGGTGGTCGCCCGGCCCACAGCCCAGGCGCGGCAGTTCCGCAGTCTCGACAGGGTCGCGCTCCTGGTCCCCAAGGCGCGGGCCCTGGCCACATCCTCCGGGCGGCTGGCCTTCCTCGCCAACACGGCGGCGGTCGCCTACGAGACCTGCCCCTGGTCAGGCGAGGGCCACGACGTCGGCCTCTACCAAGCCTACACCTTGGGGCGGATCCGCTTCGCGGCCAGCACGCCGCATCCGTCCCCGCTCGTCGAATCGGGGCCCATGGCCTCGGTCGCGCCGCCGGCGCCGACCTATCGACCGGTCCTGCCGCCGGACATCGCCGCCCGCATCTCCGACGCCCAGATGGAGACGGTGATCTATGCCGGCGAGGCCCACGCGCAGGTCCTGCCGGGATCTTGGATATTGGGGGAGGCGGCCCACCAGCTGGTGCTGGTGGCCGACGACCACGCCGGGGCGGTTCGCTTCCGTAAGGGCTTCTTCCTGGGCGACGGCACGGGCTGCGGCAAGGGGCGGGAGATCGCCGGGGTCATCGCCGACAACATCGCGCAGGGCCGGACCCGGGCAGTGTGGCTGTCGAAGAACGACGCGCTTCTGGAGGATGCCCGGCGCGACTGGGCCGCCATCGGGGGAACTGCCGCCGACCTCACCCCGCAATCGGCCTGGAAGCAGGCCGACGCCATCCGCATGGACAAGGGCATCCTCTACACGACCTACGCCACCCTGCGGCAGCCGGCCCGGGGCGACCGCCCCTCGCGGCTCGACCAGATCGTGACCTGGCTCGGGGCGGACTTCAACGGGGCCGGACTTGTCCATGTCGAGGGCCCAGTGGGTGA
>JAZKFM010000103.1:1031-5247 GCA_040386415.1 Pseudomonadota bacterium
CGGGGCGATCGTCTTCGACGAGGCCCACGCCATGGCCAACGCCGCGGGCGGCGGCAAGGGCGCGCGCGGGACCAAGAAGGCCTCCCAGCAGGGCATGGCGGGACTGGCCTTGCAGCACCGCCTGCCGAACGCCCGGATCCTGTACGTCTCCGCGACCGGCGCGACCACGCCGGAGAATCTGGCCTACGCTGCCCGGCTCGGCCTCTGGGGCGGTCCCGAAGCGCCCTTCCTCAATCGCGAAGCCTTCTTGAGTGCGGTGGAAACGGGCGGGGTGGCGGTCATGGAGCTGATCGCCCGGGAGCTGAAGGCCATGGGCCTCTACATCGCCCGCTCGCTGTCGTTCGACGGGGTCGAATATGACGCCCTGCGCCATCCGCTGACCGAAGGCGATGTCGCCATCTGGGATGCCTGGGCCGACGCCTACCAACTGATCCATCGCAATCTCCGCGCTGCGCTGGACGCCGTGGGTGTGACCGAGGAGGGCAAACCCCGCTCCGGCCAGGCGGCTTCGGCGGTGATGTCGGCGTTCGAGGGGGCGAAGCTGCGCTTCTTCGGAAATCTGTTGTCGGGCCTGAAGGCGCCGTCCCTGGTGGCCTCGATCCGCGAGGACCTCGCCGCCGACCGCTCCGCCGTGGTTCAGGTCGTCTCGACCAATGAGGCGGTGATGGAGCGGCGCCTCGCGGAGATCCCGCCGGAGGAGTGGAACAACCTGGCCGTCGACCTGACGCCGAAGGACCAGGTGCTCGACTATCTGATGGGCGCGTTCCCGGTGATGGCGATGGACGCGATCGAGGACGAAGACGGCAATGTCACCCTGGTCCCGGTCACCGACGCGGAGGGCCGTCCCGTGGTCAGCCAGGAGGCGCTGCGGCTCCGCGACGAGCTGGTCACCCATCTCGCTTGCCTGCCGGCCGTCCCCGGCGTGCTGGATGCAGTGATCGAGGCGCTCGGGACCGAGCAGGTCGCCGAGATCACCGGCCGCTCGCGCCGGGTGATCACCCGCGACGGCCGCCGGGTGGTGGAGCGAAGGAGCGGCTCAGCCGCCAAGGCCGAGACCGACGCCTTCATGTCCGCCAAGAAGCGGGTCCTGGTGTTCTCCGACGCCGGGGGCACGGGCCGAAGCTACCACGCCGACCTCACTGCTCAGAACCAGCAGCGCCGGGTCCACTACCTGGTGGAGCCCGGCTGGCGGGCCGACGCCGCCATCCAGGGTCTGGGCCGCTCGCACCGGACCAACCAGGCCTGCGCGCCGCTGTTCCGGCCGGTGGTGACGGACATCCACGGCGAGAAGCGATTCACCTCGACGATCGCCCGACGGCTCGACAGCCTGGGGGCCCTGACCCGGGGGGAGCGGCGGACTGCCGGCAACGGCCTCTTCCGCGCCGAGGACAATCTGGAGAGCCCCTGGGCGCACCGCGCCTTGCAGGCCTTCTACGTCGAGCTGCACTTCGGCAACGTCGAGGCCATGGATCGGGAGACCTTCGAGGCCAAGACCGGCCTGCGGCTTCTCGACGGCGAGGGCAACCTGAAGGCGTCGGACGACATGCCGCCGATGAACACCTTCCTGAACCGCCTGTTGGCGCTGCGGATCGCCGACCAGAACGCTCTCTTTGCGGCGTTCGACCAGCTCCTGTCCTCGATCCTGGAGCGGGCGGCGCAGTCCGGCGCCCTGGATCGGGGCATGGAGGACATCGTCGCCGATGACGTGGCGATCACCGGCGAGGAAGTGGTCCGCACCGACGCCGTCGCCGGCGCCGAGACCCGGCTGCTGCGCTTCCAGGTGCGCACAAAGCGCGAGCTCGCCAGCGCCGACGACGCTCTCGCCGGCCTCGATCCGGAAGGGGTGATCTACGCGGTCAACGCCAAGTCCGGCCGGGCTGCGCTCGTGGTGCAGGGCCTCACCACGACCAACGATGAGGACCGGCTGGTGCCGGCTGTCCGCCTGATCCGGCCAGAGAAGCGCACGATCGCCTCGCTGAAGGGGTTCGAGGAATCGGCGTGGGAGGCGACGGAGGAGTCCCGCTGGCGCGCGGTCTGGAACCAGGAACTGGCGGACGCCGACCCTTGGATCACCCGCGACCTGGTGCTGGTCTCCGGACTTCTGCTGCCCATCTGGACCCACCTGCCCGACAAGGGGACCTCGGTCCGGCGGCTGAAGGCGCCGGACGGCCGGCGCTGGCTCGGCCGCCTCCTGGATCCGGGCCAGGTTCCGGCGCTGAAGGTGGCGCTCGGCCTCTCCGACGTCGCCAGCGCCTATGGCGATCCGGATCAGGTTTCGACCCTGGTGCTGGAGGAGGGGGCGGCGCTTGGCCTGTCCGGCGGCCTGTGGCTGCGCCGCGCCAAGGTCATGGATCGTCAGCGGCTGGAAGTGGTGGGCGCGGCGTCGCAGCGCTCGGCCTTCCAGGCGCTCGGCTGCTTCACCGAGATCATCGCCTACACCCCGCGGGTGTTCGTGCCGGTGGACAATCTGGAGGTTCTGGCGGCGGTGCTCGCCAAGTGGCCGCCGCAGTCGGTGCTGCCCAAGGCGGCCTGAGGAGGGTGGAGGAAGGGGCCTGCGGGCCGAGCCGGGCGGGGAATGGGTCCTTGCCCGGTGCGGAGCCCGGCCATGCCCGACCCCTTCCCGCCCCGTCCCGGATCCTCGTCCCCTTGGGGGCCGATCCAGACTGTCACGCCGCTCGGCCCGGACGCCGTCGCGGTCACCACGGCCTCGCACGGCGGCCTGCGGATCTCCCAGGCGGCGCTCTCGCGCCTGCCGGGGGTGGTCCAGCGCACCGCCTACAGCGCCAATGGCTGGTTCGAGGAGGACTGCGACTGGGCGTTGCCCTACCTGGCCCTTGGGCTCGACGCCCATGAGGCGGACGCCGCTCGGGCCGCGGAGGTCCACGCCGCCGCCGTCCGTACGGTGCAGCGCTTCCACCCAGAACATGCGGCCGTGCTCGGCGTCGCACCGGCAACCGGAGGTCCGGCCGATGGCTGAACAACCGGACCTCTTCACGGGTGGGGTCTCAGAAGCGCCCTGGCCGTCGCTCGCCGCCGCGGTCGGCGCCGCCGGCATCGACCGGGTGGCCGCCCTGGACGAGGAGGGCGCCCTGGCCCAGCTGCTGGCGCGTTGCGGCGCGCGCGAGCCGGAGTCGATCCCTCTGGCGTACCAACTGCTGGATCGCTTCGGCGGTATCGGCCGGGTCGTTGGGGCGCCGGCGGCGGATCTGGCCCGGGTGGTGGGCGAGGATCTCGCCGTCGAATTGGGCGTGCTACACGCCCTGTTGCTGCGGGTCCTGGCGTTTCCGCTGCGCCGACGCGACGTCATCGCCTCGTGGACGGCCGCCAAGGCGTATCTGCAGGCGCGGCTCCGCGCCCTCCCCCGCGAGGCCTTCCACGTCCTCTTCCTCGACAAGAGGAACCAGCTCATCGCCGACGAGCGGATGGGCGAGGGCTCGGTCAGCCACGCGCCGGTCTATCCGCGCGAGGTGGTGCGTCGGGCCCTTGAGTTGTCGGCTAGCGGGGTCCTGCTGGCCCACAACCATCCCACGGGCGATCCGACACCGTCCTCCGCGGACGTCGAGATGACGCGCCAGGTGGTGGCCGCTTGCCGAGCACTGGACATCGCTGTCCACGACCACCTCATCATCGGTGGCGACGACGTGGCCAGCCTTAAGGCCCTGGGGCTGATGTAGGCGAAGGCGGCGGGAGGCGGGAGGAAGGGCGGCTGCGGGTGCGCTCGATCCGAGCGCGATCGGAGGACCCCGCCATGTCACCCTCTTCCTTGTCTCAAGCCTCCGGCTGGTCGGACGACCGTGTCACCCGCCTGTCCAAACTGTGGGGCGACGGCCTCTCGGCCTCGCAGATCGCCAAGCAGCTGGGCGGCGTCACGCGCAACGCCGTCATCGGCAAGGTCCATCGCCTGGGACTTAGCGGTCGAGGGGTGCCGTCCGCCCCGCGCGCCATCGCGCCACGGCCAACGCGGCCCCGGCCGTCCCGTCGGGCCGCACCGTCCCGGCCGGCCAGGGCGGTCCGTCCGGACATGACCGTCGCGCCCGTCGCCCCGGAAGGTCCGGGTCTGGTGGACAACCTGGTCCATCTCGCCGCCCACGCCTGCAGGTGGCCGATCGGCGACCCGAAGAGCCCGGGGTTCAGCTTCTGCGGTCGGCGCGCCGATGGCCGCTATTGCGCGGCGCATACGGCGCAGGCGGTGCGTCCGGGCCCGGCCAACCGCAGC
>JAZKFM010000104.1:0-7045 GCA_040386415.1 Pseudomonadota bacterium
CGGCAGGGCGCAGGACGCCTGCGGCTTGGGCGGGCCGGGCTTCACCTCGACCAAGCACATGCGGCAGTTGCCCGCGATGCTCAGGCGCTCGTGATAGCAGAAGCGCGGAATCTCTTCCCCGGCCAGTTCCGCCACCTGCAGAACCGTCATGCCGGGGTCGAACTCGACCTCGACGCCGTTGACCTTGGCTTTAGGCATACGACTACTCCGCCGCCACCAGGGCGGCGCCCTGAACATGCGGCTTGCCCGCGCGATAGCTGGTGATCCGGTCTTCCACCTCGTGGCGGAAGTTGCGGAACAGGCCCTGGATCGGCCAGGCCGCGGCGTCGCCGAGGCCGCAGATGGTGTGGCCTTCGACCTGGGAGGCGACGTCGAGCAGCATGTCGATCTCGCGCATCTCGGCCTCGCCGGTGACCATGCGTTCCATCACCCGCCACATCCAGCCGGTGCCTTCGCGGCACGGGGTGCACTGGCCACAGCTCTCGTGCTTGAAGAAGCGGCTGACGCGGGCGATCACGCGGACCAGATCGGTGTCCTCGTCGAAGAGGATCATGGTGGCGGTGCCCAGGCGCGACTGCACGCGGGGCAGGTCGTCGAAGTCCATCAGGACGGTCTCGGCCTGTTCGCGGGTGATCATCGGCATGGAGACCCCGCCCGGGATCACCGCCTTGAGCTTGCCCCAGCCGCCCCGCACGCCGCCGAAGTGATCCTCGATCAGCTGGCGCATGGGGATGGACATGGCCTCTTCGACCACGCTCGGCTTGTTCACGTGACCCGAGGCCGCCATCAGCTTGGTGCCGGCGTTCTTGGGCCGGCCGAAGCTGGAGAACCAGCCCGCGCCACGGCGCAGGATCGTGCCGACGACGGCGATGGACTCGACGTTGTTGATGGTGGTCGGGCAGCCATAGATGCCAGCGCCGGCCGGGAACGGCGGCTTCAGGCGCGGCTGACCCTTCTTGCCCTCCAGGCTCTCCATCAGGGCGGTCTCGTCGCCGCAGATATAGGCCCCGCCGCCATGTGTGACGTGGAGGTCGAAATCCCAGCCGTTCACGTTGTCCTTGCCGATCAGCTTGGCCGCATAGGCCTGCTTGATGGCGGCTTCCAGACGCTCGCGCTCGGCGACGTATTCGCCGCGAATGTATATGTAGGCGGTGTGAGCGCGGATCGCGTAGCTGGCGATCATGCAGCCTTCGATCAGCAGGTGCGGATCGTTGCGGATGATCTCGCGGTCCTTGCAGGCGCCGGGCTCGGACTCATCGGCGTTGACCACCAGGTAGTGGGGCCGCTCGCTGAGCTGCTGCGGCATCAGGGTCCACTTGAAGCCGGTGACAAAGCCCCCGCCTCCCCGGCCCCGCAGGCCCGACTCGCGGATCTGCTCGCAGACCCATTCGTGGCTCTGACCCAGCATCTCGCGGGTCGCGTTCCAGCAGCCGCGCGCCTTCGCACCTTCCAGGCCCCAGTCTTGGAGCCCGTAGATGTTGGTGAAGATGCGGTCCTTGTCTTCCAGGATGCCGACCAAGACCCCCTACACTCCCTTTTTCGCGGGCGGCGAGCCCGCGATGAACCAGATTTGCGCGCCGAACCCGATCAGCAGCGCGACCCCAAAGACCACCAGCAGCCAAGACTGGCTAAACCGGAAGGCGCAGATGATCGCCGCGATGGCCACCAAGACGCTGGCCGCGGAGACCGCGACCATGATCCTGAACCGGCGCTTGGCGACCTCGGCCTCCGTCATGCGACGGGCGCCTTGGCCTTACCCTTGGGGGCGGCGTTCGGCAGCGACTTGATCGGCTTGGCGGCCGACCCGTCATAGAGCTTGGGGTCGTTCAGCGTGGTGTTGCCGCCCAGGACGGCGCTGCCTTGACGACCGATCTGGGAGCCCGGCGGCGGCGTCTGGCTCGCAGCGAAGGCGTCCAGCAGCTTCTCGAAGCCCTCAACGGTGAGGTCCTCGTAATAGCGGTCGTTGATGGCCGCCATGGGCGCGTTGGAGCAGGCGCCGAGGCACTCGACCTCCTGCCAGTAGAACTTGCCGTCCGCCGAGCGGTGGCTGTCGGGGCCAAAGCGCTTCCGGCAGACCGCCAGCAGGTCCTCGGAGCCCCGCGACTGGCAGGCCGTGGTGCCGCACACCTGCACCAGGGCCACCGTGCCCACCGGCTCCAGCATGAACATCGTGTAGAAGGTGGCGACCTCGTAGACCCGGATGGTGGCCATCTTCAGCAGGTCGGCGACTGCGCGGATGGCGGGCTCCGACACCCAGCCCTCCTGCTTCTGCACCAGCCACAGGACCGGGATCACCGCCGACTGCTGGCGGCCGTCCGGATACTTGGAGATCCACCACTGAACCTGCTTCATCGTCTCGGCCGAGAAGGCGAAGCTGGCGGGTTGATCTGCGGAAAGGCGTCGAACGCTCACGGTCAGAGCCTCACTTCACGAAGTCGACCCGGACGATCTTGGCGTCCGAGATGGTGTAGATGGCCGCGACCTCGAAGGTGTCGCCGCCGGGCGTGCGGGCGACCCGTTCATGGTCGATCACGCGCGAGCCGATGACCACCCGGGCCAGCAACTCGGCCTTGTTCTGCGGGAAGTCGGCGAACAGCTTCTCATGCCGGGCGCGGATGGCGTCGATCCCGTCGGCGGTGATGGCGCCGTTGAAATCGGCCAGCACCGCATTGTCGGCGTAATAGGCGCAGAAGGCCGAGAGGTTCTGGCTGTTATAGGCTTCGAACTGGCCGTCCACGACGTCGAAGGGCGAAATGCAGGCAGGCGCGCTCACCGGTCCACCTCCCCGAACACGATGTCCAGCGACCCGATGATCGCCGAGACGTCGGCCAGCATGTGGCCCTTGGCCATCCAGTCCATGGCCGCCAGGTGCGGATAGCCCGGCGCGCGGATCTTGCAGCGATAGGGCTTGTTGCCGCCGTCGCTCACCAGGAAGACGCCGAACTCGCCCTTGGGCGCCTCGACGGCCGCATAGACCTCGCCCTGCGGGGTGCGGAAGCCTTCGGTGTAGAGCTTGAAGTGATGGATCAGCGCTTCCATCGAGCGCTTCATCTCACCCCGGCGCGGCGGCGAGACCTTGTTGTCCTCGGTCATCACAGGGCCGGGCGTTTTGCGAAGCCGTTCAACGCACTGGCGGATGATCTTGGTGGACTCGCGCATTTCCTGCATGCGGCAGAGATAGCGGTCGTAGCAGTCGCCGTTCAGGCCGAGCGGGATCTCGAAATCCATCTCGTCGTAGCACTCGTAGGGCTGGCTGCGGCGCAGGTCCCAGGCGATGCCGGAGCCGCGCACCATGACGCCGGAGAAGCCCCAGTCGATCGCCTCCTGGCGGGTCACCTTGCCGATGTCGACATTGCGCTGCTTGAAGATGCGGTTGCCGGTGATCAGCTTGTCGATGTCGTTGATCGGACGGTCGAAGGCCACGGCCCAGTCGTCGATGTCGTTGATCAGCGCCTCGGGCAGATCCTGGTGGACGCCGCCGGGGCGGAAGTAGTTGGCGTGCAGCCGCGCGCCGCAGGCCCGCTCATAGAAGACCATCAGCTTCTCACGCTCCTCGAAGCCCCAGAGAGGCGGCGTGAGGGCGCCGACGTCCATGGCCTGGGTCGTGACGTTCAGCAGATGGTTCAGGACGCGGCCGATCTCGGAATACATCACCCGGATCAGCTGGCCGCGGATCGGCACCTCCAGGTCTAGCAGCTTCTCGATGGCCAGGCAGAAGGCGTGTTCCTGGTTCATCGGCGCCACGTAGTCGAGGCGGTCGAAGTACGGGATGTTCTGGAGGTAGGTGCGGTACTCCATCAGCTTCTCGGTGCCGCGATGCAGCAGGCCGATGTGCGGGTCGACCCGCTCCACGACCTCGCCGTCCAGCTCCAGGACCAGGCGCAGAACGCCGTGGGCCGCGGGGTGCTGCGGGCCGAAGTTGATGTTGAATTTGCGGACCGGAATCTCGTTTTCCGAGAGCGTGGTCAGGGATGCGTCGTCGGCCATCTACTTCGGAGCTCCCGGATGCGGGCCACCGGTCCCGGGCGACTTCTCATCACCGGGCAGGATGTAGTCGGCGCCTTCCCACGGCGAGAGGAAGTCCCAGTTGCGGAACTCGACGGACTTCACGGGCTCATAGACCACGCGCTTCAGTTCGTCGTCGTAGCGCAGCTCGACATAGCCGGTCATCGGGAAGTCCTTGCGCAGCGGATGCCCGTGGAACCCGTAGTCGGTGAGGATGCGGCGAAGGTCGGGATGCCCCTCGAAGAAGATCCCGTACATGTCGAAGGCCTCGCGCTCATACCAGTCGGCGCAGGGATAGACCCCGGTGGCCGTGGGAACAGCGGTGTCCTCGTCGGTCTGCACCTTCAGGCGCAGGCGCTGGTTCTTGGTGAGCGAGAGCAGGTGGTAGACCACGTCGAAACGCTGCGGACGTTCCGGATAGTCGACGCCGCAGAGGTCGATCAGCTGGGCGAAGCCGAACCTGTCGCGCATCAGGGTCAGGGCCTGGACGACGCGGCCGACCGGAGCCGTCAGGGTCAGTTCGCCGAAGGCCACCGAATAGCCGGCCACGGCGCCAGCGCTGTCGGCGACCAGTTGCTGGCCCAGACTTTCGAGCGTGGAGATCTCGACCGGCCAGCTCATCGCTCGATGGTCCCGGTGCGGCGGATCTTCTTCTGCAGCTGCAGCACGCCATAGACCAGGGCTTCAGCCGTCGGCGGGCAGCCGGGAACGTAGATGTCCACCGGCACGATCCGGTCGCAGCCGCGCACCACGGAATAGCTGAAGTAGTAGTAGCCGCCGCCGTTGGCGCACGAGCCCATGGAGATGACGTAGCGCGGCTCCGGCATCTGGTCGTAGACCTTGCGCAGGGCCGGAGCCATCTTGTTGCAGAGCGTGCCGGCGACGATCATCACGTCGGACTGGCGCGGGCTGGCGCGCGGCGCGAAGCCGTAGCGCTCCAGGTCGTAGCGCGGCATCGAGGCCTGCATCATCTCGACCGCGCAGCAGGCCAGGCCGAAGGTCATCCACATCAGCGAGCCGGTGCGCGCCCAGGTGATCAGGTCGTCGGCGGCCGCGGTGATGAAGCCCTTGTCGGCGAGCTCGCTGGAGACGCCGTCGAAAAAGGGGTCGTGCAGCTTGGGATTATAGCCCTCGACGGTCGAGCGACCGGCCGAGAGCGCGGGGGCGGAACCCGCGGGAACGATCACTCCCATTCCAGGGCGCCCTTCTTCCATTCGTAGATGAAGCCGACGGTCAGCACGCCCAGGAAGGACATCATCGACCAGAAGGAGAACTGGGCCACGTCCTGCGGCAGGTTCATGAGCGAGACCGCCCAGGGGAACAGGAAGGCCACCTCGAGGTCAAAGATGATGAAGAGGATCGAGACCAGGTAGAACCTGACGTCGAACTTCATCCGCGCATCATCGAAGGCGTTGAAGCCGCACTCGTAGGACGAGAGCTTTTCGGGGTCCGGCGCCTTGGGGGCGAGAACCGCCGAGGCGAGGATGAAGACGACCCCCAGAACCGCCGCGATCCCTAGGAAGATCACGATGGGGAGGTACTGCAGAAGGAACGCGTTCATGGAATCCTCGAAGGAGTCGCGCCCTTCTAGACCACGAATGGAACCGATTCAAACGGCTCAATGACGCTGGCGCCGCACCCGCGAAAAAGACCGATGTTCGAGATGCGAATGCCTCTCAGGTGCGCGGAAAAGACACGCGGATGCATCGGGTGAAGACGCGCGACAGAGCGGCCTAAGGTCAGATCATCGATGTGGGGAAGAAGTGGCGCGAATGACGGGACTCGAACCCGCGACCTCCGGCGTGACAGGCCGGCGCTCTAACCAACTGAGCTACATCCGCATGTGGGCCGTGTGGGCCCGCGAGGGGCGTCTGATAGGTCCCGACCGGAATCGTGTCAACGGGCGAGTTCGATTAGTCGCACTTCACCCTGTGAATAATCCCCAGCCACCCGTCCCGGCGGGGGCCGGGATCAGTCGGTGGTGTCGTCGGTTTCGGCGTCGGGGCCGTTCTTCTTCATGGATTCGATGGCGTTCTTCGCCGAGGCCTTCGAGGAATAGCCCTCGGTGGAGAACATGACCTCGCCGTTCGGCGCCTTGAACTTCACGCGGAATTCACCCGCCTTGTCCTTCGAGATCTCGAACTTGTACGCCATGGGGTCGCTCCGCCTGTTGAGTCACCTGTTCGACTCAGGAGGCTAGAGCCAAGTCGTGACAGCCGCCAGACGGCGTCAGATCACGAACGAGCCACGATCGTCCGACAGCATCCCCTGATTGACCGCGTCTGCGATCCGCTCGGCCCGCTGAATCGGATGGGTCATGTTGGTGGCCTTGCGGGCCAGGACATAGGCGGCGATCAGCCGCGCTTCATCGGCAGTCTTCCAGTTGGTGGGATCGGTGGCTCCGATCTTGGCGATGGCGGCCGCCAGGGTCCGGGGCACATGTCCCGGGCGATTGACGTGCTCATCAAGCACCAGGGCCACCCCCTGCTCGGAGGTGAACCAGCGCCGAACCGGCACGCCGGCCGCCTTGGCGTCCAGGAACTTGGCCAAGCGCCCGGCGGCGAAGCTGAGCTGGCAGGCCCGCATGTCGTGGTGATGTCCCGCGCGCCAGAACCGGTAGGCCCAGACAGGGCCGCGCAGTTGCAGCTTCCGCGCGGCGGTGTTGAGCACCACGCCGTTCAGCACCAGATAGCCTGTGGTGGCCGTGGCGCTCGCGGTCTGCACGTCCAGGCCGTAACGGCCGAAGCAATCCTGGAAGGCGGCGGGCCAGGTCCGTTCCAGGGCCGCCAACAGGGCCGGAAGCTCACCGGGATCGGTGGCCGGGCCGCAGGTCCACTGGAAGAGGCCGATCGACATGTAGCTGTTGTCGTAGGAGTTGATCGCCTCCAGCAACCCCTCATTGGCCGAGATGGCGCGCACCACCCGCACCGCCGACGGCTTCACGGCCGCCGGGGGCGGATTGCCCGCCAGCCACGCGGCCAGCGACGTCCGGCCCGTTGTGTAGAACCCGCCCTTGTAGGCCGAGGCGAAGGCCCGCCCG
>JAZKFM010000104.1:7055-9144 GCA_040386415.1 Pseudomonadota bacterium
AAACGGTCACCGGATGATCGGGGTCGTCGGGCATGGGCGGCGGTGCGGGCGCAGGCGGGGCCGGGGTGGCGACCGCCACCGCCGGGCTGAGGAACTGACTGGCCACCCAGCCGCTGCGGATCGGCGCTTTCAGGGTGGTGATCCGGGTCCAGCCCGCCGTGGACTCGAACATTTCGACACCCAGGCCCTTGTCCAGGCTGGGCGCCACGACCGCGCCGTCCGGCCCGTCGCGCAGCCGCAAGCCCTGCACTGTCACCACGCCCTGTGTCATGCCGCCCTCCCTGGCTCAACACATAGTTGAACAACGGCGGAGGACGCCTGGCAATGGTCTAGCTTGGCGCGCGCAGGCTCTTGAGGGCCTCGGCCCAACGGGCCAGTTCGGTGAGCATGGCGCCGGCGGCCTTGTCCTGCAGCTCCGGCGGCTTGAAGCCGGCCTCCGTCAGGTGCTGGCTGAACATCGGCAGGGCCACGCCCTCGGGGATCGGCATCACCTTGACGCTGGTGAGCAGCAGCTTCTCCATCTGGACGGCTCGCAGACCGCCCGACGCGCCGCCGTAGCTGACGAAGGCGGCGGGCTTATAGGCCCACTCGTGCACGAGGTAGTTCACCGCGTTGGTGAAGGACGGCGGCGGGCCGTAGTTGTACTCCGGCGTCACGAAGACAAAGGCGTCGGCGGCCTCCACGCTCGCACTCCAGGCCTTGGTGTGGTCGTGGGCGTAGTCGCGCAGGCGCGGATGCTTGGGCTCATCGAAGACCGGCAGGTTGAAGCTGGCCAGGTCCACCAGTTCGGCGTCGAAGCCGTCATGGCCCTGGGCGATGGCGTGGAACCACTCGGCGACCTTCGGGCCCAGCCGGGTCGGACGGGTGCTGCAGATGATGGTGTGGAGCTTGAGCGGCATGGGACCTCACGGGAACGAACACGTCGCCCCCGTATATGCCCGCAGTCCCCTACCCCGCCATCTCGCGTTCCTTGGAGAGCACGAAGTCCTGCGGATCCGGCGCCAGGGTGGCGCGCCAATAGTCCACCAGGGCGAAGGGCCAGTTCTGGCTGACCCGGCCCTTCTCGTTCTTGTACCAACTGGTCACCTGCGGCGCGCCCCAGGCCATCAGCTTGTTGCCCTCGTCCACCCTGATGTTGAAGGCGTCGTGCACCTCGGGCCTGGGCTCCATCGCCTGGGCCCCGGTCTCGGCCAACAGCTTCAGACAGCCCAGGATGTAGCGGACGCTGCACTCGGAGAAGAAGATGATGGAGCCGTTGACGACGATATTGGTGTTGGGCCCGTAGATCATGAAAAGGTTGGGGAAACCGGGGGTGGTCATGCCGAGATAGGCGCGTGCGTCCCCGTCCCAGGTGTCGTGCAGATCGGCCCCGCCGCGGCCCTTGATCTTCATCGGGTAGAGGAACCGGCTGGCGTGGAAGCCGGTGCCATAGATGATCACGTCGAACTCGCGGGCCGTCCCGTCGGCGGTGACGGCCCCGGTCTCGGTGATCTCGGTCAGGGGGTCGGTGACCAACTCGACATGCGGCTGCTTGAGCGCGGCGATCCAGACGCCGTTGTCCAGCAGGGCGCGCTTGCCGCCGACCGGATAGGTGGGGATCACCTTCTCGGCCAGGTCGGGCCGGTCGCCGGCCTGCATCCGCAGGGCCTCGGCCACCATCGCGCGGAACATGGCGTTGGCCGCGCTGACAGCCGTCTCGTCGCCCTTCCAGTCGGGATCGGCCCGCACCCCGTCCAGCAGGCCGTCGGTGACCATCCAGAACAGGAAGAACCGGTACCACTTGTCGTAGTTGGGGATGTGCTCCAGCAGCCAGTTCATCCCGGCCGGCACGTCCTCATGATAGTGGGCGGTGGGGAAACCCCAGGGCGGGGTGCGCTGGAAGACCGTCAGGCTGGCCACCTTGCCGACGATCTCCGGCACGAACTGGAAGGCGCTGGCCCCGGTGCCGATCACCGCCACCCGCTTGCCCGTCAGGTCCACGTCATGGCGCCACTGGGCGGAGTGGAAGGCCGGGCCCTTGAAGCGCTCGCGGCCCTTCACGTCGGGCAGGCGCGGGCGGTTCAGCTGGCCCACGGCGGTGATCACGGCG
>JAZKFM010000104.1:9154-12365 GCA_040386415.1 Pseudomonadota bacterium
CAGACCGCGCGGGCCTCGTCCCAGACCATCTCCTCGACGCTGGTCTCGAAGCGGATCTTCTTGCGCAGGTCGTAGCGGTTGGCGACCCCCCGGAAATAGTCGAGCAGCACGGGCTGGGTCGAGAAGTGCTGGGGCCAGTTGTGGTTCGGCTCGAAGGAATAGGAGTAGATGTGGTTGGAGCTGTCGACCCGGCAGCCCGGATAGGTGTTCTCCAGCCAGGTGCCGCCGACATCGGCGTTCTTCTCGACGATCTCGAAGTCGACCCCGGCCTGGGTCAGACGGATACCGGTGAGCAGGCCCGACATGCCAGCCCCGATCACCAGCACATGCATGCGCCGCGCGGCCTCCTTCAGGACGGGCGTGTCCCACTGAGGGTCCTTGGTGGACTGGCCCCCGATGGCCAGCTCGTCCTTGAGAAAGTCGGCATAGTTCTCGGGGATGTCGGCCCCGGCGACGAAGCTCATCATCCGGCGCAGGGCGGCCGGGTCCGGGGTGACGGTGGGCGGCGAACCCTTGGCGACCCAGTCCAGGATCGCGGCCTTGGCCTCGGCGCGGAACTTGGCCTGCTCGGCTTCCGGTACGCCGGTCTCGCCGCGCGAGAGCGGTGTGTAGGTGGGCGTCCACTCCGGGCGCAACCAGTGCAGATCGCCGGTCAACTGGACAAGCGCGGCGGCCAGGGCCGGCTGGTGCGCCGCCGCCAGCGCCTGGTCGAGCGCACCCAGATCGAGCTTCGCCATCGTGTCCTGCCCTGTTTTGTCGTTGTTCTTGCAGGCAGACTACGCCTCTTGGCGTCCGGCGAAAGGGGCGCCCCGACGTCAGGTCCCGGCTGTTTGCGCCTGCGCGATCGCGGCCGCCAGCTCGGGCGACAGCGCTTTGCCGGAGGCCTCCAGGTTCTCCAGCAGATGGGCCATGCGGGTCGTGCCCATGACCGCGCAGGCGACGTCGCGATTGGCCAGCACATAGGCCAGGGCCGCCTGCGCCCCGCTGATCCCCGGCTGTTGATGCAGGAACCCGAACCGCTGCCCGGCTCGCACCTCAGCGCGGTGGTTCTTCAGGGCGCGCAGGGCGTACCAGATGTCCCGGGGCGCCCGCAGCTTCAGGACCTGGCCGCCGGTGTGGCCCATGGCGAGCGGCATGCCCGCCAGCACCCCCTTCCCCGCCGCCGCGGCCCGCGCGATGAGGGGCCCGCGCTCCGGCCGCAGGACGTTGTAGTCCACCATCACGACGTCGAACTGCGGCAGGCCCACGACGTGGTCGATGACGGCGGGATCGAAGCTGTTCACGCCCAGCGCCTGAACGAGACCTCGGGCCCTGAGGCTCTCCAGCGTCGACAGCAGCTCAGGGGTCAGGTCGACGATCGCGGGCCCGTGCAGCTGCAGCAGTGGCAGGCGATCCAGCCCCAGGTTGGCGAGGCTCCGCACCACGCTGGCCTCGATGGCGCCCGGAGACATGTCGCGAACGACGCGCCGGCCGTCATGGCGCGTGCCGGCCTTGGTGGCGATCACCAGGCCCGAGGAGTCGCGCCCCCGCAGGGCCCGCCCCAGCCTGGGCTCCGCGTTTCCGTTGGAATAGCTGGCCCCGGTGTCGAGGAAGGTCACGCCTCGCTCCAGGGCGGCATGGACAAGGGCGACGGCCTCGCGCTCATCGAACGCCGCCTGGCCCCACCAGCTCGCGCAACCGAGGCCGATCTCCGAGACGTTCAGGCCGGTCTTGCCAAGGGGGCGGTAGAACATGGGGACTATTAGCCTGCGCTGACGAGGCTTGTCCCTACCAGAGCCGCTTGTTGGCGCTTCGCCGAGGCTTCGCAGGGCATCCTGCTTCGAATTCGAGCTCGGGACCCGTCCTGCGATGCTCGCAGAGCGAAGCAGGATGGTGGGCGGCGAGGGGTTCGAACCCCCGACCCCCTGGGTGTAAACCAGGTGCTCTGACCAGCTGAGCTAGCCGCCCTTAGAAGTGGGGCGCGTCGGGCGGGTTAACCGGCTTCCACTTAACCCTGACGCGCCCTTAACGGCCGGTTCTTAGCGCCCTCCCCGGCGCGCAGAAACCCCCATATGAAAAGGGCGGCCGCCTCCCCGGCGCCCGCCCCTTCTAAATAACTGTAGAGTCTGAGCTGCTTAGTTCAGCGAGCTCTTCAGGCCTTCGCCGACCCGGAACCGGGCGGTCTTGGAGGCCGGCCGCTGCACGGTTTCGCCGGTGCGCGGATTGCGGGCCGTACCCGCCGCGCGGTTGACCGGCACGAAGCTGCCGAAACCGACGAGCCGGACTTCTTCGCCGCTCTTCAGAGACGCGGTGACAGAGTCGATGAAGGCTTCCAGCGCGTCTTTCGCCTGGGCCTTATTGAGGCCCGCCTTTTCGGCGATCGCCGTGACGAGTTCGGCCTTGGTCATTTGGTGTTTCTCCCAGCCCGTTTTAGGTCCGCGGACCCCCCGCGGTGTTCGCGAGGCTGCTTCGCGTGACGCGATTATGGCGGTCTCGCGTCGGGCGTCAAACGAAGGCGGCGCGGGAATACCCCGCGCCGCCTGATTATTTGCAGTTAATCCGGAATTCAGTGTGTCAGAACGGCTTCCGGGTCGCTGTCGTCGGTGACGACCGGAATGGCGGACGTCGCCGGCTCCGTCCACTCAATCGGGGTGAGCGGCTCGGTCAGGGCCCGGGCCAGCACCTCGTCGATGTTGGAGACCGGGATGATTTCCAGCCCGTTCTTCACACTGTCGGGGACGTCGGCCAGGTCCTTCATGTTCTCCTCGGGGATCAGCACGGTCTTGACCCCGGAACGCAGGGCCGCGAGCAGCTTCTCCTTGAGGCCGCCGATGGCGGTCACCCGGCCGCGCAAGGTGACCTCGCCGGTCATGGCGATGTCCTTGCGGATCGGGATGCCGGTCAGCACCGAGACGATGGCCGTGGCCATGGCCGCGCCGGCGGAAGGTCCGTCCTTGGGGGTGGCCCCGTCCGGCACGTGGATGTGGACGTCGGTCTTCTCGAAGACCGGCGGTTCGATCCCGAAGTGCACCGCCCGGCTGCGCACATAGGAGTGCGCCGCTGAGATGGATTCCTTCATCACGTCCTTCAGGTTGCCCGTGATGGACATGCGGCCCTTGCCCGGCATCTTGACCGCCTCGATGGTCAGGATGTCGCCGCCGAAGTCGGTATAGGCCAGGCCTGTGATGATCCCGACCTGATCCTCTTCGTCGGTCTCGCCGTGGGTGTACTT
>JAZKFM010000105.1:0-8780 GCA_040386415.1 Pseudomonadota bacterium
ACTACGGCGCCTTCGTGGAGCTGGAAGCCGGGGTCGAGGGCCTGGTCCACGTGTCGGAAATGTCCTGGACCAAGAAGAACGTCCACCCGGGCAAGATCGTCTCCACCTCTCAAGAGGTTGAGGTCGTGGTCCTGGACGTCGATCCGTCCAAGCGTCGCGTGTCGCTCGGCCTCAAGCAGGCCATGGACAATCCTTGGGACGCGTTCGTCGCAGCGCACCCGGTCGGTTCGACCGTGGAAGGCGAGGTCAAGAACGCCACCGAGTTCGGCCTGTTCATCGGCCTGGAGAACGACATCGACGGCATGGTCCACCTCTCGGACCTCGACTGGACGGCGTCGGGCGAAGAAGCCATCGCCAAGTATCACAAGGGCGAAATGGTCAAGGCCCGGGTGCTGGACGTCGACGTCGAGAAGGAACGCATCTCGCTCGGCATCAAGCAACTGGCCGGCGATCCCATGGTGGGCGACTTCTTCCGCAAGGGTCAGACCATCACCGTCACGGTGACGGAAGTCACCACCGGCGGCATCGAGGTTCGCTTCGGTGAGGACGACGCCCCGATGAGCGCCTTCGTGCGCAAGTCGGACCTGTCCCGCGACCGCGCCGACCAGCGTCCGGAACGCTTCGCCGTGGGTGACCGCGTCGACGCCCAGGTGACCAATGTCGACAAGGCCGCCCGCAAGGTCGGTCTGTCGATCAAGGCCCTGGAGATGGCCGAGGAAAAGGAAGCCATCGAGCAGTTCGGCTCGTCGGACTCCGGCGCCTCGCTGGGCGACATCCTGGGCGCCGCCCTGCGCGAGAAGGCCAAGAACGACTAATCGTTCGAACCCCTCGCAGATGTTCTGGAGAGCGGCGGATCGGGAAACCGGTCCGCCGTTTTCTTTTTCGCGAACCACACTATCCTGAGTTGACCCGCGCCGCTTTCACCCTGCGTCGGGTGACCGACAGAGACCGGCATTTCGCCAGCCAACCCTTTCCAGGCCCCGATTTGGGACAAGTGAGCCCAAGCTTTCGGCGCTGATTATCATCACCGGGCCGTAAACCCTTTTCCTGCCTTGAACATCCTCAGGGACTCGACCATGTTCCGCAGCCGAAAGACCGGAAGAAGGCATGATCAAGTCTGAGCTGATCGCCAAACTCGCTGAGGAAAACCCGCACCTCACCCAGCGCGATATCGAGCGCGTGGTGGGGGTGATTCTTGAGCGCATGATCCAGGCCCTGGAGAACGGCGGCCGGGTGGAGCTGCGTGGCTTCGGCGCGCTGTCTGTTCGCTCGCGCGACGCCCGGGCCGGCCGCAATCCGCGCACCGGCGAGGCCGTCGAGGTCCGCGCCAAGCACGTGCCCTTCTTCAAGAGCGGCAAGGAACTGCGCGAGCGGCTCAACGCCGACGAATAGCGTCCGATGAGCATTTTCAGCGAATTCCGCGAGTTTATAGCCCGCGGCAATGTGATCGACCTGGCCGTCGGCGTGATCGTGGGCGCGGCCTTCAATGACATCGTCAAAAGCCTGGTGGACCAGGTGGTGATGCCGCCCATCGGCCTGCTGCTGAGCGGGGTGGATTTCTCCAACCTGCAGCTGGTGCTCAAGCCGGACAATCCCATCACCAAGGCCAACGAACTGGTGGCCATCCAGTACGGCGCCTTCTTCAACACCATGATCAAGTTCGTGATCGTGGCCTGGGTGGTGTTCCTGATCGTCAAGGCGGTGAACACCATCCGCCGCCACGACGCCGAGGCCTTGCCCGCCGAAAAGCCGCCGCCGCCGCCGCAGGAAGCCCTGCTGATCGAGATCCGCGACCTGCTGAAGAACCAGGCCAAGCCTTGAAATCGAGGGCGCGATAGCCCTTATCGGCCCCATGACCGTGCCCACCAAGATCTGCGGACTTTCCACGCCCGAAACGGTGAGCGCCGCCGTGGCCGGCGGGGTGGGCTTCATCGGCTTCATGTTCTTCGAGAAGAGCCCGCGCAACATCACCCCAGACGCCGCCGCCCGGCTGACGGCGGAGGCCCGCGCCCGCAATGTGAAGATCGTGGCGGTCACCGTCGATCCGGATGACGAACTGGTCGACCGCCTGGCCGCGATCCTCAAGCCCGACCTGTTCCAGCTGCACGGCGCCGAGACCCCGGCGCGGGCGCGGGCCATCGCCGCGCGGACGGGCGCCGGGATCATCAAGGCCCTGTCGATCTCCACCGCCCACGATCTCTCCGCCGCCAAGGCCTATGAGGCGGCCGCCGACCACCTGATGTTCGACGCCAAGGCGCCGCAGGATTCCGAGCTGCCCGGCGGCAACGGCGCGCGGTTCGACTGGACCCTGATGATGGGCCACCGCTTCCAGCGGCCCTGGTTCCTGGCCGGCGGCCTCGATCCCTGGAACGTCGTCGACGCCGTGCGGCTGTCGGGCGCGCCCATGGTGGACGTTTCCTCTGGCGTGGAGCGCGGTCCCGGCCTAAAGGACCCGGCCTTGATCACGGCGTTTCTTGAAGCCGTACGCCGCGCCTGAACGTATTGCCTGAGCCCCGATCCCGAGCCGAGTGATAGTGACGTGAACGCGCCCACCGCCAAGCCCAACGACTATGCCGCCTATCCTGACGCCAATGGGCGGTTCGGGGACTATGGCGGACGCTACGTCCCCGAGACCCTGATGCCGCTGGTCCATGAGCTGGACGCCGCCTATTCCGCCGCCAAGGCCGATCCGGCCTTCCAGGCCGAGCTGTCGGGACTGATGACCCACTATGTGGGCCGGCCCAGCCCGCTCTATCTCGCCGAGCGGCTGACGGCGCATTTCGGCGGCGCGAAGATCTATCTGAAGCGCGAGGAGCTGAACCACACCGGCTCCCACAAGATCAACAACTGCATCGGCCAGATCCTGCTGGCCCGGCGCATGGGCAAGACCCGGATCATCGCCGAGACCGGCGCCGGCCAGCATGGCGTGGCCTCGGCCACGGTCTGCGCCAAGTACGGCCTGCCCTGCGTGGTCTATATGGGCGCCGTCGACGTGGAGCGGCAGAAGCCCAACGTCTTCCGCATGAACCTGTTGGGCGCCCGGGTGGAGGCCGTGACCTCCGGCTCGGCGACCTTGAAGGACGCCATGAACGAGGCCCTGCGCGACTGGGTCACCAACGTCCACGACACCTATTACCTGATCGGCACCGCGGCCGGCATGCATCCCTATCCGGCCATGGTCCGCGACTTCCAGTCGGTGATCGGCCGCGAGACCAAGGCCCAGGTGATGGAGGCCGAGGGCCGCCTGCCCGACGCCGTGGTCGCCTGTGTCGGCGGCGGCTCCAACGCCATCGGCATATTCCACCCCTTCCTCAACGACGAAACCGTCAAGCTGATCGGCGTCGAGGCGGCGGGCGAGGGCATGGAGACCGGACGCCACGCCGCGGCCATCAATGGCGGCCGGCCGGGCGTCCTGCACGGCAACATGACCTATCTGCTGCAGGATCCCGAGGGCCAGATCACCGAGGCCCACTCGATCTCGGCGGGCCTGGACTATCCCGGCATCGGCCCCGAGCATTCCTGGCTGCACGACGTGGGCCGGGCCACCTACCTCACCGCAACCGACCTGGAGAGCCTGGACGCCTTCAAGCTACTGGCTGAGCTCGAGGGCATCCTGCCGGCCATCGAGAGCGCTCATGCCATCGCCCGCCTGGGCGACGTGGCCCGCGACGTCGGCAAGGGCGGGATCGTGGTGCTGAACCTGTCGGGCCGCGGCGACAAGGACGTGGCCACAGTCGCCGCTCACCTGGGGATGGCGATTTGACCAAGGCTCGTATCGACGCGCGTTTCGCCGCGCTGAAGGCGGAGAATCGCGCGGCCTTCGTGACCTACATCATGGCCGGCGACCCCGACTATGATCGCGGCCTGGAGATCCTGAAGGGCCTGCCGGCCGCCGGGGCCGACCTGATCGAGGTGGGCTTCCCGTTCTCTGACCCCATGGCCGAAGGCCCGCCGATCCAGCGCGCGGCCCTGAGGGCGCTGGACAGCGGCATGACGCTCTCCAAGACGCTGGCCATGATCGCGGAATTCCGCAAGGACGACCAGACGACGCCGATCATCCTGATGGGTTACGCCAATCCGCTGATCAATCGCGGCTTCCAGACCTTCGCCCAGGACGCCGCCGCCGCTGGCGCGGACGGCCTGATCGTGGTGGATATCCCGCCGGAAGAGGCCGACCCGCTGGCCGATGTCCTCGACCACGAAAACCTGTCCCTGCTGCTGCTCTCGACCCCCACCAGCGACGATGCGCGCCTCAAGGTGATCGCGCGCCGCACCTCGGGCTTCGCCTACTACGTCTCCGTGGCGGGCGTGACGGGGGTGAAGGAGGCCGATGCGGCCACCGTCGCGCCCCACGTGGCCCGGGTGCGGGCGGCGGGCGGCCTGCCGGTCTGTGTCGGGTTCGGCATCAAGACCCCGGAGCGCGCCGAGGCCGTCGCCCGCGTCGCCGACGGCGTGGTGGTGGGCTCGGCCCTGGTGGAAGAGATCGCCGCCAGCCTGGCGATGAACGAAACCGTGACCACACGGGTTCTTTCCAAAGTAGAATCCTTGGCTAAGGCTGTGCGCTTGGCGCGAGTCGCAAGCCCGACGGTGTAGTTCACATGGCGATGGCTGAGCACAAGAACGACAAGTCCCAGAAGCCGCCGAGCGTGCCCACGCCGCGGGAGCGGGGCGGGTGGCTGGCCAAGATCGCGCCGGGCGTCCGCAACCTGGTGGCCAAGCGCGAGACCCCGGAGAATCTCTGGGTCAAATGCCCCGACACCGGCGAGATGATCTATCGCTCGGACCTGGAGGCGGCCCTGTGGGTCACCCCGTCCGGCAACCACATGCGGATCGGCGCCAAGCAGCGCCTCTCCTACACCTTCGACGAGGGGGTCTATGAGCGGATCGCCTCGCCCACCGTGGTGGAAGACCCGCTGAAGTTCCCCGACGACCGCTCCTATCCCGACCGCCTGAAATCGGCCCGCAAGACCACCGGCGAGCAGGACGCCATGGTCATCGCGTTTGGCGCCATCAAGGGCCAGGACTGCGTGGTGGTGGTGCAGGACTTCGCCTTCATGGGCGGGTCGCTGGGCATGGCCGCGGGCGAGGCCTTCATCAAGGCGGCCCAAGAGGCCGTGCGCCGCCAGGTTCCCTTCGTGATCTTCACCGCCTCGGGCGGCGCGCGGATGCAGGAGGGGACCCTGTCCCTGATGCAGCTGGCCCGCACCACGGTGGCGGTCAACGAGGTCAAGGAAGCCGGCCTCCCCTACATCGTGGTGATGACCGACCCCACCAGCGGCGGGGTGACCGCCTCCTACGCCATGCTGGGGGACATCCACCTGGCCGAGCCGAACGCCATGATCGCCTTCGCCGGCCGCCGGGTGATCGAGCAGTCGATCCGCGAGACCCTGCCCCCGGGCTTCCAGCGCGCCGAGTTCCTGGTGGAGCGCGGCATGGTGGACCGGGTGGTGACCCGCGGCGAGATGACCGCCGTGCTCGGCTCGCTCCTGACGACCCTCATGATGGGACGAAACGCTTCAAAAGCCGCCTGATCCCACGCCGCCTCCCTCCCCAGGCCAGACCCGATGTATGATGAGATCCGCGCCTTCGACGCGATGATCGCGCGGCTGCGCGAGGAGTTCCCGTCCCTGATCGACCTGTCCACGGGGCGCGTCCTGCGGCTGCTGGACGCCATGGGAAGGCCGCAGGACAGGTTGCCGCCGGTGATCCATGTGGCCGGCACCAACGGCAAGGGTTCCACCACCGCCTATCTGCGGGCCATCGCCGAGGCCGCGGGCCTGAAGGTGCACGTCCTGACCTCGCCGCACCTGGTGCGGTTCGCCGAGCGCATCCGCATCGCCGGCGAGCTGATCGGCGAGGCGCGGCTGCGCGAGCTGATCGACACCTCGATCGCCGAGAATGACGGCGGCGAGATCAGCTTCAACGAGATCATGTCGGCCATGACGCTGAAGGCCTTCGCCCAGACGCCGGCTGACCTCTGCGTCATCGAGGTTGGCCTGGGGGGTCGGTTTGACTGCACCAATGTTTTCGACGCCCCGGCGGTCTGCATCATCACTCCGGTCGACTACGACCACCTGGAGATGCTGGGTCCGGAGCTGACCAAGATCGCCTGGGAGAAGGCCGGCATCATCAAGCAGGGCCGCCCGGTGATCGTGGCGCGCCAGATCGAGGAGGCCTTCGAGGTCATCGAGCAGGAAGCCGAGGGCCTGTCGGCGCCGATGCTGGCCATGGGCCGCGACATCGACGCCTGGGAAGAGAATGGCCGGATGCTGATCCAGACGCCGGACCGGCTGCTGGACCTGCCGATGCCGGGGCTCTACGGCCCGCACCAGGTGGGCAATGCGGCCCTGGCGGTGATGGCGATGCTGACCTGGGGCGACCCGCGCATCGACGAGGCGGCCCTGGCCAAGGGGGTGGCGGGCGCGGTTTGGCCCGCGCGATTCCAGCGGCTGACCGCCGGACCGCTTGGTGAGGCCGCGGTGGCCCGCGGCGCGGATCTCTGGCTGGACGGGGCGCACAATCCGCACGGCGGGCGGGCGCTCGCCGACACGGTGGATCGCCTGGCCCGCGACGGGCGTCCGGTGACCCTGGTGGTGGCCCAATACGCCCGTAAGGACTCGGTGGGCTTCTTCGAGCCCCTGAAGCGGCTCGGCGCGCGGGTGATCGCCACGACCTTTGAGTCCACCACGGCGCTCTCGCCGGAGGATCTGGCGGCGGCGGCCATGACGGCGGGGCTGACCGCCGAGACCGCGCCAGACGTGACCACGGCCACGACCATGGCCCTGGAGGTCGAGGGGCCGCCTCCGCACGTGATCATCTGCGGCGGCCTGCACTTCGCCGGCGAGGTCCTAGCGCTGAGCCCCGACACCTGGCCGACGTGATTTTCCTCCCCTGCGCAGCGGGGGAGGGGGACCGCCGCCAGGCGGTGGAGGGGGCGAGCCCCATCCACGGCGCCCGGTCGCGCCCCCTCCACTACGCTTCGCGCGGTCCCCCTCCCCCGTTCGCTTCGCGACAGGGGAGGAAAGCATGCTTGCACAGCCTGGCCTTCCCGTTCTAGTTTTGTTCCGGAACGCGAGAAGCCCCATGTCCGACGTCCTCGACCGCGCCCGTGACTTCCTGCTGCGCAACGGCCGGCTGCTGGAGCGCAGGCTGTTCGAGCATCATTTCGAGGGGGCCTCGGCCGAGCCGGTGGTGCGGGCGCTCATGGCCTATCAGGGGCGTGACGGCGGGTTCGGCTCGGCGCTGGAGCCGGACAAGCGCGATCCGGCCAGCCAGCCGGTGGACGTGCAGATCGCCTTCGAGGTCCTCGACGAGGTCGACGCCTTCGATCCGTTGACGGCGGGCCGCGCCTGCGACTGGCTGGCCAGCATCGCCACGCCGGAGGGCGGCCTGCCCTTCGCCCTGCCCAGCGTCAACGCCGCGCCGCACGCGGTCTGGTGGAAGGTGGAGGGCGAGCAGCCTCCGGCCGACATCAATCCGACGGCGGCCATCGTCGGCCTGCTGCGCAAGCACGGGATCGACCATCCCTGGGTGGCCCGGGGCGAGGCCTATTGCTGGTCGGTGGTGGAGGGCTCGGAGACCGACAAGTTCCACGACCTGATGCCGATGATCTGTTTCCTCGAGCATGCCGCCGACCGGCCGCGCGCGGACGCGGCGCTGGCGGTTCTGGCGGCGCGTATTCCCGGATTGGTGGAGCTGGACGCAGGGGCCGTGGGCTATGTGAAGAAGCCGCTGGACTGGGCGCCGTCACCCGCCAGCTTCTGCCACCGGCTGTTCTCGAAGGACGTGCTGGGCCATCACCTGGCGGCGCTTGAGGCGCGGCAGGCCGATGACGGCGGCTGGCCGATCAGCTGGGAGACGGTGGGGCCGGGGCCGCAGCTGGAGTATCGCGGCGTGATGACGGTGAACGCGTTGAAGACGCTGAAGGCGTATGGGGCTCTTTAAACAACCGCTCGTCCCCGCGAAAGCGGGGACCCAGGTGTTTTATCGAAGAGCGCTGACCCACAGAAAAAGCCTGGGTCCCCGCTTTCGCGGGGATGAGCGGAGGGAGGGCAAGCCGCGCGGGCGCGGCTCACCCTCAGATCAGATCCCGGCTTCGTTGAGCCACTCGACGATCTTCTGCTTGGGCATGGCGCCCACCTTCATCGACGCCATCTGGCCGTCCTTGAAGAGCATCATCGTGGGAATGCCGCGCACGCCGTAGCGCGAGGGGGTGGTGGGGCTTTCCTCGATGTTGAGCTTGGCCACGGTGACCTGGGCGCCCAGCTCAGCGGCGATCTGCTCGAGCGCCGGGGCGATCTGCTTGCAGGGGCCGCACCATTCGGCCCAGAAGTCGACCAGCACGGGCTTGCTGGACTGCAGGACGTCCTTTTCGAAAGACTCGTCGGTGACCGCTACGGTGCTCATCAAAAGCTCCTCAAATACCTGCGGCCTCAACGAACGAGCCGCGTTGTTCGATCCGCCACATAGGCGGCGCCTGTCCTGGTATCAACCTGCGCGGCCAAGCTCGGCAAGGGTTTGATCGATAAGTAATTCTGGGACCGCCATCAGCTTGGGCCCGTCGGTCCACACCAGGGCGGCCTCGATGGCGCGCCCGGGAAAGACTTCGGCCAGGACGGCGGCATAGATCGCCATCTGTCGCAGATAGGCCGGGTCGGCGTCCTCGATGCGGTCCGGCGAGGGCCGGTTGGTCTTGAAATCGGCTACCAGCACCCGGTCCTCCAGCACCACGAGCCGGTCGATCCGGCCGGAGATGGCGAGGCCCGCGGGCAGTTTCGACG
>JAZKFM010000106.1:0-7665 GCA_040386415.1 Pseudomonadota bacterium
AGGCGTCGCTCAGGGCGTCGATCACGGCGGTCAGCCGTTCGGGCCGCTCGGTGTGGTTGGCGCCCGGGCGGTGGTCGAGCATGTCCGCATGGGTGTAGAGCGCGACAGTCATCCGAATCGATCCTAACCCCGAAACCGCGCCGAGCCGAATGCCCGAGATCACCATCCGCCGCGCGGTCCCCGCCGACGCCCCCGTCCTGGCCGACCTCGCCGCCCGCACCTTCAGCGACACCTTCGCCCATCTCTATGACCCGGCCGACCTCGCCGCCTTCCTCGAGGCGTCCTACAGCGTCGCCTCCATGGCCGCCGACCTCGCCGACTCCGCCAAGGCGCTCTGGCTGGTCGAGGCCGCGGGGCAGGCCATCGGCTACGCCCAATGCGGCCCCTGTAACCTTCCGCACGCGGAAGTCACATCAAGCTGTCGCGAACTTAAGCGCTTCTACCTGGTGAAGACCTTCCAGAACGGCGGGCTTGGCGGGCGGCTGTTTTCGGAGACCATGGCCTGGATGGAAGAGGGCGAACCACGCGACCTGTGGATCGGCGTCTGGTCTGAGAACCACGGGGCGCAGCGCTTCTATCAGCGCGCGGGATTCGAGAAGGTCGGCGAGTACGGTTTCAAAGTCGGGTCGACGACAGACCGGGAATTCATTCTGAGGCGTTCTGCGCATAGGTTTTCTAACAAAGCCATTAGAAACGCCCCTGGCGTTGCGGGCGACGCCAAGTGAACGCCGATAAGAGAAGAATTATTGCGGAGATTTAAGGTTCTACGCTTTGACGAGGCTCCCGGCTTTTGCGAGTTTGGCGTCAATCATCGCAGTAGCTGAAAGCGACGGGTGGGATGTTGAGAATTGGATATGTCCGGCTGCGTGACGAACGCTCGGCGGACGATACAGCGACGTTGAAAGCAATCGGGTGTCACGTGGTCCGGGCCGAGGAGCCTGCCGGCCCGATGACCGATGAGTCCGTGGTCCTGACCTCGATCCTCGACTTCATTGGCGAGGGCGATCAGCTTGTCGTGACCCGCCTCGAACACCTCGCCGGATCCAGCCGCAACGTCCTTGAGGTGATCGACAGGCTCGAGGAACGTCAGGCCAGTCTCTACATCGTCGAGCCTGAAATCTGCAGCGAGGGCGAAGGCGGCCGGGCCCTGCGCGCGGCCCTGCAGGCGGTGCTGTCTGTGGAGCCCATGGGCCTGCACCGGCGTCCGCGCGGCCGCTCGGCCATCGACGACATCCGCGCCCTGCAGGCGGCCGGGGTCGGACCGGTGGAGATCGCCCGGCGGCTCGGCGTTTCGCGCATGACCGTCTGGCGCAAGCTGCGCGAGGTCGAGACCCGCGAGGCCCGCGCCACCGCCTGACCTGCCGTCCGGTTGGGCGCCTGCGCGCCCCTCTGGCTGCCCAGCCCGCCAGGAGGAGCGCCAGCTCGAGGCGCTTTAGGGCCTGCGCGGACGCGCCATACTGGACAGACGGCGCGCGGGGCTCCATCTTCGAGGATCAAACAATCGTTCGTCCCCCTATTAGGGAAGCCTGCCATGTTCATGCGCTTTTTCACCGAGCTTCGGGAAGCCAAGGTCCCGGTGACGCTGAAAGAGTACCTCATGCTCATGGAGGCGCTCGACAAGGTGGTCATCGACCGCACCGTCGATGAATTCTACTATCTGTCGCGCTCGGCCCTGGTGAAGGACGAGAAGAACCTCGACCGCTTCGACCAGGTTTTCAGCCATGTCTTCAAAGGCTTGGAGAAGGTCGACGGGATCGGCGTCTCCGACATCCCCGCCGAGTGGCTGAAGAAGCTATCCGACCAGTTCCTCACCGATGAGGAGAAGGCGCAGATCGAGGCCATGGGCGGCTTCGAGGCGCTGATGGAAGAGCTCGCCAAGCGGATGAAGGACGCTCAGGAAGGCAAGGGCGAGGGCGACGAGGGCAAGGGCGGCATGGGCCCCAAGGGCGACTCGCCCTTCGGCGCCAACGGCTACCACCCCGAGGGCGTGCGCATCGGCCAGGACAAGGGCCGCCACGGCAAGGCGATCAAGGTCTGGGACAAGCGCGAGTACAAGAACCTCGACGACTCCGTCGAACTGGGCACCCGCAACATCAAGGTGGCCCTGCGTCGCCTGCGTCGCTGGGTTCGCGAGGGCGCGCCTGAAGAGCTGGACATGAACGCCACGATCCGCGGCACCGCGGAGAAGGGCTATCTGGACATCAACCTGCGCGCCGAGCGCCGCAACAAGATCAGCGTCCTGATCTTCTTCGACATCGGCGGCTCGATGGACAGCCACATCAAGGTCTGCGAGGAACTGTTCTCAGCGGCCCGCTCCGAATTCAAGAACATGGAATTCTACTACTTCCACAACTGCCTCTATGAGAGCGTCTGGAAGGACAACCGGCGCCGCCACGCGGAGAAGCTGAACACCTGGGATATCCTCCACAAGTATTCCCACGACTACAAAGTCATCTTCGTCGGCGACGCCACCATGAGCCCCTACGAGATCACCTATCCGGGCGGCTCGGTGGAGCACTGGAACGAGGAAGCCGGCGCGGTCTGGATCGACCGGGTGGCCGGCATCTACGAGAACATGATCTGGCTGAACCCCACCGCCGAACGCCACTGGGACTACACCCCCTCCATCGAGCTGATGAAGCAGCTGGTGGGCGACCGGATGTATCCCCTGACCATCGAAGGCCTGGACAAGGCGATGCGGGAACTTTCGCGCTAAAAAGGTCGCAGGCGGACAATCGTTTGCGACACGCATTAGCCTGCTAAGCTGTTCGCGAACCTTGAGGATTCGCCTGTGACCGATCCGGTGCCGGCCAACGACCCCGATCCGCCCAACGAAGCCGCCACCAAGGCGGCGGTCTTCGCCGCCGCCGAGCGGCTGTTTGCGTTGCATGGGTTCCAGAACGTCTCGGTGCGGGACATCACCGCCGAGGCCGGGGTCAACCTCGCCTCGGTGAACTACCACTTCGGGTCCAAGGACGCCCTGCTGTTCGAGATCTTCCGGCGGCGCACCGGGGAGCTGAACCGCGAGCGCGCCCGGATGCTCCACGAGGCCCGCGACCGCCACAACGGCAAGCCGCCGGTGCGCGACATCCTGGCGGCCCTGTTCACGCCTCCACTGAGGTGGGCCTCCCCCGAGAACGACCGTCGGATCTCGGTGCAGTTTATCATCCGCTCCCGCAGCGAGGGGACGGCGGAGATGCGCGAGGCCCTGACCAACGACGTCTCCCACCTGGCCCGTTTCGCCGACGCCCTGATCGCGGCGCGACCGGATCTGCCGCGCGAGAGCGTCTACTGGCGGCTGCACTTCTGCCTGGGCATGGTCCACAACAACCGCTTCGCCGAGTTCGACCGCCTGCACGTGCTGTCGGACGGGGCCACCCGCGAGAGCGACATTGACGGCCTGCTGAAGCGGATGCTCGACTTCGCCGAGGCCGGCTTCCTGGCTTAGGGTGGCGCCCGCCTTCGTCGGCAGGGTCTATCTCTTCAAGGCCCTCGACGCCTTCGTCCTGATCTACCCGCTCTATACGGTCATGTTCGTCGATCATGGCCTGACGCCGGTCCAGATCTCGGCGACCCTGATGGCCTGGTCGATCACCGCCTTCATCCTGCAGATCCCGTCCGGCGTCCTGGCCGACCGCTACTCGCGGCGCTGGATCCTGGCCGGCGCTCAGGTCCTGCGGGTGATCGGCTTCCTGGTCTGGATCGCCTCCCCGAGTTTCCTGAGCTGCCTGGTGGGGATGATGCTCTGGGGCGCCAAGAGCGCCTTCACCAACGGGGTGTTCGAGGCCTTGGTCTATGACGAACTGCACGGCGAAGACCGGGCTGACGACTATAGCCAGGTGATCGGCCGCGCCCAGGGCGTGGGCTTCGCCGCGGTCCTGGCGGCCTCGCTCAGCGCCTCGATCTCGGTGCAGTTTGGCTACACCGCGATCCTGTGGGCCAGCGTCGTCGTGGTGCTGGGGGCCGCGGGCGCGGCCGTCGCCCTGCCCCGGGCGCGCAAGACGCTGCGCACGAACCGGCACTATCTGGCGCTGCTGAAGCAGGGCTTCCACACCGTGGCCGGCGCGCCGCTGATCCTGGGGCTTATCGCCTTCGCCGCCCTGAGCAACGCCTTCGGCGGCGGGTTGGAGGGGTTCTGGCCGATCTTCGGATCGGAGACGGGCCTGCCCGCCTCGCAGGTCGCCCTCTTCGTGGCCGCCATCAGCGCCGCCCAGGCCGGCGGCTCGCTCACCGCCCACCGTCTGCGCCGGGCGACGACCCCGGTGTTCTTCGCCCTGTTCGCCGCCATCGGCCTGTTGATCGCCGGGGCGGCGGCCAGCCTGCAGACCTGGTCGGTGGCCTTGATCATCCCCGCCGCCGGGCTCTTCAAGGTGGTGGACGTCAACTTCGACGCCCGCCTGCACCACGCCATCCCGACCGAGACCCGCGCCACCATCGCCGCGGTGAAGAGCTTCTCAGGGCAGGTCATCATGACCGGCATGCTGATGATCTTCGGCGTCCTGGCCCAGGGAGTGTCCTACCGGGCCGCCTTCATGGCCTCCGGCGCCGCCATCGCCCTGATCGGCCTGGGCGCCCTGGTCCGGAACCGGCTCAGGCCGCCAGGCCCCACGCAAACCTGAGGTCCTGGACGAACAGGGCGTAGGCCTTGGCCTTCGCCTCGGCGTCGGGCACGCGCAGGAGATAGGAGGGGTGATAGGTCACCACCCCCTGGGCCTGATCCGGCAGCTGCAGGGCGATCCCCCTGTTCTTGCCGATCGGTGTGGCCTTGCCGAACACACTGAGGGCCGCGGTGGCGCCCAGGGCCACCACCACCCGGGGCCGGACCAGACGGCGCTCGGCGTCCACCCACCAGCGGCAGGCGGTGACCTCGGAGGGATTGGGTGTCTGGTGGATGCGGCGCTTGCCGCGCAGCTCGTGCTTGAAGTGCTTCACGGCGTTGGTGACGTAGGTCTCGGTGCGGGGCACGCCCGCCTCGGCGAGCGCCTTGTCCAGGACCTGGCCCGCGGGACCTACGAAGGGCCGACCGGCCAGATCCTCCTGGTCGCCGGGCTGCTCACCCACCAGCATCAGCCTGGCGTGGGCGGGCCCTTCGCCAGGCACGCCCTGCGTCGCGTCCTTGTAGAGCGGGCAACGGCGGCAGGCGTCGACGCCGGCGGCCACTTCCTCAAGGCTCGAGGGGGCGAGCGCGTCATAGGTGGCGTCGCGGGCGGTCCTGGCCATCTGCCGGATCACGCGGTTGGGCTGGCTGGGAGCTTGGGCCACCATCAGGCTTGTCCGGCCCTCGGCGGCCGCGATCAGATCGGGAATGAGCCGCGCTTCCGGCAGGTTCCGCCAATAGCGCTTGGGCATCTCCTTGGTCATCGCGTCGACCTTCAGCCGGGCCGGGTTGAAGATCGAGGCGTAGTAGGTGCGCCAGTAGTCCTCGAGAGCATCCTCGCCGGGTGCGTCGGCGGGATCGGCGCCGGGGGTGACCGCCAACTGCGCCCCGTTCCAGTGGATGCAGGCGTCCGGCGTCAGGATCGACCAGATCATGTTGGCGAAGCGTTTGGCGAAGAAGGGCGCGACCGCTTCGGTCACCCGATGGGCCGGCTCGAACCAGGCGGCATAGGCTTCCGGATCTGTCCCGACCGCCCGGAAGCGGACAAAGGCCTTCATCTTGTGAGCGGCCTTGCTGACCTGGCGGGCGAAGTCGTTGGCGCGGGCCACGTCGGGATCGGTGGCGATGCGCAGCAGGTTCGGCTCGGCCGCCATGCGCCAGAGCATCCGGAACAGCAGCGAAAACCGCTCGGGCGAGCGGTGCAGGATCACCGCCTCGGCCAGCTCCAGGAACTCGCGGCTGACCGTGAAGCCGCCGGGCGATGGCGCCGCCAGCGGCGCGGGATCGGCGAACAGGTCACCTTCCCCGTCCACGGTCCAGATCACGGTGTCGGGCGCCGCGCCCTGGCCGCGCAGGCTTCGCGCCGCCTCGCGCCAGCCTGCGAAGTCGATCTCCGACGCCAGCCGGACGACGCGCATCAGAACAGGCTCAGTTGGGTCGGAGGCGCCAGCCGCGTGCGCAGGTCGGCCTTGTCGGTGCGCGCGCCCGGCCGCCAGTCGGCGGTGACGATGAAGGGCTTCAGCTTGTCGAGCCGACGTGTCAGGCGCTTCACGTCCTCCAGGGTCAGCTGCTTGTAGCGGCGGATGTCGATCATGCGCTGGACGCTGCGCACGCCAAGGCCCGGCACCCGCAGCAGGGTCTCGCGCTCAGCGGTGTTGAGGTTGACGGGGAAGTCGCCGCGATTGCGCAGGGCCCAGGCCAGCTTGGGGTCGATGTCGAGATCCAGATCGACACCCTCAACCGTGATCTCGTCGTGGGTGAAACCGTAGAAGCGCATGAGCCAGTCGGCCTGGTAGAGGCGGTGCTCGCGCATCAGGGGCGGGCGGACCGGGGGCAGGCGCGAGGTGGTGTCGGGGATGGGGCTGTAGGCCGAGTAGTAGACCCGGCGCATGCCGTAGGCGCCGTAGAGGCCGGCGCTCTTGGCCAGGATCTCGCCGTCGGTGGCCGCGTCGGCGCCGACGATCATCTGGGTGGACTGGCCCGCCGGGGCGAACTTGGGCGGCGTGGTTTTACGAACCTTTTCCCTGGCTTGATCGATTCCGACGCGGACGCGGCCCATGGCCTTCTTGATACCGACCGCGTCCTTCTCGGGCGCAAGGTCGGCCAGGCTGGCGTCGCGGGGCAGCTCGACATTGATGGAGATGCGGTCGGCGTAGAGGGCCGCCTCATTGACCAGGGCCGGCGAGGCCTCGGGGATCACCTTGAGGTGGATATAGCCGCGGAAGTCGTGGTCGATCCGCAGCGACTTCGCCACCCGCACCATCTCCTCCATGGTGTAGTCGCCGCTCTTGATGATGCCGGAAGAGAGGAACAGCCCCTCGATATAGTTGCGCTTGTAGAAGGAGAGGGTGAGGTCGACGACCTCTGCCACCGTGAACCGGGCGCGGGGGGTGTTGGAGGACACCCGGTTCACGCAATAGGCGCAGTCATAGACGCAGAAATTGGTCAGCAGGATCTTCAGCAGGCTGATGCAGCGGCCGTCTGGGGCATAGGCATGGCAGATGCCCATGCCGCCGTCCGTGGAGCCGACGCCTTTCCCGCCCATCGAGTCACGCTTGACCGTCCCGGACGAGGCGCAGGAGGCGTCGTACTTGGCGGCGTCGGAAAGGATTTCGAGTTTGCGCTTCAGCGTCAGGGCCACCATGCGATGACCCTAATGTTCTAGTTTTGTTCTGTAAAGTATTGGCCTATTGTGAGGCTTCAAAAAATCCGCTCATCCCCGCGAAACCGGGGACCCAGGTTTTTCCGACGATGAACTTCTACACCTACATTGTCGCCAGCCAGCGCAACGGCACGCTCTACATCGGTTCGACAGACAACCTGTCTCGGCGAAGCTGGGAGCACCGCGAGAAGCACCGGCCCGGTTTCACGGCCAAGTACAATGTCTCGATCCTAGTTCACTACGAGACGTTCGAGACCCGCGAGGGCGCGTTTCGCCGCGAGCGGCAGATGAAGAAATGGAATCGGGCCTGGAAACTCGAACTTATCGAGCGGTTCAATCCCGGATGGGTGGATCGGGGTGGAGAGCTTGTCTGACAAAAAAGCCTGGGTCCCCGCTTTCGCGGGGA
>JAZKFM010000107.1:0-769 GCA_040386415.1 Pseudomonadota bacterium
CCCTTCAAGCTTCGCCTTTGTATGCAGGATTGCATATCCGGAGGCCAGGACAACCATCGGTTTACCACGGCTCGCCAGGACACAGACCGGGCTTGCAAGGCCGGGCGCCGGGCGGCAACCTCCGGCATGACCATCGTCGTGGGCGCGCTCGCGCCGCGGTTCGTCTGCGCGACGACCACAAATCCTCGCTACACCTCCGCAGCCTTCGGCGGCCGCTATGTGCTGCTGGCCTTCCTGCCCACGGACCTGGCCGGCCGGCGCGCGGCGCTGGGCCTGATCGGCGCGCACCGTGCGCTGTTCGACGATGTGAAGCTCTCGGCCTATGGGGTGCTGCGCGACGAGACGGCGATCAGCATGGCCCGCGACCAGACCGGGCTGCGCTGGTTCCTGGACCGCGACGGCGCGGTGAGCCGGCTGTTCGAGGCCCTGACGCCCGGGGGCGAGGCCCGGCCCCGCTGGGTGCTGCTCGACCCGGCCGAATGCGTGCTGGCCACCGCCGACATCGACAAGGCCGAGGAGTTGTTCGCCCTGATCGCCGCCCTGCCCGCGCCACAGGACCATGCGGGGGTCCCCCTGCACGCCCCGGTGCTGATCGCCCCGCGCATCTTCGATCCCGATCTCTGCCGGCGGCTGATCGCCTATTACGAGGCCGACGGCGGCTCGCCGTCCGGTGTGATGCGCGAGATCGACGGCCGGACCGTGGGTGTCCTGGACGACTACAAGAAGCGCCGCGACACCATGATCACCGACCTGGGCCTCGTCCGCGAGA
>JAZKFM010000107.1:779-3730 GCA_040386415.1 Pseudomonadota bacterium
CGGGTTCACGCTACACGACATCGAGCACGACGGTGTGCGCCTGCGCGCCCGCCGCAGTGGCGCCGGACCGCCGCTGCTGCTCCTGCACGGGCACCCACAGACGCACGCGATGTGGCATGCGGTGGCCGGCCCTACCCGCGAGGCCCTGTCCACCCGCCTGCTGCCGCAGATCCGCAAGGTCTTCCAGTTCAAGGTCGGGCACATCGAGCGCTACATGGTGGCCTGTTACGACGCGCAGGACGGCGGCTACTTCAGGCCGCACCGCGACGACACCACGCCGGGCACCGCCCACCGCCGGTTCGCCTGCTCGATCAATCTCAACGCCGAGGACTTCGAAGGCGGTGACCTGACCTTCGCCGAGTTCGGACCCAAGACCTATCGGCCGCCCACCGGCGGGGCCGTGGTGTTCTCCTGCTCCCTGCTGCACGAGGCGACGCCGGTGACCCGGGGCAAGCGCTACGCCTTCCTGCCCTTCTTCTACGACGCCGAGGCCGCCGCGATCCGCGCGGCCAATCGCGGAACCTTCGAGACGGCCGAGGAGGCCTAGGTTGCTTCCAGGTCGCGCTTGAGGCGGGACAGCAGGTCCACCGCCTCGGCGGCGTAGGGCGAGATCCAGCGGTCGGAGATCGCCTTCACCGGCCCGGCGTTCAGGTAGTTCCAGCGGCTGCGCCCTTCGCGGCGGGCGATGATCAGCTCGGCGCGCTCCAGCACCCCGATGTGCTGCATGACCGTGCAGCGGTCCAGGGCGCCGGCGAAATGGGCGCACAACTCCCCCGTCGTGCGGGGTCCGGCCTTCAGCATATCGAGGATCTGCCTGCGCCTGCGGTCGGCCAGGGCCTTGAAGACCAGGTCATCGGCGTCGTCGGTTGACATGTTATATTTTCATAACATATTTGGCCGCGATGGCAACAGGAGGCCCGTCCCATGGAATTCCAGGTGCAACTGAAAATCCGCAAGCCGGTGGCGGAGGTGTTCGAGGCTGTCGTTAATCCCGACAAGCTGACCGGCTATTTCCTCCAGACCTCAAGCGGTCCCCTGGTACGGGGCGCGACCGTGAGCTGGAAGTTCGCCGAAACGCCGGAGGCCTTCGACGTGGTCGTGGGCGAGGTGATCGCCAACGAGCGCATCACCTTCGACTGGCCCTCGGAAACGGGCGGCGCAACCCGGGTGGAGATGATCTTCAAGTCGCTGGACGCCGACAACACCATGGTCCAGATCCGCGAAGGCGCCTGGCCCGAGACGCCGGAGGGAGCCAAGGCCTCGCACGGCAACGCCGGGGGCTGGATGCACATGATGTGCTGCCTGAAGGGCTATCTCGAATACGGGATCAACCTGCGGGCCGGCGGCGCCTTCTAGCCCAGGTCTCCCGTTCGCCCGTCAGGGCCGCGCCGGCAGCACGGCCATCAGGGCGCGGGTGAAGCCGACCGGGGCGACCGTCAGGTGGTCTTCGTCCTCGAGCACCGTCGACTGGACCTTGAGGCTCGGATATCCGCGGGACTTCAAGGTGCGCTCCATCGCCCGCACATCGCCGACCATGTCGGTGTCTTTCGTGTTGCGCGGACCGGCGCCGGGAACCTCATAGGCGCCGATGTACATGTAGACGTGGGCCGGCAGGTCGCGGTGGGTGCGGGCGTAGTCGGCCTCCACCCTCATGATGTGGCGCTTGTCGAACCAGAAGGACGGGCTGCCCAGGACATAGGCCTGGAACAGGCCGGGATCGGTGAACAGCACCTGGGCGCCCAGCAGGCCGCCGTAGGAATGACCCAGCAGGACGCGGCGGGCCGGATCGGCGCGGAACCGGGACTCGATGAAGGGAACGGCCTGGGCCTTCAGATAGGCTTGATAGGCCGGGGCCTGGCCATGCAGACCGGTGGAGGCGTTGCGGGGGCCATTGGGCGTGGGGGTGTAGTCGCGGTTGCGGCTGACCGTCCCGTTGTCTCCGCGGGCATAGGAGAGCCCGACCAGGATGAACTCCTCCAGCACCGGGCCCTCCAGGTTCACCCGCCGGGCGATCTGGCGAAGGATCGGGAAGGCGTAGTCGGCGTCCGTGACATAGAGGACGGGGTAGCGGCGTTGGGGACTGGTCTCGTAGCTCGCGGGCAGGCTGACAAAGACCTCGTAGTCGCGGCCTGAGACGGGATCGGGCACGGTCCAGACCTGGGTCCCCTGCAGCACGTAGGGCGCGCCTTCGATGCGGGCGGCCGGCGCCTGTCCCGACTGAGCACCGGCCCGCTCGGTGCAGGCCGACGCGGCGGTCGCCGCAAGCAGGATCAGAACCAGACCAAACGCCTTCACACGCACCCCCCGTAAAGCCTGGCTGGATGTAGCCCGCGGGCGATCGTGGCGCAGCCCTGAATTGCGGCGCCGGCGGGGTCTAGGGCTGGAGGTCGATGGCCGCGCGGAAGCTGCCGTCCATGTGGAAGGGCACGGAGCTGTGCTCGTGGATGATCTTCCAGACGCCGTCGACCCGGCGCAGGCAGATGGTCGAGCGCTGCCACCACTCGGCATGATCCCCGCCCTGGCGGGTGGTGGCGCGGATCATCTGCAGGCCGTGACAGACCGCCAGGTCGCCGCTGAGGGTGATCGTCCGGTCGCGCCAGGTCTGGTCGATAGGCCCCTCCCAGGTGTCGATCCAGGCCGCGAGGCCCGCGGCGTCGACCCCGTGCGCCAGGGGTGGGGCGAGATCGAAGATCATGGCCTGGGGCGAAAATTGCGCCACGACGGCCACGGCGTCGCGGGCGTGGAGCCCGGCGGCCAAGGCGTCGAGGACCTTCGCGACGGCGGTTTCTTCAGCTTGGTTCATCCTTGCGTCCTCCTGACATCCAGGCCGGAAGGACGCGCCGGCGGATCGCGATCCGACAGACGGACAGCAAAAAGGCGGCCGGCTGGAGCCGACCGCCTGTTCGCAGACCAACCGTCCACCGCGGTGCTCAATTGCGCGAACAAGGTCA
>JAZKFM010000107.1:3740-12312 GCA_040386415.1 Pseudomonadota bacterium
CAGAGTGTTGGTCCGATCCTAGAACGGGATCTCGTCGTCCAGGTCGGCGGAGAAGTCCTCGCGCGGGCCCGAGCTCTGGGCGCGGGGGCCCGAGGAGAAGCCGCCGCGGTCGCCGCTGGAGAACCCGCCGCCCTCTTCGCGCTCGGCGTCGCCGCGGCCGTCCAGCATGGTGAGCTCACCGCGGAACTTCTGCAGCACGACCTCGGTGGAGAACTTCTCCACGCCCGACTGGTCGGCCCATTTGCGGGTCTGGATCGAGCCCTCGATGTAAACCTTGGAGCCCTTCTTCAGATAGTTCTCGGCCACCTTCACGAGGTTCTCGTTGAAGATCACCACCCGGTGCCACTCGGTCTTTTCCTTGCGCTCGCCCGAGCTCTTGTCGCGCCAGGTTTCCGAGGTGGCAATGCGCAGGTTGGCGACCCGGTCGCCCGAACCGAGACTGCGAATTTCAGGGTCGGCGCCCAGATTGCCGACCAGAATGACCTTGTTGACGCTGCCCGCCATGATGCTTTTCCTGTCTTTTCCGTAGGTGCGGACGCTGACGCCCAAGCGCGCACGCTAGACGAGCGAGATCAGCCGGGCAAGCGGATGTTCCGCTTATGTTCCAATTCTTGATGCGCCGTCCACAGCTGTTTCGCCGCAGGGCGCCGGCAGAAGACCCCTATTCGCGGGGCATGGCGCCCGGGACCGCAAGCCGGCCGTCGCCCGTGCGGACCAGGGCGATGTAGCGGTGGGCCTCCAGGGACGGCGCGGTGAAGATCCCCTCCTTCTGGAGGAAGATGAAGTTGCCCTGATAGGCGCCGGTGATCTCGTACTGGCTGCCGCCGAGGCTGAGGAAGCGGACCCGCATGGCCTCCAGGGCCGCGGCGCAGTGCTCCAGGTCGCTCTGGGCTCCGGGCAGCTTGTTGTACTTCAGCGTCCCGTCCTTCTGGGGCGCGACCATGTAGCAGACGCCGACGTCGCCGGGCGGGACGGTGCGTTTGACGCAGGCGCCGAGGGCGATCAGGGCGGCGCCGAGCAGGAGAAGATTGCGAACCATGACCACAGACTACACAGGGTGATTGCGGCGGGCGAGTGGCCTTTGATCAGCCGATGCTGGGAATGGCGCAGCCGCCGCCCTGGTCGGCCAGGGTGCGGAAGCTGCGGTTGTCGCCGGACACCTCGACCTTGCCGGGCACCAGACGTAGGGTCTGGGTCATCCAGCGGCCATAGGTGGCGCCGCCCGGACGCTCGCAGCGGCCGGCGAACAGCGCCTGGACGCAGCCGTTGAGCGACAGATCGGACGGCAGCCGCGACCAGACATTGCCGGCATAGCGCCAGCAGGCGCCGGTGGGGCCACCAGCCGCCGCGGCCGGCGTCGCGGCGTCGGTCGGCGTGGTCGCGGCCGGCGGCAGGGCGGGCTCGACGGCGGCGGTCTGCACGGGCGGCAGGGGGGTCAGGACGGTGCCGGCGTCATCGGCGGCGGCCAGGGCGCCGGTGGCGTCGACGCCGACATCCAAGGCGCCGGTGGCCACGCCGTTCTTCTTGGCGCATTCGGCCAGGGTGACCTCGCCAACGTACTGGCCGGCCACGAAGCAGCGGAGGGGCCGGGCGGGGTCGATGCCGCCGTCGTCGGCGGTGGTGGTCTCCACCACCAGGCCGCCTTGCGATGCGGGCGGAGCGACGTCCTTGTCGTTGCGGGTCTTGGAGACCATGCCGATGGCGATGCCGAGCCCGGCCATCAAGGCCAGGGCGCCGCCGATCAGGGCCAGCACAATCCGTCGATCATTGAACATATCCATGGCCTCTCGCTAGACCGCGCGTGTGACGGTTTCAAGCGTCCGTGATCGCCCGGCGATCTAGCCGCCGCCGCTGAGGCGGTCGAGGGCGGCCTGGTAGTTGGCGATCTGGTTGGTCAGATAGGCCGGGACATTACCGGTCGCCATGGCCTTTTCGGCCTTCCTCTGGGCCTCCGGCGTCGCGGCCTCCTTGAGGTCCTTGTAGGCGGTGCGGATCACATTGAGGGCCGAGGCCAGTTCGGCCTTGGTGTGGGAGATCTCCTCGGCGTTGCTGAGGTTCATCGCCTTGTCGAGGCCGAGGCCATAGAAGGTCCCCTTCCCGTCCGCCGAGGTGGTCTTGCCGTCCTTGCTCAGCACCGTGGTGCGCACCACGCCCTCGGGAATCCCCAGCAGGGCGAGGGCGTCGCGGCCGGTCTTGCCGGGGGCGAACTCCAGGATGTTGCGCGGGTTCTGGGGCTTGATCTGCAGCTTGCGCTGGCCATCGGAGGTCACGACGCTGACGTCGGCCTGGTAGTTCAGGCCGCGCTTCAGCTTGGTGACCAGGCTCTCCATGGTCTCCCCGGCCTCGATGGTGATGGTCTGGAAGGTGCCGCCATTGCCGCCCTTGACCTGGAACTGGTCGCCCGGCCGCACGGCGCTGACGGCGCTGAGCTGGGCGGAGTCGGTCATGTCCAGCGTGCCCTTGGGCAGGCCCAGGCGGTCCAGGGCGCTGGACCCGGAATTGTCCACGGCGATGGCGGTGGGGGTGGCGTAGCCGTCCTTGCCGGTGAACCGGCGGGTGAAGCCCGTGGCGCCGGTCTCCAGGTTCAGCTCGGTGAGGAAGCCGTCCTTCTTGCCCTTGGCGTCCAGGTCCGGCAGGTCCAGGCCCGCCTGGCCGGTCAGATAGACCCGGCCCTCGGACAGGGCCATGCCCGTCACCTTGTCGTCGCCGGCGCCGCCGTAATAGGCCAGCCGGTCGCCCGCGCCGGCGCTCAGGTCGGCGGAAATCCGCGCGGCGAAGGCGTCGAGGCCGCTGGTGTAGGCCCGGGTGGTGACGCCCGCCGACAGGCTGTCGCCGCCGGCCGAGCCCGCGATCACCAGTTGGCCGCCGTCCAGGGCCAGGCCCGCGATGGAGCCCCCCGACAGGTCGCCCAGGTCGCGGGTGGCGGTCTCCACCGGGGTCCCGCCGGAGATGTCGAAGCGATGGATGACCGCGCGGCCTTCCTCGTTGTTGGCCAGGACCAGGGAGCCGCCATCCACCACCAGGCCGCCGGGGCGGTCAGAGCCGGTGGAGCCGACGCTCTGGGCGAACAGGGTGGTGACCTTGTTCTTGGAGTCGGCCTTGAAGCCCTCGATATAGCTGTCCCAGCCGCCGATGCCGGTGGTCCCGGGCAGGTTGGATTGCGCGCGACCGGCGACATAGACGCTGCCGTCGGCGCCGAAGGCGATGCTGGTGGCCTCGTCGTTCTGGCGCGCGCCGCGGCGCTCGGTCCAGAGCTCCTGGCCATCGCCGTCCATGACGGTGACGAAACTGTCGGACTGGGTGGCGAAGCTGCCCGTGGCGCCGGAGTTCAGGGCGCCCTCGGCCGCGCCGCTGAGGTCGCCGGTCACCTTGCCGGCGATGGCGATCTTGCCGTCGGCCGAGACGGCCAGCGCCATGCCGGTGGCGGTGGAGGACGCGCCCAGGGTGCGGGTGAACAGCAGCTTGCCGGCGGAATCGTACTTCAGCAGGGCGACATCCTGGTCGCCCTTGATGGTCTGGCCGGAGACCTTGTCGGAGACATCGGCCAGGACATAGACCGACCCGTCGGAGGCGACCTGGGTGGCGTGGACCGTGCCCACGGTCTTTTCCAGGTCCTTGGCCCAGATACGGCCGTCGACATAGTTGGTCTCGCCGACAGCCTGGGGCGGCGGCGTCACGTCGGCGGTGTCGGTCTGGACCTTCAGCAGCTGGCTGACGATCACCCCGTCCTTGGTGGTGGACTTGCCGTCGGGGTCAGGGTTGCCGACGCTCTGGGCGAGATAGATGGCGGGCTCGGTCTTGGGCGCCGAGAAGGTTAGGGTGTCGCCGGAGTCGACGTTGAACTTCATCGACCACTGGTCGGGATTGACGCCGACCTTGGTGGCCTTGCCGCCGATCTGGAGCATGCGGTCGCCGCCGGGGATGCGCAGGGACGAGACGCGGGTTCCGACGTCGGCGGCCTCCAGCTTGCTGTTGATGTAGGACAGCACGTTGGTCATGTTTCGCGGCGTCGCGCCCATCTCGTCGAGGTCGATGGCCACGTTGTGCACGACGTTCACCCGCTTGATCGAGATGTCGAACTTCACCTCGCCCTGGAAGGCGTCGATCGGCGCGTTGATGTTCCCCGATACCAGGGGCGGCGTCGTGTAGTCGGTCTTGGCGCGGGTGACCCCGACGGTGGACTTGGCCTTGTCGGCCACGGTGGCCGTGGTCAGGCGCAGCTGGTCCAGATCGAGCTTGTCGGTATAGGCGGTGATCTCGCTCAGGCCCTTGGCGAACACCGACTGGATGCGGGCCTTGTCGGTGCTGCTGAGGTTCTTGCCGCCCATCTGGTCGACCACGCCCGCCAGGGTGTCGATGCCCTGATAGAGGGCGAACAGCTTCTTGTAGTCGGCGCTGGCGCCGGCGAGGTCGAGCTGGGCGGCGTCCTCATTCACCAACTTGCGGCCGAGCATGGCGTTCTTGACCGCCGTGGTCATCAGCGACGGGGTGTTGGAGGCGGTCTCGGCGCCCGGCAGCCACGGGGCGCTCGGGGCGTATTTCTTGGCCGGCGCCCCGCCACCAGCCGACGTCAGGGGCACGCCGGCGCGGCCCTGGTAGTAGTTCAGCAGAATATTGGTGTCGAAGGTGATGGTCATGAAACGCCGTCCGCGAACATGAGTCCGCGACCAGATCGTCGCATGCCAGGCAATGACGAGGGGTTAAGCCACAGAGTTAAGACGACAAAGGTCCGGGCGCGAAACGCCCGGACCTCAAGACGTTCCCGATGTCGGGAAACCCGCAATTACTTGAACAGCGACAGGATGATCTGCGGCGCCTGGTTGGCGATCGAGAGCGCCTGGGCGCCCAGCTGCTGCTGGACCTGGAGGGCCTGCAGGTGGGCGCTTTCCTTGGCGACGTCGGCGTCCACCAGGTTGCCGATCCCGGCCTGAAGCACGTCGGTCAGCTTGGAGACGAACTTGTTGTGGTTCTCGATCTGCTTGGCCTGGGCCCCCAAGGCGCCCAGGGCCTGGTTCACGTTGCCGATCGAGGCGTCGAGGTCGATCAGGGCTTGGGCGGCATCGGCGATGGTGTTGATCGAGGCCGTGGGCAGCATGGTGATGATGCCCATGCCCAGGCTCATGTCTTGCCCGGAGAGGGTGATGTAGGCGTTGGCGTCGGCGTTGGCGAGGAAGCGGATCGACGTCGTGGTGCCGTCCAGGATGTCGGCGCCGTCGAAGTTGGCGTTCTGGCCGACCTGGCTGATCTGCCGCAGGATCGACTTGAAGTCGGCGTCCAGGGCGGTGCGAGAATTGGTATCCAGCGAGGGGTCCTGGGCGGAAACCACCTTTTCCTTCAGCTGGACGAGAAGGTCGGAGATCGACTCGCCGGCCGCCATGGAGACTTCGGCGATCGACTGGGCCCGGTCCAGGCTCATCTTCACCGCCGAGAGGGCGCCGATGTCGGCGCGCTGCCCCTGGGCGATGGACCAGACCGAGGCGTTGTCCTTGGCGTTCGCGATCGACAGGCCCGTATTGATACGGTTCTGAACGTCACTCAGTTCATCGTTGGTCTTGTTCAGGTTCTGCAGCGCGACGAGGGCCGACTTGTTGGTATGAACGCTGATTGACACTACTCGGCCTCCTTGGCGCGCCCGCCCCCTTCAACCGGCTCTTTTGCGAGTCGGTGGGACCGGTCTTCCTGCGCTGGAAGCTATGGAATCATGGTGTCCAGAAGGTTAACGCCCATATGCGAGCGGCTGCCGACCGGTTTCCCGGGGCAGTGAGACCCTGCAGATTCAGAGGCTGTTGAGCCTCGTCAGACCTTGGCGCGGATGACCGTGCCGGCGGCGTAGTCCTCTTCCTCACGCATCTTCAGGAGTTCCTCCCTCGGATACTGCGCCACAATGTCACCGGTCCGCCGATCGACTGTCTTGTAGACGTAGGAGCCGGCCTGTTCCTCTATGACCAGCCGGAAGTCCGCCTGACTTTCGTCCCCGGCCGCGATCCTGACCGCGAGCGGTGCGGGCGCGGCGTGAACCTGCGGTTGCTGGTGGAGGGTCTGGTCGGTGATTGACGCCAGTTTTGCAGCCTTGGTTTCCATTTCTCCCTTCGTTGACGGGGGTTGCCCGTGAACGTCCCTGTTTGACCGAAATCGGCGGGGAGGATTTCGCCCTCCCCGCCAAGTCCGGCCGGTGACGAGGCGTCGCCGCCTCGCGCGCCTGCCCTAGCCGCGGAAGAGGCTGAGCAGACCCGAAGAAGAGCTGTTAGCGATCGAGAGCGCCTGGACACCCAGCTGCTGCTTGGTCTGCAGCGAGGTGAGGCGGGCGCTTTCCTTGGCCAGGTCGGCGTCGACGAGGTTGCCCACCCCGGCGTCGATCGAGTCCTGCAGCTTGCCGATGAAGGTCAGGTGGGCGCCGATGGACTTGGAGCCGGTGCCGAGCTTCGACAGCGCGGTGGAGACAGCGCCGATGGCGGTGCCGATGGTGCCGATCATGGCGTCAGCGGCGGCCTGGGTGCCGATGGAGGCGGAGGCGTCGAGCGCGGCGCCCAGAACAGCGCCGCCGAGGGAGAGATCCTGGGCCTGCACCGTCAGCTTCGAGGAGCCGTCGTCATTGGCGAGCGCTGCGATCGTGGTGCCGCCAGAGTTGATCATATTCACACCGTTGAAGGTCGCGTTCGAGACCGACTTCCCGATCTGGTCGCGGAGGGCCATGAAGTCTTCGTTCAGCGCGACCCGCGAAGCGGTGTCGAGGCTGGAGTCGGAGGCGGCCAGCGCCTTTTCCTTCATCTGCAGAAGCAGATCAGACACGGCTTCACCGCCGGCGATGGCGACATCGACGGTGGATTGCGAACGCTGCAGGGAGTCCTTGACCGCGTTCAGGGAGCCGGAGGTCGCACGCTGGTTCTGGGCGATGGCCCAGATGGCGCCGTTGTCCTTCGCCGAGGCGATCTTCTTGCCGGTGTTGATGCGGTTTTGAACCGTCATCAGCTCGGAGTTGGTGGCGTTGAGGTTCTGAAGGGCGACCATCGCCCCGACGTTGGTGTTGACGCTATTCGGCATCAGAGGTGTCCTTGTTCTCAGGTCACCGGTCTGCATTTTGCTGACCGCAGGCATTTTGCCCACGTGGTTAAAAGCAAATTTCGGGCCAGGTCAGAGCCAGCGCCCACGGGCTATCGGCCCGCCACAAAATACTGAAATGGTTGGATTAAACCCTTGTTAGGGACGTTTGCGCACGGCAGGACTTGCCTACCTCAACGGCGCTTGGGCAGAAATTGCCGACCTCATGCGGCAAACGGCGCCCAGCAGTTCAAAGAGCTCGCCGGGCGGGGCCACCCCTTACGGGGGGCGCCCGCCCGGCGCTGCGACCAACTAGCTGCGGAACAGAGACATAATCGTCTGTGGCATCTGATTGGCGATCGACAGCGCTTGGACACCGAGTTGCTGCTTCGTCTGCAGCGAGGTGAGCCTTGCGCTCTCCTTGGCGAGGTCGGCATCGACGAGGTTGCCCACGCCGGCGTCGACCGCGTCCTGTAGCTTGTTGATGAAGGTCAGGTGGTTGGCGAGCGACTTGGAACCGGTGCCCAGCTTTGACAGAGCGGTCGAGACATTCGCAATAGCGGTCGCAACCGAAGTGATCATAGCCGTGGCGCCTGCTTGGGTCCCAATGGAGTCGGTCGACAACAGCCCCACCGCGCTGCCGGGAGTGTTGAGGGACATATCCTGAGCCAGCACCGTGAGCCTGGAAGTTCCAGATTCATCGGCGAGGGCCGAGATCGTCACCGCACCACCGACACCAGCTCCGTTCAACATATTCACGCCGTTGAACGATGCGTTACCGACCGCCTTCTGGATCTGGTCTCGCAGGGCCATGAAGTCTTCGTTCAGGGCATTGCGAGACGCGCTATCCAGGCTGCTGTCAGAGGACGCCAGAGCCTTTTCCTTCATCTGAAGCAGAAGGTCCGAAACCGTCTCCCCACCAGCAATGGCGACGTCGACCGTGGACTGACTGCGTTGCAGTGAATCCCGGACGGCGTTCAACGATCCGGACGCCGCGCGCTGGTTCTGGGCGATCGCCCAGATAGCGCCGTTGTCCTTGGCGTTCGCCACCTTCTTGCCAGTGTTGATGCGGTTCTGAGCCATCGCCAGGTCGGAGTTGGTCGCATTGAGGTTTTGGAGCGCGACCATCGCGCCCACGTTGGTATTCACCGAATTGTACGGCATTTGGGATCCTTCCATTCTGGTCGGGAGAGAGTTTGCGGCTTTTGCCTGCGGGGCGGGTTTTTCGCCTTGCTGACACTCTCGCAAGCCGCGGGCCAGTTCTGGGCCCGCGTTCAGTTTTTAAGTAGATGATTTTATTGACGAATATATCGCCCTGCGGAGAGGCGAATTAATCATACCGGGGATGATTTGCCGCCTCGGCATGACTTGCCGGGGGGAAAGCAACGCCCCCGTCGGCAGGACTCGATTCTGCCGGGTGGAGCAAGATGCTTGCCGATGCGTCGCGGCCCGGGCCGCTACCAGCCCATGTCGGAGACGTTCGACGCGCTGTCGATCGCGGCGTCGAAGACGCTCAGGTCACGGACGAAGATCG
>JAZKFM010000108.1:0-8786 GCA_040386415.1 Pseudomonadota bacterium
CGCCATGAAGCGCCTGTTGATCGCCGCCGTGCTTTCCCTGCTCGCCAGTTCCAGCGCCTCGGCCTTGGGCGGGGCGGGGATCATCCTGGATCCCAAGTGCCTGTCGGAGGCGGCCTGGGCCGTGGACCCGACCGCCGGACCCATCCGGTTCTTCGGCTGCCGGCCGGCCTCGGATATTCCGGCGCCCGACGCCGACGGCTTCACCACCTACACCCGGCCGCCGGTGGACGGGAATGACGGCGGCTTCACCCGGGTCAAGCTCATCACCCTCAAGCAGCCCAACATCGTGGTCTTCAACGTGCAGGACAACGGCGGCGGCAGCGGCACCATGTCGGTCACGGTCACCGGCGTCCCCGGTCCGGACGGCGTCATGCAGACGCAGGGGCTTGAGGTCCAATGATCGCGACCCTGTTTCTGGCCGCCGGCCTGACCCTCGCCCAGCAGGCGGCCGCCGCGCCCTATTACGAAGGCGTCGCCCGCGACAGCTTCGCCGCCTGGTCCTTCACCTCCGGCGAGATCGCCATCGATGGCGCGGTGAAGACCACCTCGGTCCAGACGCTCTACGCGACCCCCACCAACTTCGGCGCCAATCCGACCCCGGTGGCCTGGTCGATCCACAAGGTGGCCTTCGACTGTCAGGCCAAGACGGCGACCTATATCAGCGGCGCCAACTACGCCCAGAACGGCGCCATGCTCTACCCGGCCAACCCCGCGCCCGCCACGCCCTGGACCTCCTATACCTCGGGCTTCCAGGAACTGGCCGCGACGGTCTGCGCGATGACAGCGCCCCTCTAGAGCCCTAGCCGGGGACCGGCGTCCAGATCACTTGGTCGCGCCATCCCGCGCCCCCCGACGCCCATGCACCATGCGGTAGAGGGCGGGCAGCACCAGGAGGGTGAGGATCGTCGAGGAGATGATCCCCCCGATCACCACGCTGGCCAGCGGGCGCTGCACCTCGGCGCCCGCGCCCACATTGAAGGCCATGGGCACGAAGCCCAGGCTGGCCACCAGGGCGGTCATCAGCACCGGCCGCAGGCGGGTCAGCGCCCCCTCCCAGATCGCTGCGTCGAGGGGATGGCCCTCCGCCACCAGGTTGCGGATGAAGCTGACCATCACCACCCCGTTCAGCACCGCCACGCCGGACAGGGCGATGAAGCCCACCGCCGCCGAGATCGACAGCGGCAGGCCGCGCAGCAGCAGGGCCGCCACCCCCCCGGTCAGGGCCAGGGGCACGCCGGAGAATACGATCGCGGCGTCCTTCACCGACCGGAACAGGGCGTAGAGCAGGCCGAAGATCAGCAACAGCACGGCGGGCGCCACGATCTGCAGCCGCCTCGTGGCCGAGATCAGCTGCTCGAAGGTCCCGCCATAGGTCACCCAGTAGCCGCTGGGAATCTCCACCTCGGCGCCCACCCGACGCTCCAGGTCCTCGACGAAGGAGCCCAGGTCGCGGCCGCGCACATTGGCGGTGACCACCACCCGGCGCTTGCCGTTCTCGCGGCTGATCTGGTTGGGCCCGATCTCCACCTCCACCTTGGCCACGTCGGCCAGGGGGACAAAGCCCCGCGGCCCGTCGCCGGACGCTGTCAGCGGGATGCGCAGACGGCCCACCGCATCGACATCGTTGCGCAGGGCCTCGGGCAGACGGACGACGATGTCGAACCGTGCCGCCGATGGAGGTGGCCACCACATCCTGGATGTCCTGTACGTTCAGGCCCAGCCGGGCCAGGGCCGCCCGGTCGGGGGTGATCTGCAGCACCGGCAGGCCGGTCGTCTGCTCGACGCTGACATCCTGCGCTCCGGGCGTGGTCTCCATGACCGCCTTCAACTGCTCGCCGATCCCGGCCAGCTCCGCCAGGTCGTCGCCGAACACCTTCACGGCCACGTCGGCCCGCACTCCTGACAGCAGTTCGTTGAAACGCATCTGGATCGGCTGGGTGAACTCGTAGTTGTTCCCCGGGATCTCGGCCACCGCCGCCTCCAGCTGCGCCAGCAGCTCGGCCCTGGGCTTGCGCGGGTCGGGCCAGTCCTGGCGATCCTTCAGCAGGATGAAGGTGTCGGCCACCGAGGGGGGCATGGGGTCGGTGGCCACCTCGGCCGTCCCCAGCTTGGACACCACGCGCTCGACTTCCGGGAACCGCTTGATGCGGGCCTCCAGGGCCGATTGCATCGCGACCGCCTGGCTCAGGCTGGTGCCGGGAATGCGCAGGGCGTGCATGGCGATGTCGCCCTCATCGAGGTTGGGGATGAATTCCGTGCCCATGCGGCTGGCCGCGAACCCGGCCAGCAGGACCAGGACCACCGTCGCGGCCACCATCGCGGTGCGCATCCGCAGGGCGAAGGACAGCGCGGGTTCATAGAGCCGCCGCGCGCCCCGCATCACCGGGCTCTCGGTCTCCTCGACCTTGCCCGTGACGAACAGGGCCATGGCGGCGGGCACGAAGGTGAGGGACAGCACCATGGCGGCGGTCAGGGCCATGACCACGGTGATCGCCATGGGGTGGAACATCTTCCCCTCCACACCGGTCAGGGCGAAGATCGGCACATAGACCAGCGTGATGATCAGCACCCCGAACAGGGACGGGCCGATCACCTCGTCGGTGGCGGTGGCCGCCAGGCTGAAGCGTTCGTCAGGGGTCAGCACCCGGCCCAGGCGACGCTGGGCCTCGCCGAACCGCCGCAGGCAGTTCTCGACGATGATCACCGCCCCATCGACGATCAGGCCGAAGTCCAGGGCGCCCAGGCTCATCAGGTTGCCCGAGACCTTGCCCTGGACCATTCCGGTGATGGTCAGCAGCATCGAAAACGGAATGATCGCCGCGGTGATCACGGCGGCCCGAATGTTCCCCAGCAGCAGGAACAGCACCACGATCACCAGCAGCGCCCCCTCCACCAGGTTGGTGGCGACGGTCTTGATGGTGCGGTCCACCAGGTCGGTGCGGTCATAGACCGGCACGGCGATGACCCCGGGCGGCAGGGCCCTTGCGGCGACCTCCAGGCGCGCCGCCGCGGCGCGGGCGACGGTCCGGCTGTTTTCCCCCACCAGCATCATGACGGTGCCCAGCACGATCTCGCGGCCGTTCTCCGTGGCCGCGCCGGTGCGCAGCTCCTCGCCCATCCCAACGTCTGCGACGTCGGCCACGCGGATCGGCACGCCGTTGCGATGGCTGACGATGACGCCCTTCAGGTCCTCGATCCCCGTGGCCTGGCCGGGGACCCGTACCAGGTACTGCTCGCCGAACCGCTCGACATAGCCCGCGCCCAGGTTGGCGTTGTTACGCTCCAGGGCGGTGACCACCTCGGCCAGGGTCAGGCCATAGGCCGACAGCCGCTCGGGCAGGGGGGCGACGTGGTACTGCCGCTCGAAGCCGCCGATGGTGTTGACCTCGACCACGCCGGGCGTGGTGCGCAATTGCGGCCGGATCACCCAGTCCTGCAGGGTGCGCAGGTCCTCCGGCGTATAGGCCTGTCCGTCCGGCCTGCGCGCGCCGGGCTTGGACTCGACCGTGTACATGAGGATCTCGCCCAGCCCCGTCGTGATGGGCCCCATCTCCGGGGTGAGCCCCGCCGGAATCTGGCTGCGCGCACTCTGCAGCCGCTCATTGATCAGCTGGCGGGCGAAGTGGATGTTGGTCCCGTCCGCGAACACCGCCGTCACCTGGCTAAGGCCGTAGCGGGAGAGCGAGCGGGTGTGCTGCAAGCCCGGCACGCCGGCGATGGCGGTCTCCACCGGGAAGGTGATCCGCTGCTCGGATTCCAGCGGCGAGAAGCCGGGAGCCTCGGTGTTGATCTGCACCTGGACATTGGTGATGTCGGGCGTCGCGTCGATGGGCAGGCGCTGGAAGCTCCAGACCCCCAGGGCGGCGGACAGGATCACCAGGGCCAGCACCGCCCAGCGGAACCGGATCGACAGGGTGATGACGCGCGTCAGCAGACTGTCGCGCGCAGCGGCGGGCAGGCTGTCAGTGGTCATGGCTGGCCCCCGACTTCTCGATGTCCGCCCGGATCAGGAAAGCGCCGTCGACCACATACTCGGTGCCGGGATCCAGCCCGCCCAGCACCTCGGTCCATTCCGGCGTCCGGCGGCCCAACTCGAGCATGCGGACCTCGTAGGTCGTGTCGACCCGGGCGAAGACCACGGTGAAGTCGCGGAACCGCTGCAGGGCCTTGGTGCGCACCGCCAGCGACGCCTGTTGGGCGCCGACCGCGAACGAGCCCTCGACTCCCATGCCGGGCCGGAAGCTCTGGGCCGCCCCAGGGGGCAGGTGGGCGTGGGCCACCAGGGTCTGGCTCGCCAGGTCGGCCGTGGGGAGGATCGCCTCCACCTTGGCCGTCAGCCGGGCGTCGCCTGACAGCGAGCGGACCTCCACCGGCAGGCCGACGCGGATGCGCTCAGCGTCTCGGGGAAAGACGAAGAACTCGGCGTGCAGCTGGGTCGGGTCGGCGACCACGAACAGCGGCTGGTCGCCGGCCACCCCGCCCACATTGGCGTTCTTCTCGATGATCACCCCGCTGATCGGCGCGGGAATGGCATAGGCCTGCAGGCTGTGGCTGGACTCGACGCGAGCCAGGACCTGCCCCTTGCGGACCGACTGGCCCAGTTCGCCCCGCATCGACAGGATGCGGCCCGGATACCAGGCCCGGACCTCGGCCTTGCCCTCGGGCGTGATTTCCACGCGCCCCGCCAGGTCGATGAATTCACCGATCATCGCCGGCCCGGCGCGTTCGGTGCGCACGCCGCCCGTCTTGGCGGCCTGGGCCGAGATCGTGGTGCGCCCTTCGTAGGACGCATAGGCCCAGGCGTGCGTCTTGCCGTTCTCCACCGCGCGAACCTTCACGTCGAAGGAATGGGGTTCGGTCACCACCCCGCCGCCGCGCAGGTGGTCTTCCGACGGCGTGAAGGCGAACCGGTCGACCTTTCCGCCCAGACGGGTCAGCTCGACGGTCACCTGCACCGTTCTCGGATCGACGGGCTTGTCCTTCCGGTAGGCGTAGAGGCGGAATTCCGGCTCCACGCCATCCTCGAAGATGGTGACTTCGACCGCGAACGGACCGTCGCGGAGCAGGCGGCCCCGGTGCGGGCCGCGCTCATACTCGCCGGAGGGACTTGCGTGTGCATCACCCTTGGCGTGGGCGTCTGGCTTCTGCCCGCAGGCGGCCAGCAGGCCAAGGCTCAGGACAAGGGCGGCGAGGCCGCGGACAACTTGGCAGGACATCAGCGGGTCTCCGCATTGGAGAGGAGGGCGGCATGGCGACCGGTCAGCCGGTCGAGGCGCGCGCCGTCGAGATGAAAGCGTTTCAGAAGCTCTATGCGCCGGGCCTTGGCCTCAATGACCGCCCGCTGGGCGTCGGCCACCTCCAGGTAGGTGAAGGCTCCGCCGCCCCGGTTGAAGCCGTCCCGGACCAGCGCCACGGCCCGCGCTGCGCTGGGGGCGACCTCGGCGTCGTTTCGGACGACCTCGGCCAGGGTCGCCGCGCGCCGTGCGGTCAGCCGCGCCACCTCCCGCTCGCGGTCGATCCTGGCGGCGACCATGTCGGCGTCGGCGGCGGTGCGCTCGGCCTGGGCGCGTTCCACGCCGCCTTGGTTGGTGTCGTTGCGGCCCAGCGGGATCGATCCCCCGATGATGACCGCGACATCGTTGCTCTCCCCGAAGTGCCGCAGTCCGGCCCGCCAGCGCGGATCCTGTACCGCCCGGGCGCGCTCGACCCCGATCCGGGCCTGGCTCAGGTCCCGCTCCATCGCCAGCAGCCGCAGGTCCGGTGTGTCGGCGACCGTGGCTGCGGGGGAAACCGTCCCCGTCTCCAGCGCTGAGGCGACGAGCTCGAAACTAGGGTCGCCACCCCAGTAGGACGCCAGCAGTCCTCGCGCCTGTTCCGCGGCGGCCAGGGCCTGGTCGCGGTCGATACGGGCCTGGGCGGTGGCGGTGCGGGCCCGCTCGCCGGAGAATAATGGGTCCCGCGCCGCGCGCACCCGGCGCTCCACCTCGCCCTCGAGACGACGGGCCACGGCCAGGCGTTCCTCCGCCACCGCGATCTGCGCCTGCGCGGCCAGGGCCTCCACCCAGGCCGCCTGGACCTCGGCGAGCAGGTCCAGGGCGCGAACCGAGGCCCGGCCTCGGGCCACGGCCAACTCCGCCCGGGCCACACCCACCCGCGCCTCACGCTTGCCGCCCCGTTCCCAGGTCTGCTCGTAATAGAGGGTGGCCTCGGAGCGATCCGCCAGACCCACGTCACCGGTGCCGGCGAAGTTCTCCAGGTCCGCGCCCAGGCTGGGGTTGGGGCGAACCCCTGCCTGCCGAACACCGGCCTCGGCCGCCCGCATCCGCGCGGCGGCGGCCGGAACGGATGGGTCGTACGCCGCGGCCCGACTCAGGGCCTCGGGCAGGGTCAGGGTCTCGGCGGCGGCGGCGAAACCGGCCGTGGCGAACATAAGGGCGCAGGCCGTCAGCAGGCTGCGGGACGCCGCCCAGGGGCGTGCGTCGAAGGTCTTTGGCATAAAGGTCTCACGAAGCAGACGTGGATCGGCCCACGTCGTGCGACGCGGGGGCTCAGACGCTGAAGGTGAGGCCTTTGGGAGGGCGTTCGGGCCCGGGCGAGCCGGGGCTGGCGATCAGCTGGTCGGACCGGATGGCCTGACGTTCCGTCGAGCCGGCGCTGAAGTTGCGGCCCGGGTCCTCGCCGAGAATGCCCTGCGGCCCATCGGCATGGTGATGATGCCCGCTGCCGCGATCATGGCTCGTCTCGGCGTCGCCGTCCTGATGGTGGTCGTCGAAGGACAGGTCGCTGAAGGCGCCGTGCTGATGGTGTTGCGCCGGCTGGCTTTGGTGCTGCACGCGGTCCAGGACGCTGGCGGCCGACGCGGTGGCATAGACCAGCGCCAACGCGATGCAGAACATCGCGACGGCGGTCTTGAACGACAAGGACAGCGACCGGCTCACGCCACAGGACTACGCCGCCCGCCGCCGAGTCTCAAGCCTGGCCCGGGACGGGCGTCCAGATCACCTGGTCGATCCGCGCCGCCCCAGTGGCCAGCATCACAAGTCGGTCGAAGCCAAGCGCCGCGCCGCTGGCGTCCGGCATGACGGCCAGCGCGGCCAGGAAGTCCTCGTCGATGGGATAGCGCTCGCCATAGACCCGCTGCTTCTCGTCCATTTCGATGGTCAGACGGCGCAATTGTTGGTCAACATCGGTCAGTTCGCCAAACGCATTGGCCAGCTCGACGCCGCAGGCATAGAGCTCGAAACGCTCGGCCACCTTGGGGTTTCCGGGTTTCGGCCGCGCCAGGGCCGCTTCGGCGATCGGGTACTCGGTGAGCAATGTCGGTCGGCCGATTCCGAGGTGCGGTTCGATCTTCTCCACCAGAATCCGGGACACGATATCGGACCAGGTGTCGTCCTCGGCGACCCGCACAGGCGCCTGGGCCGCCAGCGCCGAACGGTCGACTGTTCCATCCACGGCCACCGACATGAGCAGGTCGACGCCGGCCCACCGCTCGAAGGCCTCCGCCACCGTCACCCGCTCGGCCTCGGCGAAGGGGTCGCAGGCATGCCCCCGGAACCGCAGGGCTTCCGCCCCCACTGTCTCGGCCGCGAGGGCCAGCAGGCTCTGGCAGTCGGTCATCAGGCTCTCATAGGGCTCCCCGGTGCGATACCACTCCAGCATGGTGAACTCGGGATGGTGCAGGGCGCCCCGCTCGCGATTGCGCCAAACCTTTGCGAAATCAAAGATTTTCGTCTCGCCGGCGGCCAGCAGCTTCTTGCAGGCGAACTCCGGCGAGGTGTGCAGATAGAGCTGCGATCGCACCCCGTCTGTCGTGATGGCCTCGGTGCCGAAGGCGTGCAGATGGGCCTCATTGCCCGGCGAAACGGCCAGGGCCGCGGCGTCCACCTCGGTGAAGCCCTGGTCCTCGAACCAGCCCCGGATGGCCTTCTGGATCGCGTTGCGCCCCAGCAGGAAGGGCCGGCGGTCCTGGTGGTTCTCGGGCCGCCACCAGGGCGAGGGCAGGGGGGAGGTCACGCGCGGCGCTCCAAGAGACTGGCGATCCTGGCCCGGATCGCTATAGGAGCGCAGGAACCTAGCACAACGCGCCGGCCGATGGCCCGCCGCGACCAAAGGACGAATGACTTGCCAAAGGTAGCCGCCAGCTCGCTCCGCAAGGGCGCCGTCGTCGACATGGACGGGAAGCTCTACGTGGTGCTCAGCGCCGAGAACATCCACCCCGGCAAGGGCACCCCGGTGACCCAGCTGAACATGCGCCGCATCTCCGACGGGGTGAAGGTGTCGGAACGCTACCGCACCACGGAGTCGGTGGAGAAGGCCTTCGTCGACGAGCGCGACCACACCTTCCTCTACCAGGACGCCGACGGGTTCCACTTCATGAACCCCGAGAACTACGACCAGCTCACCGCCAGCGAAGAGGTGATCGGCGACGCCGCCGCCTATCTGCAGGAGAACATGACGGTCCAGCTCTCGACCCACAACGACGTGCCGATCGCGCTGTCCCTGCCGCGCCTGGCCACCTTCGAGATCGTCGACACCGAGCCGTCGGTGAAGGGGCAGACGGCCTCGTCGTCCTACAAGCCCGCCGTGCTTTCCAACGGCCTGCGCACCATGGTGCCGCCCTATATCGCGCCGGGCACCCGGGTGGTCATCCTCACCGAGGACGGCTCCTACGTGGAACGCGCCAAGGACTAGGTCGCAAGCCTGGACGGGTGGCCGAGTGGTTTAAGGCAGCGGTCTTGAAAACCGCCGTGGGTGAAAGCCCACCGTGGGTTCGAATCCCACCC
>JAZKFM010000109.1:0-10368 GCA_040386415.1 Pseudomonadota bacterium
CGATGAATTGCCTGGCTTCATACGCCGGCGGGGGCGGAGGAGGCGGAGGCGGGGGAGGCGGGGGAGGCGGGGGCGGCGGGGGCGGCGGGGGCGGCAGCGGCGAAGCGAAGGAGTAACGCAGGCCGAGGGTCACCGACTGGTCGCGGTATTCGCCGGAGAACACGCCGGGTTGCAGAGCGTTCGAACCGGTCGACGCGAAGTCGAGGTCCGAACCGCCGAGCCAACGATAGGTCAGGTCGACGTCGAGGTTGTCGGTCGCCTGCCAGGCCAGACCGGCGATCAGTTGATAGGCGAGCGCCGTATCGTCGTCATCGATGGTCAGGTTTTGGATGGCGGGGTTGGCGGCGGTGATCGCGCCGGTCACGGTCGAGAATTGGCCAACCGTGTCAAGCTTGACGTGATTGATACCAACGCCGGCCCCGACGAAGGGGTTGATCATCGCGCCGGGAGCGAAGTCATAGAGCACGTTGCCCATGACGGTCCACGACTCGATGGAGCCGGTCGGCGAGCCGCAGGTCGGCGCAGCAGCCGTGCGCAGAACGCCGGGGGTGCAGAGGCCGAGGATCGAATTGCCGGCGCCGCCGCGGATCGACTTGATGTCGCCGGGACGGTAGCCGCCTTCGAGTTCGACGCGCCAGTGGTCGTTCAGCTGATAGCCGAGACGAGCAAAGCCGGCCCAATCTTCTTCCTGGTTGAAGGTCCAGGAATAGGGCTGGCCGTTCGCCGCGTTGTTCGACGAGGTGGCCTCGATGCCTTCGGGCCAGTGGTAGCCAAGGTCGATGGCGCCGTACCAGCCTTCTTGCGCGGAAGCGCCGGACGCGGCGAACACCGCAGCCAGGGCGGCTCCCGCCAGGAGTTTGAATTTCATATCAGAGCCCTCTCATTGCCCTCTGCTGCGGCCTTATGACCCAGCACCTTTATAACAAGGCCGAAGCACGGCGAAAGTGTCGCCGAAGCCACACCGACCGCCAATTTGCCCGACCCGCGAACTAGACACCAGGACGCTACACAATAAACCCCTAAGCGATCAACTTAGAGACGGAGGGCAGAGCCCTCCATCGAGCCACTCTGACGCTCCTGGCGGACGTCGAAGTGTCGAATTCTGACATTGAACTGTGCCGGCTGATTCTAAACGGTCGCCACCGGCGCCCGTCGGCGAACGCCGAGTTCCACGATAATCTTGTAAAGCAGCCTGATAGTCGCATGGCTGAACGGACGGCGAAACAGTAGGTGTTTCGGTCGATCCCCAGGCTCCAAACGACATTCCTTGCCCCTATTCACCGGCGCGCCCCTATCGCACCGACCCCAGAACGTCGGTCCCTATCATTGGTTCCCGACAAATTTTCAGAGGCGTTTCGGTGGTGAAGATGGGGCGTCTGTGTCTCTTTCAAGTCATACTGTGGCGCATATAGCTCGAGTTGCACAATAAGTTCGCGTAACCGTGGAATATGACCGCGACGGGGCTGCCGCCCCCATGCCGGATCAGACTTCGATGTTGCGGCGGTACCGCCGCGTGCGGCCGCCCAAGGCCTCGGGACGGTTGAGAGACTTGCGGAATTCGTCGCGGCGCTCGTGGATCGAGGCGATGATCAGGCCCATCGGGACACCGATCTCCACGAGCACAGCCTCCGATAGCTGGAGGGACGCTTCGACCGTCTCGGGAACGGCGTCAGTGGCACCCAACTCATAAAGCCGCTGAGCGTGGCGAGCGTCACGCGCCCGGGCGACAATGGTCAGATCTGGGCGCATCTGGCGCGCCGTGGCGACGATGGCCTCCGCGCCTTCGGGCGCATCCATGGTTACCACCAGGGACGGAGCGGTCTCCAGGCCGCAGCGCTTGAGGAATTCCGGCCGTGAGGCGTCGCCGAAGAAGATCGACTCACCGGCGTGGCGGGCCGCCTCCACCAGCCGGGGGTCACGCTCGGCGGCGACCCAGGGGATGTCGTGGCGATTGAGCATCTCGCCCACCAGGCGCCCGACCCGGCCATAGCCCACCACCAGGACCCGGGACGTTTCACCTTCGCCCATGGCGGCGGGCTCCGGCGACAGTCCCTCGCCCTGCGCCTTGCGCCCGCCCAGCTTGAGACCGAGCGCAGCCAGCAGTGGAATGCACATCATCGAGAGCGTCGAGGACACGAGCACGGTCTGGCCAATGGTCCGGTCGACGAGCCCATCCCCCATGGCGGCCGCGAGGATGACGAAGGCGAACTCGCCGCCGCCCGCCAGAAGCAGGCCGGCCTCGATGGCGGGCGGCGACCTCAAGCCGAAAAGGCGGGCCAGTCCGTACACCACCGAGGCGTTGAGAACGATCAGTCCGATGGCCATCCCCAGCACCAGCAGCGGCTTGGCCGCCAGGATGGAAAGGTCGAGCCCGATCCCCACCGAGACGAAGAACAGGCCCAGCAGCAGGCCCTTGAACGGCTCGATGGTGACCTCGACCTCGTGCCGGTACTCGGTCTCGGCCAGCAGCAGGCCGGCGATGAAGGCGCCCAGCGCCATGGACAGGCCGGTGAGCGCGCTCACCAGCCCCGCCCCGATCACCACCAGCAGGCAGGCGGCCATGAACAACTCTTCGCTCTTGGCGCGGGCCACGGACTTGAGCATCGGCCGCAGCAGCAACCGGCCAAACACCACCAGCCCCAGGATTCCCAGGAGCGCCGGGGCGAAGGCCAGGAAGATCTTGGGCGAGAAGGCCTGGTCGCCACCACTGCGGCCGAGAATCGCCAGGGTGATCAGGATCGGGGCCACCACCAGGTCCTGGAACAGGAGGACAGAGAAGGTGGCGCGGCCGGCCGTGGAATGCTGCCGCTTCTGTTCGGTGAGGATCGGCATCACCACGGCCGTGGAGGACAGCGCCAGGGCCGCCCCGATGGCGACGGCGGCCACCGGATCCACGCCGAAGGTGATGGCGACGCCGGCGATGGCGGCGAGGCAGAGCCCGACCTGCAGGGCGCCCATGCCGAACACGAACCGCCGCATCAGCCGCAGCCGTTCCCAGGACAGCTCCAGCCCGATCATGAACAGCAGGAAGACCACGCCGAACTCGGCGAGCTGGGCCACCTCTTCGGGATTGTCGATGGTGAAGTAGCCCACCCAGGAAAAGGTGTCGCTGAGCGCGCCGAGGCCGAACGGGCCCAGGACAACGCCCGCGCCCAGGAAGCCGAGGATGGGGCTGATCCGCCAGCGGCGGAACAGAGGCACGATCACGCCGGCGGTGGCGAGAAAGAGAATGACGTCCTTGTATTCGCCGGGCGAGACGTGGCCTTCCATGCGTTCTCCTCGTGGGTGCGGGCACTATGCCCGGTGGGAGGGGGCTTGCGAAACCCGCTTTCGGAGCCGTATGACGGCCGCCATGGAATTCAGGGCGCATCGGGGCAGGTCGCGGCGGCGTACGCCGCTCGCCGTCCTGTTTGCGGTCGCCGCCCTACTGATTCAGGCCCTGTTGCCGGCCGCCTCCCTGGCGGCCGCGTCCGTCGATTCCGTCCGCGTTGAGCTCTGCACCCCGGAAGGGAACAAGACCGTCGTCCTCGACCGGGACGGCAAGGCGCGGAAAGGCTTCGCCGGCCTTCCCTGCAGCGACTGCCTTGGCGCCAACCTGGCGGTGACGACGACACCGGAGCTTTCGGTCCTTCCGATCGCCTATTCGCCCGAGCAGATTGTTCCGGCTCCGGCGGTGGAGGTCGTCCTTCGCGGCGCCCGAGGGCCACCGCGCCCCTTCGGCCAAGGCCCTCCCGCCCAGACTCTCTGACCTCCGCACCCCGCGCCGGATCCGTCCGTGCGTGGCCTGACGTCTTTGATTCTGGAAATTCACATGCTCGATTTTTCACGCGCCCCGCTGCGCGTCCTGCTGCTCGCGGCCACCGCCCTGGCCACGCCGTCCCTGGCCTTCGCCGACGACCAGACCACCACCGTCGACAGCGTGATCGTCACGGCGACGCGCAATCCGGAAGATCCGCCGGTGGTCGCCAGCGCCCGCGCCCGCCTGTCCGAAACCCCCGGCGCCGTCGCGGTGGTGTCGGCGGAGTCCTACGCCAACCGCTACGCTCCGGGGGTCGCCGATCTGCTGCGCGATGTCCCCGGGGTCTACGCCCAGAAGAAGTGGGGCGGCGACACCCGGCTCTCGATCCGCGGATCGGGCATCGGCAATGCGGTCCACAACCGGGGAACCCTGCTGGCCCAGGACGGCGTGCCCTTCAACGAGGCCGATGGCTTCGGCGACTTCCAGATGATCGATCCTTCGATCGCTCGCTACACGGAGGTCTACAAGGGCGGCAACGCCCTGAGGTTCGGCGGCGCCCTGCTGGGCGGGGCCATCAACCTGGTCACCCCCACGGGCCGCGACGCCGGGGCCGAGAACCTGCTGCGTCTTGGGGGCGGTTCCTATGGAACGCTGCGCGTGCACGGCGAGGCTGCCCGGGTCTGGGGCGACTGGGACGCCTTCGCCGCCGTGACGGCGGGACAGGCCGAGGGGTGGCGCGCCCACAGCGCCGGCCAGAACCAGCACGTCAGCCTGAACCTCGCCCGCCGCTTCGGCGCCGAACAGGAGATCCGCCTGCTGATCAACGGCGGCTATGTTCACCAGGAAATCCCCGGCGCGCTGACGCTCGCCCAGGCATTGAACGATCCGCAACAGGCCAACGCCACCAACCGTGTGCTGAACTACCAGCGTGACATGGGCTCGGTGCGCGGCGCCCTGCAGACCCGTTGGCGTCTCTCACCCACGACGGTGTTCGAGGGCGGCGTCTACGCCACCTGGAAGGATCTCGATCACCCGATCTTCCAGGTGATCGACCAGGAGAGCCGCAACTGGGGCGCCTTCGGCCGCTTCGACTGGGACGGCGAGCTCGCCGGCCGCAGGGCGGACGCCTTCTATGGCCTGTCGTTCCGCAGCGGGGACCTCGACGCCAACCAGTGGGTCAATCTGCGCGGCTCCCGCGGCGCCCTGTCCGCCAAGAGCCGGCAGAACGCCACGGGCCTGGACCTGTTCGGCGAGGGCCGCCTCTTCATCACCGACCAGGTGGCCCTGGTGGCCAGCGGCTCCTACGGCCGGGCGACCCGGGACTATCAGAGCTTCAGGCTGCCCGGCGTCGCCGCCACCTTCGATCTCACCACGGGCAAGGACGACGACTGGTTCGCCCCGCGCCTCGGATTGATCTGGCAGGACGAGGCCGGCGCCCAGGTCTACGCCAACCTCACGCGATCGGTGGAGCCGCCGAATTTCAGCGCCCTGTCTCCCACCGTCGGTGGCTTCACCGCCCTGCAGCCGCAGGAGGCCTGGACCGGCGAGGTGGGGACCCGGGGCCGCCGCGGGCCGCTGACCTGGGACGTCACCCTCTACCGCGCGCAGCTCAGGCACGAACTGCTCAACTACCAGGTCAACCCCGCTCAGGGCATTCCGGCCGCCACCTTCAACGCCGAGAAGACGGTTCACCAGGGCCTGGAAGCCGGACTCGACTGGACAATCGTCCAGGGCCTGCGGCTGCGGCAGACCTACACCTGGTCGGACTTCCGGTTCGAAGGCGACGTGCAGTACGGCGACCACCGCCTGCCGGTCGTGCCCGAACATTTCTACCGGGCCGAGCTGCGCTATGAGCATCGGTCCGGGTGGTTCGTCGCCCCGTCGGTGGAGTGCTCCATTCAGGACACCCTGGTGGACTACCAGAACACCTTGAGGTCGCCGGCTTACGCGGTCGCCAACCTCGGCGCGGGCTGGAAGCTCGAGAACGGCGTCAGCCTGTTCCTCGACGCCCGCAACCTGTTCGACGAACGCTACGTCTCGAACTTCGGCGCCATCACCGACGCCCGCATCGTCTCCCAGGCGGTGTTCCTCCCCGGCGAGGGCCGGTCCGTCTTTGGAGGCCTGACATGGCGCTACTGAAACCCCTGCTCCTGGCCGCCGCACTCGCCGTCGCCACCCCCGCCCTGGCCCACGTCGGCGTCGATCCCGGCGAAGCCAAGGCCGGCGCCTATCAGGTGCTGCGCTTCCGGGTGGGTCACGGTTGCGGCGACGCCGCCACCACCGCCCTGCGGATCGAGACCCCGCAGGGTCTGGCCAGCGCCCGCCCACAGCCCAAGCCAGGCTGGACCCTGGCCATCGAGAAGCAGGGCGAGCGGGTCTCGGCCCTGGTCTGGCGCGGCGCTCTGCCCGCCGACCAGTTCGACGAGTTCGCCGTGCTCGCCAAGCTGCCGGCCGAGCCCGGTGTCCTCTACTTCCCCACCGTCCAGACCTGCGGCGGCGAGGAGTCTCAATGGACGGGGATTCCCGATCCCGGCGAGGCCCGCCTCAGCCACCCCGCGCCGGCGCTCCTCGTCCTGCCGGCCAAGCCCGCCGAAACCCATCAGCACTGATATAGAGTAGCCCCATGCGCACCCTGATCCTTGGCCTCACCGCCGCCCTCTCCGTCACCGCCGCCCAGGCCGCCACCTACCGTCTCGGCGGGCTGGAAGTCGGCCAACCCTGGAGCCGCCCCTCCGCCGCCGGCGCCAACGGCGCGGGCTACATGACCCTCACCAACCGGGGAGGGACCCCGGACACCCTGGTTGCGGTCGAGAGCCCCGCCGCCAGGAAGGTGGAGATGCATCGCACCACCACCGATGGTGGGGTCATGAAGATGCAGCGCCTGGACAGCGTCCTGTTGCCGCCCGGCAAGGCCATCACCTTCGCTCCGGCCGGCTATCACGTCATGCTGATTGGCCTGGCCAAGGCTCAGACGTCCGGCGACGCTGTCCCCGCCACCCTGGTCTTCAAGAGCGGCGCCCGGCTCAAGGTGGAGTTCGCCGTGGGCGCGGGCCCCACAGGCGCCGCCGCGCCCGCGGGCGCCAAGGCCGGCGAACATATGAACCACTAAAACGACCGTTCGGTCGGCGTTGACAGCAGCGCCGACCGACCGTTTATGCGCTCCATATTTTATATATGGAGGATTGCCCGTGGAGGTTTGGAATTACGCCAACCTGTGGGAGTCGGTGGCCCAGGCCACCCCTGAACGCCCCGCTCTCATTCATGGCAGCCGCGTCGTCAAATGGCGCGACTTCGACCGCCGCGCCAATGCGCTGGCCCAGCATTTCATTGACGCGGGACTGACCCACCAATCCAAGGTGGCGGCCTATCTCTACAATGCGCCGGAATACATCGAGACCTATTTCGCGGCCTTCAAGGGCGGCTTCGCCCCCTTCAACACCAACTACCGGTATGGCGGCGACGAGCTGACCTACCTGTTCGACAACGCCGACGCCGAGGCCGTGGTCTTCCACGCCTCCTTCGCCGAGATGGCCGACAAGGTGCGCGGAAGTCTGCCGAAGGTGAAGACCTGGGTTGCGGTGGCCGAACCCGGCCATCCGGTTCCCGCCTGGGCGGCCGACTACGACGCCATCGTGGCCAAGGGCGCCGACCGGGTCGAGGGGCCCTGGGGCCGCTCGGCTGACGACCTGCTGCTGATGTACACCGGCGGCACCACCGGCATGCCGAAGGGCGTGATGTGGCGCCAGGAAGACCTGTTCAAGGGCCTGGGCGGCGGCGCCAACCTTCTGCTGGGCCTGCCGGCCATGGAGCGGGTGGCCGAGGCCGGCGAGCGCGCCAAGGCGGTGGAAGCCTCCGGCGAACAGCCGATCACCATTCCGGTCGCCCCGCTGATGCACGCCACGGGCCAGTTCATCAGCTTTGGCCAGCTGATCGCGGGCGGCGCCATCGCGACCCTGCCCTCGCGCAAGTTCAACCCGGCGGAGCTGTTCGACGAGGTGGAGCGCCTGGGTGTCTCGGGCCTGATCATCGTGGGCCCGGCCTTCGCCGCGCCGATGCTGGAGACCCTCGACGCCAATCCGGGCAAGTGGCCCATGGCCAGCCTGAAGCGGATCATCTCGTCGGGCGCCATGTGGGGCGCCGAGAACAAGCAGGGCCTGCTCAAGCACCTGCCCAACATCATGCTGATGGACAGCCTCGGCTCTTCCGAGGCGCTCGGCCTGGCGTCGTCGGTGTCCGGCGGCGGGGCCGCTGCCGGCACGGCGAAGTTCACCACCGGCCCGAACGCGGCGGTCTTCACCGAGGAGGGCGAGCGCGTCCTGCCCGGTTCGGGCGTCCGCGGCCTGGTGGCGGTCGGCGGCTTCACGCCGAGCGGCTACTACAAGGACCCGGAGAAGTCGGCCAAGACCTTCCGCATCTTCGAGGGCGCCCGCTGGAGCGTGCCCGGCGACTGGGCCATCATCGAGGAGGACGGCTCCATCACCCTGCTGGGCCGCGGCTCCCAGGTGATCAACACCGGCGGCGAAAAGGTCTTCCCCGAGGAAGTCGAGGAAGCCCTCAAGCGCTTCCCCGGCGTCCGTGACGCCGCCGTGGTGGGCGTGCCCGACCCGCGCTTCGGCGAGCGCATCTGCGCCATCGTCGAAACCGTCGGCGGCGCCACGCCGTCCCTGGCGGACCTGGCCACCCACGTGAAGTGCCTGCTGGCCGACTACAAGGCTCCCCGAGAGCTGGTCCTGGCCCCGGTGAACCGGGCCCCGAACGGCAAGCTGGACTACAAGACCCTGAAGGCCTTGGCCGTGGACAAGCTGGGCGCGACAGCCTGAAGTGGACACCGATTCAGGCGCCCGTCGCGCCCTCACCAGGAAACGTACCGCCCTTGGCGGTTCGTCCGCCAAGGTTTGAACGTAACTAAAATGTAACGAGCCACGGAGGGCGCGACCGGGTCATGGTCGCGCCCAAATCCCTGTCCGAGGCTTTGAAAACCCGATGAAGACCTACTGGCTCGCCGCCTGCGCGGCGTCCGCCCTGGCGCTTGGCGCCCTCCCCGCCCTGGCCGCAGACGACCTGGCCAACGCGCCCCGCCTGGGCCCCTGGGGCTTCGACGCCGCCGGCCGCGACCTGAGCGTCAAGCCGGGTGACGACTTCTTCCTCTACGCCAATGGCGTGTCGCAGCAGAAGCTGGTGATCCCCGCCGACCGCTCGCGCTACGGCGCCTTCGACGTGTTGAACGAGCTCTCCGTCAATCGCATGCGCGCCGTGCTGGAGAAGGCCTCGGCCGACAAGGCCGCCACCGGCGACGAGGCCCGCATCGGCGTCATGTATCGCAGCTTCATGGACGAGGCGGCGGTCAATGCCCTGGGTGCCAAGCCGATGGCGGCGGACCTCGCGGCGATCCGCGCCTCCAGGACCCTGAGCGACGTGGCCCGGGTGATGGGTGAGAGCCAGATGAAGTTCGGCGGCTCGGTGTTCGGCGCCTATCCGGGCGACGACGCCAAGGATCCCGACCACTACGTCGTCACCCTGATCCAGGCGGGGCTCGGCCTGCCGGATCGCGACTACTACCTGGACGAAAAGTTCGCGGTGCAGAAGACCGCCTACGAGGCCTATGTCACCAGGCTGCTGACCCTGTCGGGCTGGGCCGATCCCACGGCCGCGGCCAAGGCCATCGTCGCGATGGAGACCGAGATCGCCAAGGTCTCCTGGACCCGGGCCGAGCGTCGCGACGACGACAAGACCTACAACCTCTTCACCGTGAAGGACCTGGCCGCTTTCGCGCCGGGCTTTGACTGGACCGCCTTCATGGCCGGCGCCGGTCTGGGCGCGGCAGCCAAGGTGGTGGTGGCCGAGAACACCGCCTTCCCGAAGATCGCCGCCATCTACGCCAAGACGCCGATCGAAACCCTCAAGGCGTGGCAGGCCTTCCACCTGGCCGACCAAGCCGCGCCCTATCTGTCCAAGGACTTCGACCAGGCCAATTACGAGTTCCGCAGCAAGACCCTGTCGGGCCAGCCGGTCCAGGCCGAGCGTTGGAAGCGCGGCGTGGCCCTGGTGGACAACCAGATCGGCGAGGCCCTGGGCAAGCTCTATGTCGAGGCCTACTTCCCCTCCGACAGCAAGGCCAAGATGGACGTCCTGGTGGCGGACGTGAAGGCCGCCATGAAGGGGCGCATCGAGAAGCTCACCTGGATGAGCGCCCCCACCAAGGCCAAGGCCCTGGAGAAGCTCTCGAAGTTCAGCGTGATGATCGCCTATCCCGAGACCTGGCGCGACTATTCGGCCCTCAAGCTTGAGGACGGCGACCTCTATGGCAATGTCGAGCGCGCCAACGCCTTCGAGTGGCGCCGGACGGTGAACCGGCTGAACCAGAAGGTGGACAAGAAGGAGTGGGGCATGACGCCCCCCACCATCAACGCCTACTACTCCCCCACCAAGAACGGCAACGTCTTCCCGGCCGCCATCTTCCTGATTTTCAACAAGCGATTCAATCTTGCGGAGGATCAGCGAAAGCTTTGGAGGAATTTCTCCCTTGCGGCGTTCGGAACGCTGTTCCTGCTTTTCGTGCTGGCGCGCTACGTGAACAAGGCCGCGCGCAAGCCGGACATCGCGCTGCCGTTCGAATGGTTCGAGCCCGG
>JAZKFM010000110.1:0-14066 GCA_040386415.1 Pseudomonadota bacterium
CCGCCTGGCCACCATCCGCGACGCCGACCGCATCGTGGTGCTGCAGCAGGGCCGCATCCTGGAGCAGGGCAGCCACGACGTCCTGATGAAGACCGGCGGGCTCTATTCGCACCTCTACACCTCGGCCCACGCCTCCTTCGACGACCAGGTCGTGGCGGTGACCGGCGACTCTGAGTTCGCGACGCGGACTTGAGAGGTCTTCTCAGCCCCGCTCGTCAGTCGCGCCCCGGCGTGGCCAGGACCTCGATCTCGCCGCCATAGCCCAGGTCGCGCACGCGGCCGATCAGGGCCTCGACCTCGGACCGAGGCGGGGCGACGGCCCGTGTGAAGACATAGACCTTGTCGAACTTGGGCTCTGACGAGACGAACCACTCGCCCTGCGCCCCGGCGGCGATCACCCGATACTCGCGCGACGGGCGGAACGGACCGAAGCGGTAACGGACATCCAGCACCGCATTCTGGCCGGGGTCGCGGATCGTGCCGATTCCCGACAGGGCCCGCTCGCGGCCCTGGGGCCCGTCCTGCCGGCAGGCGTCGCGCACCGTGATCCGGCCCTGGGCGTCGCGGCCATGCTCGGTCGTGGCGTACTCACAACCGCGGGTGAGACTGGTGGGGGTGCGCGCCTGCTCGTACCAGGTCCCGCGATAGAAGGTGTCGGGGTTCAGCGGCCCCGCCGTGGGCGGCGTGGTCGGGCGGCTCTGAGCCAGGGCTGGCGCACCGAAGGCCGTTAGGGCCGATACCGCCATGAGGCCCATCAGGATCGTGCGCATCTCGGGGATCTCCAATGAGGCTGGAGTTGAGGTTACGCAGGCCGGGCGCCGGCGGATGCGGCGCGCGCGCAGCGCTCCTGTGAGACGTCGCCTCGGGCGCCTAGCTCAGCGGCCCGCCATCGAGCGTGATGCGGTGCATCAGGCGGTACTGGCCGGGATAGTCGTTCAGGGCCTGGTGCCAGGTGGCGCGGTTGTCCCAGATGGCCATGGACCCCTTGGCCCACTGGAAACGGTGGACGAACTGCGGCTTGACGGCGTGCTGGTAGAGGTAGCCCAGCAGGGCCATGCTCTCCTCGCGGGTCCAGCCGACGATGCCGGTGGTGAAGGCCGGATTGACGTACAGCGCCTTTTTGCCGCTGCCCGGATGGGTGATGACCATGGGATGGATCGCCTCGGGCACGTCGGTATTGCCGGCCAGGTCGGCGCGGTCGGTCATGGCGTAGACGCTGCTCTTCCCGAACACGTGCTCCGAGGCATGGTGCGCCTTGAGGGTGGCGAGCGTCGCCTTCAGGCCGTCGGAGAGGGCGTCATAGGCGGCGTACATGTCGGCGAACAGGGTGTCGCCGCCGGTGGGCGGGGTCTCGACGGCCAGCAGCACCGAGCCCATGGCGGGCGCGACATCATAGCTGTGGTCGGTGTGCCAGCCGCCGCCGATGTTGGTCTGCTGGTCCGGGGTCTTCTCGACCTTGGCGATCTCGGGATAGCGCTCGGTCTTGGGGAAGTAGCGGTTGACGACGATGGGGGCGAGGCGGCGGGCGAAGGCGATCTGCTGCTCCGGCGTCATCTGCTGGCCGTGGACGAAGGCGACGCCGCGGTCGAAGACCGTGCCGCGGATCAGGTCGATCTCGGCGTCGGTGGCCCGATTGAGATCGACACCCTCAACCAGGGCGCCGCAGCCTTGCGTGGGGCGGATCGAGAGGTCGAGGGTGGTGGTCATGGCGGGCTCCTGTTGGGGAGAGCCTAGACGGGCGGCTTGGCGAGGTTTGTCACCAGAGTTACAATTTCGAATGAGCCATCGCGAGCGCGCCGCTGAACTGCTGACCCGGTCCGTCTGGCTGCAGGGGCATGGGCCGCCGATGATCGAGGCCCTCCTGACCCAAGGCCGCATCGTCCACCTGCCCACCGGCGCCTGGGCCCAGTCGGAGGGGGACGAGCAGACCGGGATCACCCTGGTGGTGGAGGGCGCGGTGCAGATGATGTGCGCGGCGCCCGGCGGCCGCGAGGTGCTGTTTGGTCAGGCGGGTCCCGGCGTGGCCCTGGGCCAGACCCTGCGGTTCGGCGGCGGGCCGCGTCTGGTGACCCTGATCTGCGTGGAGCCGAGCGTGCTGCTGGTGGTCCCCGACCATGCCCTGACCCGCATCGCGGCCGAGCGGCCGGAGGTCTGGCAGGCGGTGGCGGCGCTGGTCTATCTGCAGCTGCGCGGCGCCCTGATGATCGCCGCCGAGGCCGTGGCCCTGCCGCCCCGCCAGCGGCTGGCCGCCCGCCTGGACATGATGGCGCGCACCGGCGGCCCGTCCCTGCGCATGAACCAGCAGGCCCTGGCCGAGATGCTGGGCCTCAGTCGCAAGACCGTGAACGTCTACCTGCTGGGCTTCCAACGCGCGGGCCTGCTGACCCTCGGCTATGGTCAGATCGAGGTCTGTGACACCGCAGGCCTGCGGCGGGTCGCCGAGAGCTAGCCGGCGTTCGCGCCCCGGGAGGAACCGGCCGGTGGTCTCCCGGAATGACCGTGAAGGGTGGGGAGCGGAGGCCGTCTTCGCCGAATTCAAGATCTGACATTGCAGGACGATCTGTCGCAGGTGGTCCCGAGCGCCTCCGAATTAACCCTACAGAAAGCGCTGCAACCCATTGAGGGTGGACCGCAATGTTCTGGAGCCCACTGTGGACACGTCCGAGGAACTAGAGCGGATCGCGGCGCTGCAGCACCTGAGGGTTCTGGACACCGCGCCTGAGGCGGTCTTCGACAGCCTCACCCAGCTTGCGGCCCTGACCTTCAACGCCCCTGTCGCGCTGGTGTCTCTGGTGGACACCGATCGCCAGTGGTTCAAGTCCTGTATCGGCCTGGACGTCTCGGAGACGGGCCGAGACGTGGCGTTCTGCGACCATGCCATTCGCCAGGATCAGACCATGGTCGTGCTTGACGCGAGCCAGGATCAGAGGTTTCGCGACAATCCCCTGGTCACCGGCGCGCCGTCCATACGCTTCTATGCCGGCGCCCCATTGATCCTGCCAGACGGCCATCGCCTCGGCACGCTCTGCGTGATTGATTTCGAGCCGAGGAGCAGCTTCAGCCAGGCCGCCCGCGCGCAGCTTGAGGCCATGGCCGCCTCCGTCACTCAAGCTCTCCTGATGCGGCGGGACATCTCCACGTTTCAGCGGCTGGAGCGTGAACGGAACAACCAGCGGCAGCTGCTGGACCAAGCTGAGGAGATGGCCGGCGTTGGCCACTGGTCCTGGGACGCCGCTTCCGACGTCACGACCTGGTCTCGCGCCCTCTATGAGATTCACGGCTGCGATCCGGCCGAGCCGCCTCCAGGTCTCGAGGGCGTCCTGGCCCTCTATGCCCCCGAAGACGCGGCGAAGCTGGCGGCGCTGGTGGAACGCGCCGTCGCGACCGGCGAGTCCTATGCTCTGCAAGCCCGCATCCTGCGACCTGACGGTCGTGAGCGCCTGGTGTCTGCTCGGGGCGCCCCGGCGATGAATACTGACGGGTCCGTCGCCGCGCTCTTCGGGACCTTTGTGGACGTCACCGACCTCAAGCTGGCGGATCAACGCCTGCGGCAGAATGAGGCCCGGCTGCAATTTCTCACGGAACACGCCGCCGACCTCATTTTCCGCGTCGAGCCGGGGCGGGGAATTCTATGGGCCTCGCCAAATTGCGCCCGCTACGGCTACCAGCCCGACGAGCTGATCGGCGTCCGGCCGGCGGACCTGGTGCACCCCGACGACGTGCCGCGTATGCAGGCGGTGACCGCGGCCCGGCTCGCCGGCCTGCCGGACCCCGAGGGCGCCGACTATCGCTATCGTGTCCGCCGCAAGGACGGCGCCTGGACCTGGATGGAGACCAGTCCGACCGTCATCCGCGACGACAGCGGTGGCATCGTCGAGGTGGTCAGCGTCATGCGCGACATCACTAGCCGCATTGAAATGGAAACAGCTCTAGCGGCCAGCGAGGCGCGTTACCGGCTCATGGCCACCCGAGCTTCTGACATCATCGCCTGCTACGGCGTCGATGAGAAGTTCACCTTCCTGTCTCCGGCCATCGAAAAGGTGCTGGGCTATTCGCCGGAGGACCTGCTCGGCCGTGCGGCGACTGAACTCATGCACCCGGACGACGTGCGCCGGGTTCGCAAGGCCTTCACAGCCTATCTTGCCGCCGGTCCGGACGCCCCCCCGCTGCAATACGGCTACCGCGCGTTCCGGAAAGACGGCGCCACGATCTGGATGGAGGCGCACGCGCGGGCCATCTATGACGCAGACACGGGGCGCCTGATCGAGTTCCAGGACACGTTGCGCGACGTTACCCAGCGCAAGGCTGTCGAGTCCGCCCTTGCGGAAAGCGAGATGCGCCACAGCGTGATCGGCGAATACGCCACCGACATCATTTCGCGGAGCAGCCTTTCGGGTCGGCTTCTTTACGCCTCACCGTCAATCACTCAGGTCACAGGCTTCACGGCGCAGGAACTAAGCCAGCACAAGCCTGCATTCCTGCAGCAGATTCACCCCGACGACCTGGAGCCGAGCCTTGCCCACGTCAGGCGAGTCATATCGGGTGAAATTGGTTCTGGGCGGCTTTCATACCGCTTCAAGCGCAAGGACGGGGAGTGGATCTGGCTCGAATGCAATCCCACCCTCGTGCGTGACGCCGAGGGCAAACCCTCGGAAATTCTTGATGTGATCCGCGACGTCAGCGCGCAACGCCAGATCGAGGCCGACCTGCTGGCGGCGCGCGACGCGGCTGAGGGCGCAGCCCGGGTCAAGTCGGACTTCATGGCGAACATGAGCCACGAAATCCGCACCCCCCTCACCGCCATTCTGGGGTTCACGCGCCTGCTCACCGCGCGCCAGGATCTCGCACCCGAGGCCAGCGCGCAACTCGGCCGGGTCGCAACGGCCAGCGACGCTTTGCTGTCCATCGTCAACGACGTGCTCGACTTCTCGAAGCTCGAGGCCGGTCAGACCGAAATCAAGCCTCGTCCTGTTTCACCTCGCGGCGTCCTGCACGACGCCCTCTCGATGTTCTCGCCTCTGGCCGATGCGAAGGGGTTGAGCCTGAGCTTCGCCGCCGATGACCTGCCCGACGCGGTGCGTTTGGATCCCGATCGGATTCGGCAGGTGCTGCTCAACCTGATCGGCAACGCCGTCAAGTTCACCAGCACGGGCGGCGTGCGTCTGACTGCGACCTATGATCAGGCCAGTGAGCAGCTTGCCGTCGGCATCGAGGACACCGGCGCAGGAATGAGCGACGAGCAATGTGAGCGCCTGTTCAAACGGTTCTCGCAGGTGGACGGCTCATCGACACGCCAGCACGGCGGCACCGGCCTCGGATTAGCGATCTGCAAGGGTCTGGTCGAGGCGATGGGTGGCGCCATTGGCGTCGACAGCAGACCCGGTCTGGGCTCGACATTCCACTTCAAGATCACCGCGCCGGAAGCCGCGATCGTGGAGCCCAGCGTTGCGGAGGCCAACGCGGCGGAGGCGGCGGAAGGCCTTCGCGTTCTGGTGGTTGACGACAATGCGGTCAACCGCGAGCTCGTCAACGCCTTGCTGAGCGGGCTTGGTGTCGAGGTCTTGGAAGCCGCTGACGGGCCAAGCGCCATCGAGGCGGCGTCCCTCAACCCCGTCGACCTTATCCTGCTCGACCTCCGCATGCCCGGCATGAGCGGTCCCGAGACCTTGGCTCGCATCCGTCAGACCGACGGACCCAACCAGAATATCCCGATCCTGGCTTTTACAGCCGATGACGATCTGGCGCGGCTTGGTCCTGACCACGGCTTTGACGGATTGGTTCGCAAGCCGATCGTGGCCACGGAATTGATTGACGCACTTCAACGGGGGGTCGCCTCTTTCGAGACATCCAGGGAGCCCGTCCACAGTGCCCTTTAACTCGGTGCGAGCTAGCGTGTTGGTGGTGGACGACGATCCGATGATGATCGAACTTCTGACCACGCGGCTCGAACTGGCGGGCTATCACTCCTGCTATGCGAGAAATGGCCGCGACGCCCTGGAGCGCATTTCGCAGATGCGTCTCGCGGCGATGGTTTTGGACATCAACATGCCTGAGCTGGATGGATTTGGTGTTCTCGATCACCTCCGCGGTCAGGGAAGGTTGAAGTCGCTTCCCACCATGGTGCTGACCGCCCGCAATCAGACGGACGATATCCGGCGCGCGGTCGCCCTGGGTGCTCGGGACTACCTCGCCAAGCCATTCCAGGACCAGGTGTTCCTCAATCGAGTGGCTCGCCTGGTGCTCAGATCGAAGCCCAACCCAGCGCAGGGCGCTCCCGTCCCAGGCGCCCCTGACCTCTGGGGCGTGCCGACCGGTCTCAGGCCGAAAGCGGGCAAGGTTTTCGACTCCTGACCGGCGCTCGGTCGGACTGGCTGAGCTGAACGTTGGTGTCGCCCAAGCTGGAGCGGTCAAGGCGCGTTCGGTCAGGATCAGGATACGTCCAGCGCTCAAGCGGGGCCCTGCTGGATTTATGAGGTCACGCCTTGGGCCGCCCCCGGTCCGGCCCGCGTCTCCACCTCGCGGGCGGCGACGGGGGCGTGGCATTCGGAACACGTCATGACGGGGGCGAAGTCGCAGCCGCAGGCCTTGTGGCGGTGGAGCAGGGGGGCGCCGGCCTGCCCGGCATAGTGCTGGTCGCCCCAGTGCACGATGGCCATGACCACGGGATAGAGGTCCAGGCCCTTCTGGGTCAGGCGGTACTCGTGGCGCACCGGGCGGTCCTGGTAGGGGGCCTTGGCCAGCACGCCCTCGTCCACCAGCAGCTTGAGCCGCTCGGTGATGATGGTGCGCGAGATGCCCAGCCTCGTCTGAAAGGCCTCGAACCGCCGCACCCCCAGGAAGGCGTCGCGCAGGATCATCAGGGTCCAGCGGTCGCCGATCACCGCCACCGAGCGGGCGATGGAGCAGGGCTGGTCGGCGAGGTCTTCCCACTTCACGGGCGGTGTTCCTTGGTTCGGCGACACTATCCCATTGACTGGGTCCAGATTCAATACGATGGTGCGTCCAGAAACTAAACTTAGGTGAGGCCATGTCTGGAGAACCACTGCACGCGGCGCCCAAAGTCTGTCTGGTGATCGGCGCCGGGGACGGGGTCGGCGGCGCCATCGCCAAGGCCTTCGCCGCCGAAGGCCTGACCGTCTGCGTCACCCGCCGCGCCCGTAACCTCGACCAGCTGGAGGCCCTGGCCGACGACATCCGCAAGGCCGGCGGCAAAGCCCACGCCTTCGGCGTCGACGCCCGCGACGAGGCCGAGATGATCGCCCTGTTCGATCGGGTCGAGGCCGAGGTCGGCCCCCTGGAGGTGGTGGTCTTCAACATCGGCGCGAACGTGCGGTTCACGGTTCTGGAGACCACCACGCGGGTGTTCCAGAAGGTCTGGGAGATGGCCTGTTTCGCGGGCTTCCTCAGCATTCGCGAGGCGGCCCGGGTGATGACGCCGCGCGGCCGCGGCACGATCCTGGTCACCGGCGCCACCGCCTCGATGCGGGGCGGCAAGATGTACTCGGCCTTCGCCTCGGCCAAGGCGGCCCTGCGCTCGGTGGCCCAGACCGCCGGCCGCGAACTGGGGCCGGCGGGGATCCACGTCGCCCACATCGTGGTGGACGGCGCCATCGACGGGGTCTTCACCCGCACCAACAACACCCCTGAGGCCGTGGCCGCCAAGCTGGCCGGCGACGAGATCCTCAAGCCCGAAGACATAGCCGCGAACTATGTCTGGCTGCACAATCAGAAACGCTCGGCCTGGACCCACGAACTGGATCTGCGCCCCTGGAAGGAGACCTGGTGATGGGCAAGACGATCGACTTCATCTTCGATTTCGGCAGCCCCAACGGCTACCTGTCCTGGAAGGTCCTGCCCGGCATCGCCGCCAGGCACGGCGCCACTGTGAACCTCATCCCCTGCCTGCTGGGGGGTATCTTCAAGGCGACCGGCAACCAGTCGCCGGTGACCGCCTTCGGCGGGGTGAAGGGCAAGCTGGAATATGAGGGGCTGGAGACCCGGCGCTTCGTGGCCGCCCACGGCCTGACCGCCTATCGCTCCAACCCCCACTTCCCGGTCAACACCCTGCTGATCATGCGCGGCCTGGTGGCGGCGCGCCGCGCCGGTGTGGGCGACGCCTATCTCGAGGTTGTGGTCTCGGCGATGTGGGAGCAGGGTCTGAAGATGGACGATCCCGACGTGGTGGCCGGTGTGCTCACCAAGGCGGGTCTCGACGCCCGTGCGATCCTGGAGGCGACCCAGGACCCGGAGGTGAAGGCCGAGCTCGTCGCCAACACCGAGGCCGCCGTGGCCCGCGGCGCCTTCGGCGTGCCGACCTTCTTCGTCGACGGCGAGATGTTCTTCGGCAAGGACCGGCTGCACGCCGTCGAGGCGGAGCTTTCGCGCGCCTGATCCGCTCATCCCGGCGACCCGGAGGGCGGCGCGAAGCAGCCACCCAGATTCATCTCGGCGCCCTGGGCTGATCCACCGTTCGTGTGGTTCGTGTGGTTCGTGGACAATCGTATGGGCCTCCGCGGCGGCGCGACCCGAAGACTTGGAACCACGAACCACACGAACCACACGAACGAGGGTCCTGGTCGAAGGCTTAGAATGAATCTGGTCCCGGCATGCGCCGGGAGGAGCGGTTGGGGTGGCGCCTGAACCCGTATTCACTTGGGTCATCACGCTCTAGGATCGGGCTCTGTTCCCGGAGTTCGACCCATGAAGTTCGCCGCGCTCACCCTCGCCGCCGTCCTGTTGGCGGGGACCGCCCAGGCCCAGACCTCCGGCCCCATCGATCCGGCGCGGCTGTCGGCCATCGTCAAGGTCATGGCGTCCGATGAGTTCGAAGGCCGCTCGCCGGGGTCGCCGGGGGAGCAGAAGACGGTCGACTACCTGATCGGCGAGTTCCAGGCGCTGAAGCTGGAGCCGGCGGGCGACAAGGGCGGCTGGACGCAGGAGGTTCAGCTGCAGCGTCTGCAGGTGCAGCCGGGCGCCAAGCTGAGCGTCTCGGTGGGCGGCAAGACCACGGCGCTCGAACAGGCCAAGCAGATCAATGTCGCCACCCTGCGGCCGGTCGATCATGTCGCCATCGCAGGCGCCCCTATGGTCTTCGTCGGCTATGGCGTCAGGGCGCCCGAGCGGGGCTGGGACGACTTCAAGGGCCACGACCTGAAGGGCAAGGTGGCGGTCTTTCTGATCAACGACCCCGACTTCGAGGCCAAGGCCGGGGAGCCGGTGGCCGGCAAGTTCGGCGGCCAGGCGGCGGCCTACTATGCGCGCTGGACCTACAAGTACGAGGAGGCCGTGCGCCAGGGCGCCGTGGCCGCCCTGATCGTTCACGAGACGCCGGGCGCCGGCTACGGCTGGTCGACGGTGGCGGCCTCCAACGGCGAGAGCTTCGACATCGTCCGGCCCGACCCGGCCAAGGACAAGTTGCTGCTGCAGGGCTGGATCGCGCGCGACACCGCCGTGGACCTGTTCAAACAGGCGGGCCTGGATTTCGAGGTCCTGAAGACCAGCGCGCGGTCGGCGGACTTCAAGCCGGTGGTCCTGACCGGCGCTGCGTTCTCGGCGGATTACGGCGTGACCCACAGCCAGGTCGCCAGCCGCAATGTGATCGCCAAGCTGACCGGGGCCAGCAAGCCCGACGAGAGCGTGATGTTCTCCGCCCATTGGGACGCCTTCGGACTGGGCGCGCCTGTGAACGGCGACAAGGTGCGGCACGGGGCGGCGGACGACGCCATCGGGGTGGCCGGTGTGCTGGAGATCGCCCGCGCCCTGGCCGCCGGCCCGCGTCCGGCCCGCACCACGCTCTTCGCCGCTTGGACGGCCGAGGAGCGCGGCCTGCTGGGCTCGGAATTCTACGCCGCCCATCCGCACACGCCGCTGGACAGGATGGCGGCCAACTTCACCCTGGATGTGCTGCAGACCGCGGGGCCCGCCAGGGACGTGGTGCTGGTGGGCTATGGCCAGAGCCAGCTGGACGACCGGCTGATCGCGGCGGCGAAGGCTCAAGGTCGCACCGTGACGCCGGACGCCAAGCCCGAGCGCGGCCTGTTCTTCCGCGCCGATCATTTCAGCCTGGCCAAGCAGGGGGTGCCGGTGATGCTGCTGATGGGCCTGGGCGGCGGCGCCGACCTGGTCAAGGGCGGCCGCGCGGCGGGCGACAAGTGGGTCAGCGACTACACCGCCAACTGCTACCACCAGCCCTGCGACGCCTGGAGCCCCGACTGGGACCTGCGCGGCGCGGCCCAGGACGTCGAGCTGATCTACGTCATGGGCAAGGCCATCGCGAGCGACCCCAAGGACTGGCCCGACTGGAAGGACGGCTCGGAGTTCAAGGCGATCCGCGCGCGCACGGCGGGGGTGCGGCGGTAGCTGCCGCCCATCGTCAGGCTCGGGCCCTCGCGGAACCGGACCGAGTATCGGCTACGATCCAGGTCCGCTTTGGGCGCGACCCCTAGACGACATTCGTAGGGTCTGCTTTTCGGCAAGTGGTGGGCGCCCTATCGTGGCGTGCATGAAGCACTCGTCCCTTGTAGCGTTCCTGAGCGGGAACCTTCCGCCAGCGGAGTTCGCGAGAGAAATCGTGGACGAAGTGACCGAGTGCAACACTGCTTTCAAGGCCGGCCACGAGGGCTACATCCTCATTGAGGATGGACCTCGCATCGTCATCACCCGGGCCCACGCTTGGCGCTTGCTGAACGCGATAGCCGATAAGGCGCTTCCGTTCGAGTTGGCCAACTACGCTGCCGACTGCCTCATCATGAGCGACGATTTCGAGTTCGAGGACGAGTTGGTCAGGGAAGCCATTCATTTCGTGGAAGATGACAGTGTTGCCCCGACAGAGGACGAGACACGCGATCTTCTGAGCCGTTTAAGCTGACGTCCCTCACGACCCATTGCGGACACCGGCCGGGTTGCTAAGCTTGAGCGGTGGTGCCCCGCAAGCAAACCTTGGCGAAGCGAATCCTGTCGAGATGGCTTCTATTTGCCCTCCCGATGGAGGCAGCTCTTTGTGCCCTGGTAGCCTATCTCGGGTTCGAGCGAGGCACGCCCTTCTATAATGACGCCGAGACCATCGAGAGCTTCGCCATTTACTCGATCCTGAACATCGGTGCGGCGGGAATCATAGCTGCGGCCGCAGTTCTTGCTGGCGACGACCGCTAAGCTTCTGCATGGGCGAAGCTGATAGGCAGCCACGGCGGACTTGCTGCGGAAGAGGTCCGCAATCCACCCATAGCCGACCTTTGGAGGGTCTGCTTGCGGGCAGGGCGCTCGCTTACTGCCCGTTGCCTGTCTGCATCGCATCGGGGAACGCCTCGCTTCCGCAGTTGGGAGTGTTTCACTGAGGGCTGCGAACTTGGTCCCGCCCAACGGACTCCGCCCGTCTCGCGTCACCCGCCGCCACGGCAACCGCAACGCTCGGCCGGCGTTGTGGTCAAGCTCGCGCCCGGCCTTCGCCGGGAGGGGCGTCAGGATATCTCCCATGGCTGCTCGTCGCGCCGGTACGCCCCTCACCGCTCCCTCGGTCCCCCTGTTCGCCATCGCGGTGGTGCTGGCTGTTCTGTCCATGCTGGTCCAGTACGGCGGCATCGACATCCCGTTGATCGGCGAGCACGTGTTCACCACCCTCGCCGTGGCCTTCGCGATCCTGACCGCCGGCGTCCTGCTGCGCGGCGCCTGACGGAGCCAGGCTGCCGTCCTGGCGTTCAAGGCGATCCGCGCACGCACGGCGGCGTCGCGGCGGTCGCAACCAACTTGTGTGGCGGAGCTTTCCAAAGCTTAATCCGGCCTGTCGTTGCGCCATATCAACGACGGGGCCACATAGGCCGATAGTCAGGCCTGATCCTGATGCTGCTCTTGGGGAGCCACACACCTTGTCCACCCTTCGCAATCGCCTCGCGCGCGCCGCCCTGCTGGTGCTCGCGCCTGTCCTGATCGCCGGCTGCGGGATCAACAACATCCCCACCAAGGAAGAGCGCGCCAAGGCCCAGTGGGCCGAGGTGCAGAACCAGTATCAGCGCCGCGCCGACCTGATTCCCAATCTGGTGGAGACCGTGAAGGGCTACGCGGCCCAGGAGAAAAGCGTCCTGACCGCCGTCACCGAGGCCCGCGCCTCGGCCACCCAGGTCAAGGTCGACGCCTCGACCCTGACCGATCCGGCCCAGTTCGCCCAGTACGCCGCCGCCCAGGACAAGCTGTCGGGCGTGCTCGGCCGGCTGATGATGATCCAGGAGAACTACCCGGACCTGAAGTCCAACCAGAACTTCCTGGCCCTGCAGAGCCAGCTGGAGGGCACGGAGAACCGCATCAGCGTGTCGCGCCGCGACTACAACGAGGCGGTCCGGGACTACAATCTGGAGTTCCGCAAGTTCCCCAACAGCTTCTGGGCGTCGACCGTCCATAGCGGCTCCAAGCCGATGGTGATGTTCCAGGCCAACGCCGCGGCCCAGGCCGCGCCCAGCGTCAGCTTCTCGCCCACGACGCCGCCGGCGGTCTCGACCCTCCCGGCCGCGCCGGCCCAATGACCCAGCGCAAGGGACTGCGGGGCCTGCTGGGCCTCGTGGTCCTCGGCCTCGTCCTGAGCGCGGGCGCAGCCCTGGCCGCCCCCAAGTTCCCGCCGCTCACGGGGCGGGTGGTGGACAACGCCGGCCTGCTGTCGCCGGCGGCCGAACAGAAACTCACCGCCGAGCTCGCCGACCTTGAGACCAAGACCGGTCGTCAGATGGTGGTGGCGACCCTGCCCGACCTCGGCGGCTACGAGATCGAGGACTACGGCTACCAGCTCGGCCGGGCCTGGGGGATCGGCGACAAGACCCGCAACGACGGGGTCCTGCTGCTGGTGGCGCCCAACGACAAGAAGGTGCGCATCGAGGTCGGCTACGGCCTCGAGGGCATACTGACCGACGCGCTCTCCAGCGTGATCATCCAGACCCGGATCCTGCCGGCCTTCCGGGACGGCAAGATGGAGGCGGGCGTGATCGCGGGAACCGAGGCGGTGATCGGCCAGCTCTCGCTGCCCGACGATCAGGCCAAGGCTATCGCCACGGCGACGCCGGAGCCGGAACCCGAGTCGGAAAACAGCCTGCCCGGCGTGATCATCTTCATCGTGGTGATCATCTTCTGGGTGCTCAGCGGCATCCTGCGGGGCGGACGCGGTCGCCGTGGGCGCCGCGGCGGCGGCGGCCTCTGGTGGCTGCTGCCCATGCTGCTCTCCAGCAGCAGCCGCGGCGGCGGAAGCAGCTGGGGCGGTGGCGGCGGTGGCGGGTTCAGCGGCGGCGGCGGATCGTTCGGCGGCGGCGGATCTTCAGGAGGATGGTGATGCTGTCAGACGCTGACCGCGCGCGGGTCGAGGCCGCGGTCGCCCGGGGCGAGCTGCGGACCCGCGGTGAGATCTACACCGTGGTGGCCCGGGAATCCTCCGACTACCGGGAGGTGCCGGTGGCTTGGGCGGCGATCGCGGCCCTGGCCGTGCCGGCCCTGCTGCTGGCGGGCGGTGTCCAGGTGAGCGCCCCGGAAATCCTCACCGGCGAGTGGAGCGCCGCCCAGATCGGGGCGGTGGCCGAACAGTCGGTGCGCAGCGCCCTGACCTGGGCCTTGCTGATGCAGGGGGTGCTGTTCGCGGCGGTCGCCCTGCTGGTGGGGATGATCCCACCCCTGCGCCGGCTGCTGACCCCCAAGGGGCTGAAGCGGGAGCGGGTGCTGCGGCGGGCCCAGGAGCAGTTCCTGGCCAAGAACCTGGCGGCGACCCGCGAACGCACCGGGGTGCTGATCTATGTCTCGGCCAAGGAGCGCATGGCCGAGCTGATCGCCGACGAGGGCGTGGCCTCCAAGGTCGATCCCAAGGTCTGGGACGAGGCCATGGCGGCGCTGATCTCGGGCATCAAGCGCAAGCAGCCCGCCGAGGGCTTCGAGGCGGCCATCGGCCTGTGCGCCGACATCCTGGCGGAGCATTTCCCCGCCCATGCGACGGACAATCCCAACGAGCTGTCGGACAGCGTGGTGGTGTTGCCGTAAGCCCACCCCCGCTCATCCCCGCGAAAGCGGGGACCCAGGTGTTTTCTCCGTTTTGAGGTCTTGGC
>JAZKFM010000111.1:0-4759 GCA_040386415.1 Pseudomonadota bacterium
CGACCCTCAGATTCGTAGTCTGATGCTCTATCCAGCTGAGCTACGGGCGCGCAGGGCCTCTCGGCAAGGGCGCGGAACCTAGTCGGGGGCGGGACGGAGCGCAAGGCCCCGTCCCGGGGAATTTTCCCGACAGGCTCGGCGGGATCTATCTCGGGAACGGCAGGCCACCGCCAAGGATGCCGCCGCGCAGGATGTCGGCGGCGCTGGGGCGGCGGGGGGGCCGTTGCTGCGGGCCGGGGCGGTCGGAGCCGGGCTGGGCGGTGTTACGGCCGCCGCCCATCATCTCGTTCATGTCCATGCCCAGGAGGCCGCCGGTGGCCGAGCGGTAGCGGACCTTGACCGCCCACTGCTGGTTCCAGGCGGCCCGGGGGTCGGACGGACGGGGCGGGTGGACGAAGTTGGCCTCGCCGCCATAGGCCACCAGCTGCAGCATGGCCTGGGGCGCGACGTCGATCACTTCCTTGGGCACCTGGCACGAGCGGGTGGCGGGGCCCATCAGGGCCTTGCTGGCCACCAGGCGGGTGATGTCCGACTGGCTGAGGTAGTCGGGCATGGCGAAGGCCGCGGCCTGGCTCTCGGACGAGGTCCACATCACCATGGTCTCGCCGTCGCCGGCGCCGATGGCGGTAGCCAGGTAGGCCTGGGCGTTGCCGACCAGGTTCCAGCCCAGGTTGGCCCAGCCGCCGGGCGCCTTCTGATTGGTGGTGAGGTTGAGCGCGCCCAGGAAGTCCTGGTCCTCCGCCAGGGTGAAGTCGATCTGCGGGCTGTAGTTGCCGCGCACGGTGTGGGCGCCGACCAGGGAGCCGTTTGACGGCACGGAGGTCTGGGTGCGCTCGTTCGGCCACTCGCCATAGGTGCGGTTGCGGCCGGCGGCGGGGGGCTGCATGGGGCGGTAGTCGATGCCCTTGAAGGCGGCCATGCCGGCCGGCATCCGGCCCGCGGTCAATTGGGCGAAGTCGATCACCACCGGCTGGCCCGGCTTGGCGCGCTCGCCGCAGCCCCAGAAGATCAGCATCCGCCCGCGGGGCTTCTGGTACTGCTCGGGCACGTAGGCCTCGGGCGTCTCACGCACCGGCGCGACGACCCTTGGCGTCAGCAGCGGCAGGGCCTGGCCGGCCTGGAGGCCCTGGGGTGGGAGGTGGTCGGCAGCCGGAGCGGGCGCCGTCTGGCCAGAGCCGAGCTGGAGCATCAGCGACTTCGACGCGGCCCCCGCGCCGCCGCCGCCCATCATGGCGCGCATCATGGCCGAGGTGTCGGGCGCGCCCCCGGCGCCGGGGATGCCGAACCCGGTCTGCGTCTGGGCGCTCATCCAATAGGTGGCCACCGGCCCGGTGACCTTCTGCTGCGCCATCGCGATCGGCGCGGCGACGGTGGTGACGGCGGCGGCGCCTGCGATGAGCGCGATCCTGCGGCCCGGTCCCATGGGTACTCTCCTGAACAGCCCTGTTGCTATTTTAGCCGGTGGCGCCCTCGCCCGGAAGGTCCCGCCAGCAGGGGACATACGCATCGCGCCACGGTGTGGCTTCAAAGACCCCGCGCGCCACCGCGCGCGCCAGGGCGTCGGCGGCCAGGGCGCCCAGCCGGGCCAGGGTGTAGTCGGCCGGATCGGCAAGCGCCTTGCGCCCGGTGGCCAGCGCGAAGACCACGTCGCCGTCGAACGGGGCGTGGACCGGGCGGATCGCGCGGGCGAAGCCGTCCTGCGCCATCACCGCGAAGCGTTTGGCCTGGGCCGGGGTGAGGATCGCGTCGGTGGCGACGCAGGCGATGGTGGTGTTGCGGGTCTCGGCGGGACGCTTGGCCGAGCCCCATTCGTCGGGGCCCGCCCGCAGACCGTGCGTGTCGAGCCCGCCGAACTCGCCTTCCAGCTCGAACGGGGTGGCCCAGAACCTGCGCCCTCCCGGCGCAATCACCGAGCCCCAGCTGTTGACGCCGACCACGGCGCCCACGGTGTAGCCATCTGCGGTGACGGCCGAGGCCGAGCCAGTCCCACCCTTCAGCCCGCCCGCCATGGCCCCATAGCCGCAGCCGGCGGTTCCCAAGGCGAACCCGAGACCCGCCGCCTCCACCGCCGCGCGGCCCAGGTCGCGGTAGGGCGGCGCCTCGCCCCAGGCCTTGTCGCCGCCATTGGAGACGTCGAACAGGATCGCCGCCGGAACGACGGGGGACTTGGGTATGCCCGAGACGAGCCCGTACCCCCGGCCTCGCGCCCCCAGCCAGGCCACCACGCCGTCGGCGGCGGCAAGGCCATAGACCGAGCCGCCCGACAGCACGATGGCGTCCACCGCCTCCACCAGGTTCTCCGGCGCGAGCGCGTCGGTCTCGCGGGTGCCGGGCGCGCCGCCGCGTACGTCGCAGGCGGCCACCGCGCGGTCGTCCGGGAGGATGACCGTGACGCCGGTGCGGACGGCGGCGTCCTCAGCCTGCCCGACCTTCAGGCCGGGAACGTCGGTGATCAGGTTCCGCGGCCCCGGGCCTGCACGTTTTGCGTCCATGGCGGTCACGTCGCACGCGCGGGCGTTTGTTGTCCACGCGCGGGCCGCTATGGTCGCGCGCAGCTGAAGGAGCCCCCTGCCCCGTGACGTTCGTATCGCGCCCAATCGCCGCCCTGGCCCTGATCGTCGCCGCCAGCGCGGCGCCTGCCGCCGCGCCCGCAGCCGCGGCCAAACCCCCCGCCTCGTCCGGCATGGTGGCCGCCGCCAATCCCATGGCCGTGGACGCGGGGCTGAAGGTGCTGCGCGCCGGCGGCACGGCGGTGGACGCCGCGGTGGCGGTGCAGGCCGTGCTGGGCCTGGTCGAACCGCAGAGCTCAGGTCTCGGGGGTGGGGCCTTCATGACCTATTACGACGCGAAGACGAAGAAGGTGACGGCCTACAACGGCCGCGAGACGGCGCCGGCCGGGGCGACGGCCCGGCTGTTCTATGGCGACGACGGCAAGCCCCTGGGCCGCGGGGCGGCGATCCTGACGGGCCGTTCGACCGGCGTGCCGGGCGCGGTGGCCATGCTCTCCATGGCCCAGAAGGCGCACGGAAAACTGGCCTGGAGGGATTTGTTCGGCGAGGCCGAGACCCTGGCCGACAAGGGCTTCCCCGTTCCCCGCCGGATGGCGGCCGCGGCCGCGGGCCGGTCAGGTCAGGCCCAGACGCCGGACGCCGTCGCCTACTTCACCAAGCCTGACGGGACCAAGGTGCAGCCCGGCGACACCTTCCGCAATCCGGCCTATGCCGCCACCGTTCGTAAGATTGCCGCCGAAGGCCCCAAGGCGCTGCTCGAAGGCCCCATCGCCGAGGCCATCGTGGCCAAGGTGCGCGAGGGCGCACACCCTAGCACCCTGACTCTGGCCGACATGAAGGCCTACCGCCCCAAGGCTGAGCCGGGCCTCTGCCGCCCCTACCGGGCCTATGTGGTCTGCACGCCGGGCGCGCCGTCCGGTGGTCCGGCGGTGCTGGAGGGGCTGGGCATCCTGGCCAACACCGACATCGCCAAGCACCCCAACACAGCGCAGGGCTGGTACCTGTTCAGCCAGGCCAGCCGCCTGATGTACGCCGACCGCGACCGCTATATCGCCGACCCGGACTTCGTGAAGGCGCCCGTCAAGGGCCTGCTCGAGCCGGCGTACCTGGCCGAGCGCGCGAAACTGATCGGCCCGACCGCCAGCCCGACCCCGCCCGCTCCTGGCAAGCCCCGCGGCGTGCTGGCCTTCGGACCGGATCGGACGCAGGAGGTGAGCGGCACCACCCACTTCTCGATCGTGGACCGCTGGGGCAACGCGGTCTCGATGACCACCACGGTGGAGAGCGTGTTCGGCTCCGGCCGGATGGTCCACGGCTTCTTCCTCAACAACCAGCTCACCGATTTCTCGTTCTCTCCCGAGGACCGCGACGGGGCGCCGGCGGCCAACGCCGTGGCCGGCGGGAAGCGGCCCCGTTCGTCCATGGCCCCGGCCGTTGTGCTCGATCGGCAAGGCAATTTCCTGGCTGCCGTCGGCTCTCCGGGCGGGCCCTCGATCCTGGCCTACAACCTGAAGGCGCTCGTCGGCGTGCTGGACTGGAAGCTGTCGATGCAGGAGGCGATCTCGCTGCCTAACCTGATCGCCGGAGGCAGCTTTTACGCCGCGGAGGTGGACAAGTTCTCGCCCAAGGTCACGGCCGGCTTGGCCGAGAAGGGGGTGAAGCTGCAGTCGGGCTTCGGCGCCGAGGGCTCCGGCCTGCACGGCATCGAGGTCACGCCCCAGGGCCTGCGCGGCGGCGCCGATCCTCGGCGGGAAGGCGTGGCGAAGGCGCCATAGCGGTCGCCGCCGCACGGGCGGACGCGGGTGACCGGCGGGCCACCGCGCCGGGCAACCTCAGTTCGAACACCGTGCCCTCGGCGCCTGTCACGGAAAGGGTCAGGTCGCCGCCGTGGCCCTGGGCCAGCTCGCGCGCGATCGCGAGGCCCAGGCCGGTGGAGTCGGGCCGGCCGGAGCCTGCGAAGGGCTGGAACAGCCGCTCGCGCAGCCGCTCGGGCACGCCGGGTCCATTGTCGGAGATGCGGATGAGGCTGGATCCGCCGACGGCCTCGAGCGAGACCTCGATACGGCCGGGGGCGGCGCGGCCCTCCTGATGCTCAAGCGCCTGTCGCGCGTTGCGCAACAGGTTGACCAGGATGCGGTGCAGCTGGTCGGGATCGGCGATCACCTGATCCGCGGCGGCCACCTTGGACACCAGCCGGATTCCGGAATCGCCCAGCCGGGCCTCGGCGGCGGCTTCGTCGATGGCGTCGG
>JAZKFM010000111.1:4769-8396 GCA_040386415.1 Pseudomonadota bacterium
CCGTCTGCGCCTCGGGCGCGGCCTCCTGGGTCTTGCCGTAGGCCAGCACGTCGGAGGCCAGCTTCACGGCGCGGTCGAGGGCGCGTTCCAGGCGCGGCAGGGCCTGGCTCACCTTGGGGTCCTTGAGCGCCGCCAGCCGTTCGGACGCGAGCTGGGCGCCGGTGAGCATGTTCTTGAGGTCGTGGTTGATCTTGGCCACGGCCTCGCCCAGCGCCGCCAGCCGCGTGCGCGAGCTGAGCGCAGCGCGCAGGTCGGCCTGCATGCGGTCGAGCTCGGCTTCGGCGCGGCCGATCTCGTCGCGGCGGCCGGAGAGCTGGATCGCGGCGGCCGGGTCGTCTGGATTGGCGCGGAACCGCTCCATCGAGAAGGTGATCCGCTGCATCGGGCGCACCAGGAACAGGTTCAGCGCGAAATAGACCACCGCGCCGGCCAGGGCGGCCACCCCGGCGACGATGGCCACCAGGCGCCAGAAATAGCCGGCCAGCACGCGCTTGAGCTCGGTGTCGGTGGCCACGAACTCGATGAAGTCGGCCTCGCGGAACCGCGGCTCGGCCATCACGCGCACGCGGTCGCCGGGACCCAGCAGGGTCTGGAACGGTGCGAAAAGGCCCAGGCCGGCAGCGTTGCTGCGGAGGTCGACGAGGTAGGGTGCGCGGGCCGGGCGCGCGTTGGCGAAGACCAGGCGGCGCACGCCGTCGCTGGACACGGCGACGATCTCGACTCCGGCGCCCTGGAGCAGCTGGATCTTCAGCTGTTCGGACACCACCCGGTCGGGGGCCACTTCCGCCGCCAGGGACGCCAGTTCGGCGGCGCGGACCCGGTCCAGCAGCCACTGCTTCTCGAAGGCGGCCAGGGCGGGCGGGATGGTCACGGCGCCGCCCAGCGCCGCCAGCACTACCGTCAGGACCAGCAGGCGCGCGGACAGCCCGCCGGGCCAGAACAGGCGACGACGGTTCCGTTTCGGAGCTTCGGTCGACGTTGGGGCGTCCGCCATCGTCCCTCCGGATTAGTGCAGCGCGCCCGGCGGAGCAAACCCACGCGACCGCAATCGCCTGTCTGGCCTGGCTAATCCGCCCCCACGGCCTCGGCCACGGAGCGAAAGCCGTCGGCTCTCAGGCGCTCGGCAAGTCCGCGCTTGATGCGCACGACCAGGCCGGGGCCATCATAGACCAGCGCCGAGTAGAGCTGAACCGCGGAGGCCCCGGAGCGCAGCCTCGAATAAGCGTCGGCGTCCGAGGCGACGCCACCGGCGCCGATCAACAGGAAGCGGCCGGCCGCCGCCGCCCGAAACCGGCGCAGGATCAGGCCCGCAGGCTCGCGCAGCGGCGCACCGGACAGTCCGCCCGCCTCGTCCCGCAGGGCCGAGCGCAGGGCGGGCCGCGCCACCGTGGTGTTGGAGACGATGATGCCGGCCAGCGCCGCGGCGGCGACGGCGTCGGCGATCGCCTCGACCTCGGCGTCGTCCAGATCCGGGGCGACCTTGAGGAACATGGGGGCCGCACCCTGGGCGGGCAGGGTGGCTACGGCGCTTCCGACGCGGCCCAGCAGGTCTTCAAGCGCCGCCCGGGTCTGCAGGGCGCGGAGGCCCGGCGTGTTGGGCGACGAGATGTTCAAGGTGAAGTAGGAGGCCACGCCCCAAAGCCGGCGCAGGCCCGCGACGTAGTCGGCCACGCGATCCTCGGAATCCTTGTTGGCCCCCAGATTGGCGCCGACCACGCCGCCATGCCGTCGTGAGAGCCTCCCGGCGAAAGGCTCCAGCCCCTGGTTGTTGAAACCCATGCGGTTGATCACCGCTGCGTCCTCGGTCAGCCGGAACAGGCGCGGCCGGGGATTTCCCGCCTGGGGCCGCGGGGTCACGGTCCCGCATTCCACAAAGCCGAAGCCGGCCCGCAACATGGGCGCGAACACCTCGGCATTCTTGTCGAAGCCCGCGGCCAGGCCCAGCGGGTTGGACAGGCTCAGGCCGGCGATGTCGCAGGCCAGGATCGGATCATCCACCGGCGCGATGGGCCCGAGGCCCAGCTTCAAGGCGGCGACGGCGGCGCCGTGCGCATCTTCCGGATCGATGCCCCGCAACGCGCGGGTGGCGATCCCGTGGAGGTCGATCACTGCGGCAGGTCCAGGACCGGCGCGCCCCGGGCGTCCAGCGGCGTGTCAACGACGGCGCGAACCTGCGCGGTTGCGAGCGGACCGTAGAGATGCGGAAACAGGTCGCCGCCGCGCGAGGGTTCCCAGCGCAGCGCCGGACCTAGGTCGTCCCCCTCCACCTCGAGGATCACAAGATCGCGCAAGCCCGTGAAGTGCCGGCGCGCGGTCTCCGGAGCCTGGGCGGCGGTGGAGAAATGGATGTAGCCGTCCTGGAGGTCGACCGCCGATCCGTCGAACCGTCCGGTCGCCTGCGCCGCCTCCCACGCCCCGCGAGGCAGGATCTTGTAGATCCTCAATACCGGCCCTCGGGGAAGAACAGCCCGTCGTACTGCGGCCGGCCGGCGCCGTCGAAGAGGAACACCGCGGCCGCCGCGGTCGGGAAACTGCGCCGCGCGCGGGCGATCAGTCCGGCCGGCGCGTGGCCTTCCAGCAGCAACTGGATCGACAATTCCTGCATCCCCGGATTGTGACCGACCACGATCAGCGTGCCGCATGTCTCGCCAGCCTTCTCGGCGGCGGCCCGGATGGCGCCGGAATCCGCGTGATAGAGGTTCGCGGCGAAACGGGTCTGGGCAGCGGGAAAGGACGGTTGGGCGGCTTCCCACGTGCCTTTCGCGCGCGCCGCGGTCGAGACCAGCGCCAGGTCGGGCTGGAAGCCCATCTCGGCCAGACGCGTCGCCACCTCGAGCGATTCCTCCACCCCGCGCGGCGCGAGCCGGCGGTCGAAGTCCTCGCCGCTATCGGAATCCGGTTCGGCCTTGCCGTGTCGGAGAAGGATCAGCCGATCCATGGACGCTCCCTAAGCGGTACCGTCATAGCCTAGGGACCGTCTGCTGCAACCCATTGACACTGTCTGGGTGAGACGGTCCAAGGCCAGCATGACAGCGCAGGGGCCCATTACGGCGGGTTACGACACCGGCGGCGGGACCTGGCGGTTCCCGGCGGACCGACCGTTGCGCCTCGAATCGGGGGCCGCCCTCGCGCCACTCGAGATCGCCTACAAGACCTACGGGACCCTGAACGCCGCCCGGTCCAACGCCGTCCTGGTGTGCCACGCGCTGACGGGCGACCAGCATCTGGCGTCCACCCACCCGACGACGGGCAAGCCCGGCTGGTGGAACCTGTTCGTCGGGCCGGGCCTGCCGCTGGATCCGGAGCGCTACTTCATCATCTGCACTAATGTGGTCGGCGGCTGCATGGGCACGACCGGCCCCGCCTCGCTCGATCCCGCAACCGGGCAACCCTACGGCCTGACCTTTCCGGTGATCACCATCGCCGACATGGTGCGCGCCCAGGCGATGCTGATCGAGGCCCTGGGGATCGAGACGCTGTTCGCAGCCATCGGCGGGTCGATGGGCGGAATGCAGGTGCTGCAGTGGGCCGCGGACTATCCGGAGAAGCTGTTCAGCGCCGTCTGCATCGCCGCCGCCGCGCGCCACTCAGCGCAGAACATCGCCTTCCACGAGGTGGGGCGACAGG
>JAZKFM010000112.1:0-5580 GCA_040386415.1 Pseudomonadota bacterium
CGAGGGGCTCGGTGGAGATGAAGCCCGCCACGACCCCGTCATCCTCGGCCACCCAGACCCCGCCGGCCTCGATCAGCGGCGGATAAGCGTCGGCCTCGGCGACGATGTCGTCGGCGATCCAGGCCTGGTCGGTCCCGCGAAAGGCCTCGCCCGCCGAGCGTTCGATCCGCGGCAGGGCCGGGATGTCGTGCGAGGTCGCGAGGCGGATCGTCAAGGACCGGTCACCACGGCTGTATCGCTGCGGCCGCCCCATTCGGTCCAGGAGCCGTCATAGACGGCCACGTCCGCCCGCCCCAGTCGGGCCAGGGCCAGGGCGACCACCGCGGCGGTGACGCCCGACCCGCAGGTGGTGACGATGGGGGCGCCGAGGTCCACCTTGGCGGCGGCGAACAGCGGCCTCAGCTCCTCAGCCGACTTCATCGTGCCGTCCGCGTCGAGGAGGCTGTCGAAGGGTGTATTGCGGGCGCCTGGCATGTGGCCCGAGCGCAGCCCGGCGCGAGGCTCCGGCGCCTCGCCGCGGAAACGGGCCGCGCCGCGGGCGTCCACCAGCTGGGCGGCCCTGGAGTCCAGCAGGTTCTTCACGGCGGCGAGGTCGCGCACCAGCCGGGCGTCGAGGCTGGGCGTCAGAGTCGTCGGGGGGAGGGCGCCCGCACCCGCCTCGGTCGGGCGGCCCTCGGCCAGCCACGCCTTCAGGCCGCCATCGAGGACGAAGACCTTGCCGAAACCCATGACCCGCAAGGTCCACCAGACCCGCGCGGCCGAGCGGATGCCGAAACTGTCATAGACCACCACCGTGGCGTCCCGCGACAGGCCGAGCTGGCCCGCCGCCTCGGCGAAGGCCTCAGCCGTCGGCAGCATGTGGGGCAGGTCGACGGTCTTGTCGGCGATCGCGTCGATGTCGAAAAAGATCGCGCCCGGGATATGGGCGGCCAGATAATCGGCGTGCCCCTCGCGGCCCTCGTTCGGCATGAACCAGGTAGCGTCCACCACCTGGACCTCGCCCAGGCGTGAGGCCAGCCAGTCCGTGGAAACCAGGGGATCGGTCATAGCCAGCCGGGGACGGGGAGGCCCCGCTCCTTCAGGAATTCGGGATTGTAGATCTTGCTCTGATAGCGCGAGCCCTGGTCGCACAGGATGGTCACGATGGTGTGGCCGGGACCCAGGTCCTTGGCCATCCGGATGGCGCCGGCGACGTTGATGCCGGTGGAGCCGCCCATCACCAGCCCCTCGTGCTCGACCATGTCATAGATGGCCAGCAGCATCTCCTCGTCGCCGATGCGGTAGGCATGGTCGATCTTCAGCCCCTCCAGGTTGGCGGTGATCCGCCCCTGGCCGATGCCCTCGCTGATCGAGGTCCCCTCCGACTTCAGCTCGCCGGTGGTGAAGTAGCTGTACAGCGCCGCGCCGTGCGGGTCGGCCAGGCCGATGGCGACCTTCGGGTTTCGGGCGCGCAACGCCTGGGCGATACCGGCCAGGGTGCCGCCGGAGCCGACTGCGCAGATGAAGGCGTCCACCTTGCCGTCGGTCTGCGCCCAGATCTCAGGACCCGTGGTCTCGACGTGGGCCAGGCGGTTGGCGACATTGTCGAACTGGTTGGCCCAGACCGCGCCGGCCGGCTCCTTCGCATTAAGTTCCTCCGCCAAGCGCCCGGAATAGCGGACATAGTTATCTGGGTTGGAGTAGGGGACCGCGTCCACCTCCACCAACTCGGCGCCCAGCAGGCGGATGGCGTCCTTCTTTTCCTGGCTCTGGGTGCGCGGGATGACGATCGTGGTCTTGTAACCGCTGGCCCCGGCGACCATGGCCAGGCCGATGCCGGTATTGCCGGCCGTGCCCTCTACGATCCGGCCGCCGGGCTTCAGCAAGCCGCTGCGCTCGGCGTCGCGGATGATGTGCAGCGCCGCCCGGTCCTTCACGGACTGGCCGGGATTCATGAACTCGGCCTTGCCGAGGATTTCGCAGCCCGTGGCCTCGCTGGCGCGGGCCAGGCGAATGAGCGGCGTGTTTCCGATGGCGTCCAGGACGCTGTGTGCGACGGTCATGCCCGCTACTTAAGGGGCCTTCGCGCGTCCGAACAGGGGGCGATCAGGCCTTTGAGAGGCCAAGCTGCACCACGTCGGTCCGGCCAGTGCGGAAACCGGCGTCGCAATAGCTCAGATAGAACCGCCAGATCCGGCGGAACTTCTCATCGAAACCGTCGCCCTTGATGTCGTCCCAGCGGGCGTCGAACCGCTCAGACCACTCCGCCAGGGTGTCGGCGTAGTCCGGGCCGAAGCGCGAAATCCCGGTCCAGGTCAGGCCGGCCCGTGTGGTCTCGGCCTTCAGACGGCTCTCCGACGGCAGCATGCCGCCGGGGAAGATGTACTTCTGGATGAAGTCGGCGCGCTTGCGATACCCCTCGAACAGCTCGTCCTGAATGGTGATGATCTGCAGGCCGGCGCGGCCGCCGGGCTTGAGCAGCTGGTGGATCTTGTTGAAGTAGGTCGGCCAGTAGCGCTCGCCCACCGCCTCGAACATCTCGATCGAAGCCACCCGGTCGAAGGTTCCCTCGACGTCGCGGTAGTCGATCAGCCGGATGTCGGCGAGTTCATTCAGACCCTGGTTGAACATCCGCCGGCGGGCGTAGTCGTACTGCGCCTGGGAGATGGTGATGGCGGTGACCTTCGCCCCGACCTCCTTGGCGGCGTACTCGGCGAAACCACCCCAGCCACAACCGATCTCCAGCACGCTCTGGCCGGCGCGCAGGTCCATCTGCTGGGCCAGGGTGGCGTATTTGTTCTGCTGCGCGTCCTGCAGGTTCTGGCCTGGGTAGGCGTAGCGAGCCGAGGAATAGGTCATGCTCGGATCGAGCCAGCGCGCGTAGAACGCGTTGCCCAGGTCGTAGTGGGCATGGATGTTGCGTTTCGATCCCTTGCGCGAATTGCCATTCAGCGCGTGGGCGACGAAATTGGAGATCCCCACCAGAGGGTTGCCCTCGGTGATCTTGCTCAGATTCTGGAAGTTCAGGCTGAAGACGCTCAGCACCGCCGTCAGGTCCGGCGTGTCCCATTCGCCCGCCGCATAGCCCTCCGCAAAACCGATGTCGCCGGACGCCAGGGCCCGGCCGATGAACCGGAAGTCCCGCACGATGATCCGGGCCTTGGGGCCAGGCTCGCCCTCCAGCCGTAGCTCGTGGCCTTTCGGCGTGACGAAGGTGAGGTCACCGGCCATCCAGTTGTGCGCCATCATTCGCAGGGCGTTGCGGAAGATGACGGGCACGTCGGCCAGGGCGGGTAGGCGTCGGAAGGCGTGCGGCGAAGCCGCCAGGGCGGTCAGGGACGATTCGTGCGCCAGGGTCATGGCTGCAACTCCCGATCTCTCGATGGATACTAACACTGGTTTGGCGTCGGGAAAATTCGAGAACCCTTGTTGAACCTACGGCCGCGTTCCGGCCCCGGATGCAGGCGACGGATTCAAGCTTGTGAAGCGGCGCCCCGCGCGCCACTTAGGCTCAAATCCCCGACCGATCCGGAGTCCGCCGATGGCCGTCCTGACCCTGAACAAGTGGAACATCTCGATTGGCGACGGCCAGCCGCTGTTCGTGATCGCCGGCCTGAATGTCCTGGAAGACCTGGAGCTGGCGCGGGTCACCGCCGCCCGCCTGAAGGGGATCACGCGAGATCTCGGGCTGCCCTTCGTGTTCAAGGCCAGCTTCGACAAGGCCAATCGCTCGTCGATCCACAGCTACCGGGGGCCGGGCCTGGAGAAGGGGCTGGCCATCCTGCAGGCGATCAAGGACGAGTTCGACGTGCCGATCTGCACCGACCTGCATGAGGTCAGCCAGGCCGAGCCGGTGGCCGAGGTGGCCGATATCGTCCAGATGCCGGCCTTCCTGGGCCGCCAGACCGACCTGGTGGTCGCCGCGGCGCGCGCGGCCCACACCCGGGGTGGGTGGCTGCACCAGAAGAAGTCCCAGAACATGGCCCCCTGGGACACCAAGCAGATGGTGGACAAGGTGCGCGAAGCCCTGGGCGGGGCGCAGATCAGCGTGCTCTGCGAGCGCGGCACCACTTTCGGCTACAACAACCTGGTGGTGGACATGCTGGCCATCGGGGAGATGCAGAAGCTGGGCGTGCCGGTGACCATCGATGCGACCCACGCGGTCCAGCTTCCGGGAGCCGATCCCCGCACCCAGGGCGCCTCGACGGGCGGCCGGCGCGAGGGGGTTCCGATCATCGCCAAGGCGGCGATCGCAGCCGGAGCCGACGGCGTCTTCCTGGAGTTCCACCCGAACCCGGACGAAGCGCTCTGCGACGGACCCAGCACCCTGCCGCTGGACAGCGCCGAGGGGCTGCTGCGCAGCCTGAAGTCCATTCATACCGCCCGCGCCTAGTGCCATAAACAGCCGCATGGATCTCTCGACCCTTCAGCAACTGCTGACCCGCCTGGCGGGCGCCCGCATCGTCTGCGTCGGCGACCTGATGGTGGACCGCTTCGTCTATGGCGAGGTGACCCGGGTGTCCCCCGAGGCGCCGATCCCCGTCCTGGCCCGTGATCGGGAGCTGGTGATGCTGGGCGGGGCCGGCAACGTCGCGCGCAACGTCGCGGCCCTGGGGGGCGATGTCGCCTTGGTCGGCCTGGTGGGCGGCGACAGCGAGGGCCACGAGGCCCTGCGCATGATCGGCGACAAGACCGGCATCGAGGGTTTCCTGGTCACCGATCCGGGCCGCCCCACCACGCTGAAGACGCGCTTCGTGTCGGGTGGCCAGCAACTGCTGCGCGTCGACCTGGAGGCCAGCATTCCGGCCGTGGGCGAGGTCGAGCAGCGCCTGGTGCGCACGGTGCGCGACGTCGCCGCCGGCGCGGGCGTCGTCCTGATCTCCGATTACGGAAAGGGCGTCGTCACCGATGCGGTGATCACCGCCTGCCGCGAGGCGGGGGGCATGGTGATCGTCGACTCCAAGGCCCGCAGCTTCCTGCGCTATGGCGAGGTCGACGTGATCAAGCCCAACGCCGGCGAACTTGCCTACGCCACCGGCCTGCCCACCAGCACCAATCCCGAGATCGAGGTGGCGCTGGCCCACGCCCTCAGCCTCTGCGAAGCCAAGGCCATCCTGGTGACGCGGGCGGCCAAAGGCATCTCGCTCGCCGTGCGCGGTGAGGCTGTTCGCCACTTCCCCGGCGTGCCGCGCGACGTCTTCGACGCCTCAGGCGCCGGCGACACCACCATCGCGGCGCTCGGCCTGGCCCTGGCGGCCGGGACGCCGATGGAGCAGGCCATCGAGTTCGCCATGCTGGCCTCCGGCGTCGCCGTGGGCAAGGCCGGCACCGCCACGGTGCTGCCTGAGGAACTGATCGAAGCCTCCCTGACCGCCCACATGGCGCCCGCCGAAGGCAAGATCGTCACGCCCCAGCGGATGGCCGACGAGATCGCCCGCTGGCGCGCCAAGGGCCTGCGGGTCGGCTTCACCAACGGCTGTTTCGACATCCTGCACCGGGGCCATGTCACCTATCTCAACCAGGCGAGATCCTGGTGCGACAGGCTGGTGGTGGGGCTCAACTCCGACCGCTCGGTGACGGCGCTGAAGGGGGAGGGGCGGC
>JAZKFM010000113.1:0-869 GCA_040386415.1 Pseudomonadota bacterium
ATCAAACAGCGGGTGGGGATTGAAGCCCTCGCGGGCGCCGGTGAAGACGAAGTGCTGCAGGGCGGTCAGCCCGCTGGCCGCGACCTTGACCGCATGGCGAGAGCGGTAGTCGGCCAGGTCAAACAGCGGGTGCGGATCGCGGCCCTCCTTGTCGCCGGCCACCAGGTAGTGGGCCAGGGGCGCCCAGGCGGTGCCCACCAGGTCAGCGTTCTTCTCAATATACCAGGTCTGGTCGAAGAGGGCCTTGGGGTGGGCGTTGGAGTCAGGGCCGGCGCGGACATAGGACACCAGGCCGCGGGTCTCTCCGCCCTCGCGCCCGACCCCCTTGTCGAGGTCGAAGGTCCAGAGGCCCGAGCGCAGCACCAGGGCCACGCGGCCGGGCCACTTGCCCCGCGCCAGGGTCAGGTCGAACCGCTGCTCCATGCGGCCGCGCTCGCGGTCCCAGTGGCGCTTGGCGGCCGCGGCCCGGAAGCGGGTCCAGCGGTCCTGGGCCAGGGCGACATGGGCGGCGCGCAACAGCCGGCGGCGCGCCAGAAGTTCGGCGGCGAGGTCGGCGGCGGCCGCCTGCTTCCTGGGGGTGGGGCGTTTGGTCAAGGGATCAGCGGGCGGCCAGCATGGCGTCGACCTGGACCTCGATTGCGGCGCGCTCGCGGCGCAGCTGGGCCAATTCGGTCTCGATCTTGTGGGTGTGCAGGCGCTCGCGCTGGCGCTGCTGACGTTCCTCGTCCAGTTCGGCGCTGGCGGCCGACAGGGCTGAGGTGACCGGCGAGACGAACACCCCCATCCGCGCCTTCAGTTCGGCGATCTGGACGGCGGCGGCCTCGAGGGGCGCCAGACCGAAGTCCTCGTGGCTCGCGGCGACCAGGACG
>JAZKFM010000113.1:879-3190 GCA_040386415.1 Pseudomonadota bacterium
CGCCGGCGGCGGCGGCCTCGAACCAGTCGTGCACGGTCTTGGCCATGGGCCCGACGATGGGCACGGCCGAAAGGTCCCCGCCGCCGGCGTTGTGGCGCAGGTCCCCGGTGAGGAACTGGTCGATGTGCGCCTGGGCGTGCGGGCTCATGCGGGGCAGGGCCGCGCCGTGGGCGGCCTCGATCCGGGCCACCTCACCGCGCCAGTCGGCCAACAGGCCGTCATAGGAGACAAAGGCGCGGGGCAGGTCGCGGCAATAGAGCTCGGCGGCCAGCATGTAGACGCACCAGAGCAGGACCGACTTCTCCACCGGGAAGCCGTCCCGGCGCGCCAGGGAGCCGGCCACCGCCAGCGGCGACCGAACCGGAATCACCACGCGCGCCGAGAGGCCCACAGTCTCCAGGACCCGGCGCCACATGGGCGCGAGCACCGAGACCCTGGGGTCCTTCAGCAGCGGGAAGCGGGCCTCGCCGAATTCGTCGCGATAGAGGGCCAGGGCGCGGGCGGTCCATTCGGCCTCATCGGCCTGCGGCAAGGGGGCGTAGGGCAGGGCGAAAACGTCGTCCCAGGCGCTGCCGGCGGCGCGCAGGCGCGCGTCGTTGAACAGTGCGATCTTCCAGGGCTCGAAGTAGCCCTTCGCATTGTGCTCATCGCCCGGCATGACGTTTTGCGGCAGCTCAGCTCCCGCCAGGGCCAGGAGTTGGGTCACGGCCGATGTGCCGGACCGGTGCATGCCCAACACGAGGTAGGCCGCGGACTCGGCCGGTCGGGTTGTCGTTCTCGCCATTGGGCCCCATCTGGCGCCTTCGGGGGCGCGCGTGATCCTTGCCTCTATGACCGCCAGCGCGCGCGGGCAAGGGCGCGGTTGATCGAGGCGGTGTTCTGCGGCACAGGTCCAACCTCGCGGAGAGTTTCGTCTCATGGCCGTCGGCCTCGATCGTAACCTGCTGGTATTGGGTCCGGCCCTGGACACCGACTTCTACCGCGCGATCTATCCCGACATCGCCGACGGCGGCCGCGATCTGGTGGCCCACTATGCCGACGCCGGCTGGCGCGAGGGCCGCGACCCCGCGCCCTGGTTCTCCACCACCGGCTATCTGGAACGCTATCCCGACGTCGCCCAGGGCGGGGCCAACCCGTTCTATCACTACCTCACGGCCGGTCGCCGCGAGGGCCGAGAGCCGGTCGCCTCGGCCCAGGCCCTGGACTATCTGGTGGCGCAGAAGCTGGTCCGTGACGGCAAGGCCGACATTCCGGTGACCGCCGCCGACCGGGCCCTGGCGGCCACCGAGTTCGACGAAGCCTACTACCTCTTCCACCAGCCCGACGTGGCGGCCTCGGGCCAGGACCCCCTGGACCACTTCCTGCAGCGGGGCTGGAAGGAGGGGCGCGATCCGTCGCGAGACTTCCATCTGGCCGACTATCTGGAGCTCAATCCTGATGTCGCGGCGGCGGGCGTGCAGCCCTTCGTCCACTATCTGGCGCAAGGCCGCAGCGAAGGCCGAATCGGACGCCGCCGGCTGGGGTTCCGCCACGACGCCGTCGCCCGCCTGCGGCCGCTGCAGGAACGCCTGGCCGACTGCGAGGTCTGGGCCCGCTCGGTGGAGCTCAGCGAGGAGGCTGACCTGGTCTCCGGCCTGGGGCCGTCACGCTCGGGGCGCCGCGACCTGCACATCACCTTCAGCCATGACAACTACGCCGCGGTGGTGGGCGGGGTGCAGGCGAGCGTCGAGCGCGAGGCCGCACGATTTGGGGAGCTGGGCCGTGACCATCTCCATGTCTATCCGGCGTCGCCCTGGCCGATCGTCTCCACCGGCCTCGACGGGCCGCCCCTGGGAGTCCTCTGGAACGGCGTGGAGGTGGGCGCCTTCCGCCCCGAGGTGCTGATAGCAGGCCTGCGAACCGCCCTGGCCGACTGGGGCGATGGCGCGCGCAGCTTCGCCATCCACTCTATGCTGGGCCATTCCAGCCGCGAGGTGATCGACATCGTGCGGATCGCCGGGGTCAACGCCGGCCACTATTGGACCCATGACTTCACCAGCCTCTGCGCGGGGGTCCATCTGCTGCGCAACGATATCGTCAACTGCGGCGCGCCGCCGCCCGGCAGCGCCGCCTGCGGGATCTGCGTCTACGGCCCCTATCGGCAGGGCCACATCGACGAGCACACCCGGCTGTTCCGCCACCTGGACCTGACGGTGGTCTCTCCCTCCCAGGTGGTGATGGACACCTGGCGCGGCGCCGGCTGGATGGACCCGGTGGACACTCAGGTCGCGCCGTTGGCCCGCCTCACGCCCGTGCCCGCCATGACCGCCCC
>JAZKFM010000114.1:0-6974 GCA_040386415.1 Pseudomonadota bacterium
CGGGCGGCGGCAAGGCGATGCTCAAGCGCCGCGAGTGGCGCTTCATCTCCGGAGGCTTTGCGATCATGGCCTTCGCCGGCGCGGCCTATGTGGGGTTCAAGGGCGCCTGGGGCTCGGCCATCGTCCTGGTGGTGCTCGGCCTGGGGTTCGCCGTCTCCACCCGGCGCGCCGGCGTGGCGCCCCCCCGTAAGGGCGCGACCATGAGCGAGACCGAGGCCCGCTCTATCCTCGGAGTCGGGGCAGGGGCGTCTCTGGAGGAAATCCAGGCCGCTTACAGCCGCCTCATGCGCCTGGCCCATCCCGACAAGGGCGGCACCGATGGCCTGGCCGCCCAACTCAATGCGGCCCGCGACAGGCTGACCCGCAAGTAGGGCGTCAGCCCGGCTTCACGACCATGCAGGGGACCTTCTTGGCCTTCAGGGCGCCGCAGGCGTCCTTGGCGGAAGCCTCGGTGAATCCCTTGAAGCGGGCGCGATAGGTGCCGCCGACGGAATCGGTGGCGCCGTCGGCCTTGCCGAAGTGCTTGCCGAACCGCTTCTCCACCAGGGTGAGCTGTTCCTTGGCCAGGGACTTGGACTTGAAGGCGCCGACCTGGACGGCCCACTTGCCTGCCGGCTTGCGATCTTCCTTCTCCGCCTTCTCCGCCTTCTTGCTCTCGGCCTTGGGCTTGTCGGCCGACTGCGAGCCGCGCAGCAGGTTGCGGGTGGGGCTGACGAAGTCGTTGCTGGAGAAGGAGGGTGGCGGCGGGGCCGAGGCCAGCACGATCCGCAACCCGTCCTGCTCGCCATCGCCCTGTTCGACCGACGGCCGCTCGATGGGGCCGATGGGTTCGGGCTCGAACAGGTTCTGAGCGATCGTGATCTTCTCGCCGCGGGCGCGGCGGTTCATCACGTCGAAGCCGGTGAGCAGCAGGTCCTCGGCGTTGTTGTTGCGCTTGGCGGTGGACGGCGCGCCGAGCACCACGGCGATCAGCCGGCGGTTGTCGCGCACGGCCGAGACCGCGATGTTGTAGCCCGAGGCGTTGGTGTAGCCGGTCTTCAAGCCGTCAACGCCGGGCATGGCGCCCAGCAGGCCGTTGTGGTTGCGCATCGGCGTGCCGCGGAAGGTGAACGACTGCTGGCTGAACAGGCGGTAGTATTGCGGATAGTCGCGCATCACGGCGCGCGACAGGATGCCGAGGTCGCGGGCGGTGGAAACCTGGCGGCTGTCGGGCAGGCCCGAGGCGTTCACGAAGCGGGTGTTGGCCATGCCCAGCTCCTGGGCCCGCAGGGTCTTCCTGGACCGTCAGCGACTCGCCGGCGGCGAGGCCCAGCTTGGTGGGCGCCTGGGCGGCCGCGCGCGGCGAGATCATGATCCGGTCGTCGGGCTGCAGGCGGCCTGAGCCCAGGGCCTCGAAGGCCAGGTAGAGGGTCATGATCTTGGTGATCGAGGCGGGATAGCGGGGGCTGTCGGCGCGCTTGGCGTAGAGAACCTCGCCGGTCTTCGCATCCACCACGATGGCCGCGTACTTCGGCGCCGTGGTGGGCAGGGACGGCATCGAGAGATAGGGGATCTGCGCCTGGGCGGAGGTCGCCAGGGGCGAAACCGCCGTCAAGGCGGCGGCGCCGAGGGCGAGGAACAGGCGGCGGGCGCGCTCGAACATTGCGGTTCGTCCGTCGAATCAAAGGGTTGGGCGACCCCCCGGTCGCCGTACTGAAACCCTATCATGACAGGTCGGAGCTTGCGCGAGAGTAAACACCTCTTGAGCGAGCGCATTTGTCGCGTTGCGGGTTATGCGGGCGCCAGGACGAATTCGCGCAGACGGCGATTGTGCAGTGCAACAAAGTGGCTTGACTGCTGCACTGCAACATGAGAAATAGGCTGCGAGATCAAACAGCCGCAACGCCCGACTGGTGCGACGCGGCATAGCCCGTCAACCACGTTCCCCGGAGTTTTCATCATGGCCGCCGCCGAAACCGTCAAGAACACCGTCGAGCAATTCACCACCGCCGGCAACACCGCCTTCAAGGACGCCATCGAGAAGTCGCTGGCCGGCCTGAACGAAGCCAACGCCCATTCCAAGAAGAACCTGGAAGCCGTCATCGCCTCGGTGACCGCCGCCACCAAGGGCGCTGAAGCCCTCGGCGCCCAGGCCACCGCCTATTCCAAGAAGGCCGTGGAAGCCAACGTCGCCGCCGCCAAGTCGCTCTCGGGCGCCAAGTCGATCCAGGAAGTGGTCGAGCTGCAAACCAGCTTCGCCAAGTCCGCCATGGAAGCCTACATGGCCGAGCTCTCCAAGATGGGTGAGATCGTGCAGGCCTCGGTGAAGGACTCCATGAAGCCCCTCAACGAGCGCGTCACCGCCGCCGTCGAGAAGCTGCAGGCCGTCCGCTAAGCCTTCTAAAGTCCCTCCAGCCGCGCCTGCGTATTTGGCGCGGACCCTGCGGAGGCCCGGACCGGAAACGGTCCGGGCCTTTTGCGTTTTCAGACCGTGACCGCGCCCCTGAATCCGCGCTAGAGGTGCGACCATGTCACAGGTCGAAGAACGCTTGGCCGCGCAGGGGATCACCCTCCCGCAGCCCGTCGCCCCGGTCGCCAACTATGTCCCGTTCGTGCGGGTCGGCGGCCTCGTCCACATATCTGGCCAGGTGTCCCTGGACGCCAGCGGCGGAGTCCGCGGGATCGTCGGCGAGGATGTCGACATGGAGACCGCCAAGGGCGCCGCGCGCCTGTGCGGGATCAACCTGGTCGCCCAGATGCGCGCCGCCTGCGACGGCGACCTCGACCGGGTCGTCCGGGTGGTCAAGCTCGGCGGCTTTGTGCAGGCCGGCCCGGGCTTCTTCGAAATCCCCCAGGTGGTGAACGGAGCGTCCGACGTCATGGTCGCCGCCTTCGGGGACGCCGGAAAGCACGCCCGCTCGGCGGTGGGTGTCTACCGGCTGCCGATGAACTTCGCCGTCGAGGTCGACGCCGTGGTGGAAATCCGATGAGCGATCTCAAGGGCCAGTTCGGCGAGGCCTGGGACTTTCTGTTCCACCCGCCTGTCGCCCACCGCGGCCTGTGGTCCCCGGACGGCCCGCCGGAGAATTCGCTCGGCGCCTTCCAGGCCGCCTGCCAGGCCGGCTACGGCGTCGAGCTGGACGTCCACCTCTCGGCCGACGGCGAGGCCATGGTCTTTCACGACCACAGCCTGAAGCGGATGACCGGGGTCGAGGGCAAGCTCCGCGACCGCACCGCCGCCGACCTCGGCGAACTGCGGCTCAAGGGAACCGACGAGCGCATTCCCACCCTGATGGAGACCCTGGCCCTCATCGGCCACCGGGCCATGGTCCATGTGGAGCTGAAGACCGACTTCGGCGCCGTGGGCCCCCTGGAGCAGCGGGTGCATGAGATCCTCATCGACCATGCCGGCCCGACCTGCGTCATCGGCTTCAATCCCTATTCCCACGCCTGGTTCGCCGACCGCTTCCCTGGCGTCCTGCGCGGCCTGGACAGCTACAGCTGGGAGGAGGACACGCCCCACCTGTCGGCCGAGCAGCGCAAGTCCTTCGCCCGGCTGGAACAGGTCTCCATCGCCCGGCCGCACTTCCTGGCCATGAGCCTGGACATGGTCCGCAGTGAAGCCGCCGTGAAGCACCGCGCCGAAGGCATGCCGGTGGTCGCCTGGACCGTGCGCAAGCCCGAGCAGTGGGACGACCTGAAGGACCACTGCGACAACCTGATCTTCGAGGGTTGGGCCGCGTGACCCTGAAGGCGGCGGTGAAGGTCAGCCGCCGGATCGCCGAGATTGGCCGCGAAGGCTGCGCCGGAAATCCGGACTACGCCGCCAACCCCTTCGTTTCCTTCGACTTTCTGGACATCGTCGAGGAGTCCGGCTGCGCCGTCGAGCGCATGGGCTGGGGCCCGCAGCACCTGTCGGTGGAGGACGAAGCCGGGCAGGTGGCCGCAGTCATGCCGCTCTATCTGAAGTCCCACAGCCAGGGCGAATACATCTTCGACCACAGCTGGGCCGAGGCCTATGAGCGGGCCGGGGGACGCTACTATCCCAAGCTGCTCTCGGCGGCGCCCTTCACGCCCGCCACCGGCCCGCGCCTGCTGGTGCGGCCCGGCGTCGATGTCGAGGCCGCGCGCAAGACGCTGCTCGCCGGGGCGATGACCCTGTGTGAGCGCTACGACTCCTCGGGCGTCCACATCAACTTCCCCACCGACGACGAGTGGACCTGGCTGGGCGGGCAGGGGCTCGCCCTGCGCGAGGGCCAGCAGTATCACTGGGAAAACGCCGGCTACGCCGACTTTGACGCCTTCCTCGGGGCGCTCTCCTCAGGTCGCCGCAAGACCATCCGGCGCGAGCGGCGCGACGCCCAGGCCGCTGTCGAGATCCTGCCCCTGACCGGCGCCGACATCACCGAGGAACACTGGGACGCCTTCTACGGCTTCTACATGGACACCGGGTCGCGCAAGTGGGGCCGGCCCTATCTGAACCGGCTGTTCTTCTCCCTGCTGGGGGAGCGGATGGCCGACCGGGTGCTGCTGGTGATGGCGCGCCGGAACGGTCAGTGGGTGGCCGGCGCGCTCAACCTGATCGGCGGCGACTGCCTCTACGGCCGCAACTGGGGCTGCGTCGAGGACATCCCCTTCCTGCACTTCGAGCTCTGCTACTATCAGGCCATCGAGTGGGCCATCGGCCGGGGCCTGGCCCGGGTCGAGGCCGGCGCCCAGGGCCAGCACAAGATCGCCCGCGGCTACCTGCCGAGCCCCGTCCGCTCGGCCCACTTCATCGCCGACCCCATGCTGCGGGGCCCCGTCGAGGACTTTGTCGCCCGCGAGCGTGAGGCGGTGGAGGGCGAGATGGAGTGGCTGGCGGAAGAGTTCTCACCCTTCCGCCAGGACCCCGATCAGTAGCGCAGGGTGAAGGCGAGGCCGTAATAGCGCGGCTCGCCGGCGATGAAGGTGGCGATCCCGAAGGCGTCGCCGGTGTTGCCCGCATCCTTGATGTAGTCCTGGTCCAGAGCATTGCTGACGAAGGCCTCGACGGCCCAGGGCCCGTTGGCCGGGGCGTAGCCGACCTTGAGGTTCAGCAGACCGTAGGCCTTCTGGACCTCGTCCTGGATCTTGTCGGAGGCCTGCAGGGCGGGCAGGTCGTTGTTGTTGTCGAAGAAGACTTCCGACTGCCAGGTGTAGCTGGGGGTGAAGCTGAAGGCGCCCCCCAGGGCCTCGACGCTCATCCTTGCGCCCACCGACACCGTGTGGTCGGGCGCCAGACGGAAGCTGTTGTCCTTGAACAGGCCGTTGCCGAAGCGGGCGTGGTTGAAGCCGTAGGTGCCGAACAGCTCGACCCCCGTGGCGGGCCGCGCCACCACCTGGCCCTCGAAGCCCGTAGCCTCGGCCTCGCCGGCGTTGGCCGAGACGATCGTACCCGCCGCGTTGCGGATCGAGGTTTGGAAGTTCTCATAGGCGTAGTGATAGACCGAGCCCTCCAGGGACAGGCGGCGGTCGAACAGCTCGGTCTTCACCCCGCCTTCCAGGGAGTCGACCTTCTCGGCCGGCAACTCATTGAAGCGCACCGGACCGCCCGGGGCGGCGGGGGCGGCGACGGCCAGCACCTTGGGCCGGCGGCCGCGGGCGAAGGAGCCCCACAGGCTGGTGTTGTCGTTGACGCTGTAGCGCAGCACCGCGCGGTAGGTGACGCCGGAGTCGGTGAAGCTCTTGGTCTCCACCAGGCCGCCGGCGGTCGGCTGCAGGAACAGGCCGCGCGCCACGGTGGGGGTCGACCCCCCCAGCACCGAGCCGCCGTTTTCGAGCGAGGCGCCATAGCCGCTGGTCTTGTCGTCATAGGTGTAGCGCAGGCCGGCCGTGACCTCGAGCTGGTCGGTCAGCTTGTAGGTGGCGTCGGCGAAGACGTCGTAGGACTGGGTCTCGCCGGTGTTGCGGTAGGTCTCGCGGTGAACCGACTTCAGGGCCGCGGGGGCCAGCGCATTGACCTGGGGCAGAGTGAGGGTGCCGGGCCGGGGCAGGGAGGCCAGCAGGGCGTAGATCTTCTCGTTGAACTGCAGGGGAACGCGCTGATAGCCGTCCTCCCAGAAGTAGCTGACCCCGCCGAAGGCGGTGAGGCGGCCGCCGCCGTCATAGTTCAGGCGCAGCTCCTGGCTGGCCTGGCGGCCATGGGCGTCCTCGCCGAACACCATCAGGGGCAGGGAGAAGCCGTCCGGATCGAAGATCTCCAGGCTGTCGAACCGGCGATAGGCGCTGATCGAGGACAGGCTGAGGCTGTCGGTGATGTCGTAGTCCACCAGGGCGGTCAGGCCGCGGACCGAGCGGTTCAGGCTCAGGTCCTTGCCGCCCTCGAAGCCTTCGGCGGTCGAGAGCGCCGCACCGGAATTGCGCCCGATGTCGCCGATCCGGGCGCCGGTCATGGGATCGGTGGGGGCGAAGGTGATGGACTTGAAGGAGGTGCCGCTCGGGCGGTTCTGCTCGTAGTTGAAGATCAGGTCGGCGTTCAGCCGTTCATTGGGCCGCCAGTTCAGGCTGATCCGGCCGGCGGCGGTGTCGGTGGAGTTGAAGTCCTTGCCGATCAGCAGGTTGTCGACGAAGCCGTCGCGGGCCTTCAGCCGGCCGGCGACGCGGATCGCGAAGGTGTCGCTGACGGGAACGTTCAGCATACCCTCGAACATGGCGTAGCCGTAGTTGCCGACCTCCACCTTGGAGCGCGCGGCCCAGCTCGTCGGGTCGGCCTTGGCCTGCACCAGGTTCACCGCCCCGATCAGGGCGCCCCGGCCATAGAGCGTCGACTGCGGCCCCTTGGCGATCTCCACCCGCGCCAGGTCGAAGAGCTCCACATAGGAGCCCCGCGACTTGGAGATCGAGACGCCGTCCTGGAAGACCGACACGCGCGGCTCGGAGAAGGCGTCGGTGGAGTCCGACGTGATGCCGCGCATCACATAGCCGGGATTGTTGGGCGACTGCTCCTGGATGAAGAGACCGGGGACGAGCGGGGC
>JAZKFM010000115.1:0-1677 GCA_040386415.1 Pseudomonadota bacterium
CGGCCGCCACCGAATAGATGAAGTCGGTGTGCAGGTCAGGCACGTGGCGCTTCATGACGCCTTCGCCCGGGCCGCGTCCGAAGAAGCCGCCAGCGGCGATGGCCTCGGCCGCGCGGTCCACCTGGTGGGTGTCGGCCCGGTCGGGGCTGATGAAGCGGTCCACCCGGCTGGCCACGTGGGGGAACAGGAAATAGGTCGAGGCCAGGCCCGCGAGCGCGGTTCCTCCCAGAAGCATCACCCACGACAGCGGCACGCCGGCCATCCAGAAAGCCGCGCCGAAGGCCACGGTGATCAGCACCGTCTGCCCCACGTCTGGCTGGATCAGCAACAGGGCGACCGACAGCAGGTAGAGGCCAAAGGCGATGGTGACGCCGGGCACGCCCTGGCCCTTCTGGCCCTCGGCGAACATCCAGGAGACCAGGATGATCAGGGCCGGCTTCATGAATTCCGACGGCTGCAGGGTGAAGCCCGCAAACTCCATCCAGCGGGTGGCGCCCTTGGCGCTGTGGCCCATGAAGGGGAGGATCATCATGATCGCGATGGCGCCGATGTAGATGAAGAAGGCCGACCGCCGCACGCCCTTGGTGTCCAGCATGGAGGTCGAGACCAGGATCACGGCGCCGGCGGCGGCGAACACGCACTGGCGCACCGCGAAGTGGAAGGGGTCGCCGACATTCATCCGCGCCGCCGCCGACGGGCTGGCGGCGAAGGACATCAGCACGCCCAGGATGATCAGGACCCCGACGGCGCCCAGCATCCAGCGGTCGATGGTCCACCACCAGACGCCGACCGGCGTGCGGTCGCTGCGGGCGAAGGCGTGGGCATGCTGGGCGGTCATGCGCGGGCCCCCTTGGCGGCGGGAGCGGTCAGGCCCTGGACGGCGGCGCGGAACGCCTCGCCCCGGGCCTCGAAATCGGCGAACTGGTCGAAGGAGGCGCAGGCCGGCGACAGCAGCACCACGGCGTCCTGGCCCTTGGCGGCGGCGTCGGCATAGGCCTTGGCCACGGCGACCTCCATGGTCCCGCAGGCGACCGTCTGGGCCTTGCCCTGCAGGGTTCCCTCGAAGGCCTCGGAGGCCTCGCCGATCAGATAGGCCTTCTCGATCTTGGGGAAGAGGTCGGCCAGGGCGTCGATGCCGCCGGTCTTCGGCTGGCCGCCGGCGATCCAGTAGAACTTGGGATAGCTGGACATCGCCTGGCGGGCGGCGTCGGTGTTGGTGGCCTTGCTGTCGTTGACGAAGCGCACGCGGCCGAGCTGGCCCACGGTCTCCATGCGGTGCGCCAGGCCGGGGAAGCTCATCAGGCCCTCGGCGGCGTCCTCGGCGGAGATGCCCAGGCCGCGGGCCGCGGAATAGGCGGCGGCCGCGTTCTGCCAGTTGTGGCGACCCGGCAGGGAGCGGGCCCGCAGCAGGTCGGCCACCTCGACGGCGCGCTCGCCGGTGGCGTCATAGAGCAGGCCCTGCAGGGCGTAGACGCCCCGGCCCATGGCCTTGGAGGCCGAGATCGGCACGATGGTGCGGCGGTTGGCGGCGGTGATCTCGGTGCAGATCCGCTGGCCCCAGGGATCGTCCACGCCGATGACGGCGGTGTCGCCCTTGCCCTGGTTCAGCAGCACGCGGCGCTTGGCGGCCACATAGCCCTCCATGCCGCCGTGGCGCTCAAGGTGGTCGGGCGAGAT
>JAZKFM010000116.1:0-3547 GCA_040386415.1 Pseudomonadota bacterium
GGCCGGCCCCGGCCAGACCGCCGACATCAAGAAGCTCGATGTCCAGGTCAAGCTGATGCCGCTGCTGGTGGGCCAGGTGGTGCTGCTGAACCTGGAACTCGATCAAGCGAAGGTAGACCTCCGGCGGGACCTCCAAGGCCGCGCCACCTGGGACTTCTCCAACGGGAAGAAGTCCAAGACGCCCTTCAAGATGCCGCCCATCCAGCGGTTCGTGATCAATGACGGCCACCTGCGGATGGTCGACGAGAAGCGCAAGCTGGTCCTGAACGGCGAGATCAACGCCACAGAGGAGATGGGCCGCGCCGGCCGCGGCTTCCTGATGACCGGCGACGGCTCGCTGAACGGCAACCGGTTCCGGCTGCGCATCCAGGGCGGTCCGCTGCTCAACGTCGACAGCCGCAAGCCCTATCCCTTCGACGCCGACATCCGCTCGGGCGCGACGCGGGTGACCGCCAAGGGGTCGATCCCCAAGCCCTTCGACCTGGCGCAGTTTTCCATGAACGTCACCGCCCAGGGCCCGGACCTGGCTGCCCTATACGACTTGACGGGCGTCGCCCTGCCCAACACGCCGCCCTATCGGCTGAACGGCAGGCTGTCGCGTGATGAGCAACTCTACACGATCGAGGGCCTGAGCGGTCGCGTGGGCGACAGTGACCTGTCCGGGTTCATCTCGGTGGAGACCGGCGACGAGCGGCCCTATCTGAAGGCTGACCTGCGGACCCGCAGCCTGGACTTCGACGACCTCGCGGCGATCTTTGGCGGAGCGCCCTCCCGCAAGGCCGGCGAGACCGTCTCTCCCGAACAGGCGGCGATCGGGCGGAAGATGGCCGCCCAGCGGCGTCTGCTGCCGGACACCACCCTGAACGTCAGCAAGATCCGTTCGCTCGACGCCGATGTCCGTTACCGGGTCGCGGCCATCCGCGACGCCATGCTGCCGCTGCGGTCTGGCGACGTGACGGTGAAGCTGGAGCGGGGCCTGCTCAGCGCCAACCCCCTGACCCTCAACCTGCCCCAGGGCAAGATCACCGGCCAGGCCCACCTCAACGCCCGGGCCGCCACGCCCGTCACCGAGGTGGATATCCGGCTCTCCAACGCCCGTCTCGAACAGCTCATCCCCATCAAGGGCGAACCCCTGGCCGGCAGCTTCGTCGGGCGCATCAAGCTGAAGGGCGCCGGCAACTCGGTGCACCGCGCGGCGGCCAACGCCGACGGCGAGGTGCTGGCGGTGGTTCCCAGCGGCGAGATCCGCGAGGCCTTCGCCGAACTGCTGGGCATCAACGCGACCAAGGGCCTGGGCCTGCTGTTCTCCAAGGACCAGGGGTCGGTGCCCATCCGCTGCGGCGTGGCGCACTTCCAGGCCAGGAACGGCGTGCTGACGGCCGACCGCATCGTTTTTGACACCAAGCCGGTCCTCGCCACCGGGGGTGGGACCATCAACCTGGACAGCGAGACCATGGACCTGCGGGTCCAGGGCAAGTCCAAGGAGCTGCGCCTGGTGCGCCTGCTGTCGCCGATCACCGTCAAGGGCCCGCTCCTCGGCCCCAAGGTCGGCATCGAGACCGGCAAGCTCGTCGCCCAGGGTGGCGTCGCCGTGGCCCTGGCCGCGGTGGTCACGCCCCTGGCGGTGCTGCTGCCGTTCATCGATCCCGGCCTCGCCAAGGATGCGTCCTGCGCCTCCCTGATCGCCGAAGCCGGCCGCGAGGGTGCCCCGGTGAAGACAGTCGCCGCCAAGACCGCCGCCCGCTGAACATTTCAGGACAGCAGCAAAACCGGGGCGGCCTGACACCAACGCGCGATTGACGCGGCGTGCGGGCGCCCCTCAAACTCGGGGTCACGATTTCCGCTGCGAAGAGGTCTTTCCATGGCTCGTCTCACCAAGCGCCCCCTCGGTCTGGCCCTGGGGATGGCCTTCAGCCTGACCGCCCTCGGCGGGGCGGCCCTGGCGGCCTCGACGGCCGAGACCGCCATCGCGCAACGCCAGAAGGGCTTCAAGGCCATGGGCGGCGCCTTCAAGACCATCAATGACAACCTCAAGACCGACGCTCCCGACGCCAAGCTGATCGCCGCCCAGGCGACGATCATCAAGGCCCAGGCCGTCCACGTGCCCCACTGGTTCCCGAAGGGCAGCGGCGCGGAGGCGGGCTTCAAGACCGCCGCCAAGCCGGAGATCTGGACCGACACCGCCAAGTTCGCCGCCGCCGCCAAGGGCCTGCAGACGGAGAGCGCCAAGCTGGAGACCATCGCCAAGGGCGGCGACATCGACGCCATCAAGGCCCAGGTGAAGGCCACGGGCGGCGCCTGCGGGACCTGCCACACACCCTTCCGCGTGAAGTCCTAAGCGCTCCATGAGCGACGCGCCGCCGACTGCCACCCGGCTCTGGGACCTGCCGACGCGGATCACCCACTGGGCTCTGGTGGTGCTGATCCTCGTCTCCTGGCTGACCGGGGGCGAGAACATGCAGATCCATCGGTGGTCGGGCTATGGCGTGATCGGCCTGCTGGTGTTCCGGCTGTACTGGGGCTTCTTCGGCGGTGAGACGGCGCGGTTCTCCCATTTCGTGAAGGGGCCCGGCGCGACGGTCGGCTACCTCAAGACCATGGGCAAGCGCACCGCCGGCGATCTGGTGGGCCATAGTCCGGTGGGGGCGGTCAGCGTGGTCCTGCTGCTGCTGGTCATGCTGGTGCAGGTCAGCCTTGGCCTGTTCGCCAGCGACATCGACGGCATCGAGTCCGGGCCCCTGTCCCACCTGGTGGACTTCGACACCAGCCGGCTGGCCTCGGACTGGCACGAGCTGACCTTCCGCGTGCTGCAGGCCCTGGTGGTCCTGCACGTCGCGGCCATCGCCTTCTACGCTCTGTGGAAGCGCCAGAACCTCATCACCGCCATGATCACCGGCAAGCGGGTGTTCTCAGGCCCCGCGCCCAGCCTGAAGTTCGCGTCGGTCTGGAGCCTGGTGATCGGTATCGTGATCGCCGTGGCCGCGGCCTGGCTGATCGCGCGGGGCCTGAAGCTGCCGAAGTTCTAGTGCATGGTGTCGGCGACGATCTCGAGCTTGTTGCCGTCGGGATCGAGCAGGACCGCGCCGTAATAGTCGGGCGCGATGTCGGGATGGCGGCCCGCGGGGCGGACGATGGTCGCGCCCTGCGCCAGAGCTGCGGCATAGGCCTCATCCACCGCTGAGCGGCTGTCGGCGCGGAAGGCGATGTGGGTCCCCAGGCCGGCCACCTGGCCGCCGCTCACGGGGTACAGGTAGAACTGGCGGAGACCACCCGGGCCATAGGCCAACTCCGCCTCGGCCTCGAAGGTGTTGGCGCTGCCCAGGGGCGCGAAGAAGGCGTCGTAGAAGCGGCGGGCGGCGGCGAGGTCGCGGACCCCCACGGACAGATGATCGAACATGAGGAGTCTCCCGGCCAAGCTTGATCCCGGATGTGGGGAGCCAGATGGGATTGGGCAACGACAGAGCGAATTCCAAGTCCTCCCCCTCCGGGGGAGGGGGACCGCGAAGCGGTGGAGGGGGTTAGGGCGGCGCCGGCGGCACGGACCCGG
>JAZKFM010000116.1:3557-7363 GCA_040386415.1 Pseudomonadota bacterium
CGCGCTGCGCGCTGGGGGAGGAATTAGCCCTAGGCGGCGGCGCCCTTCAGGCAGTTGAGCCAGGCGTCTTCGCGGGCCTTCTCGGCCTCGCGCAGGGTGGTCTCGGCGTCGCGGACGGCGGCGTCGTGCTTGCGCCACTCCAGGACGGCGCCTTCGCGGGCGGCGCGGGCGGCTTCCATGGTTTCGAAGCGGGCGAGGATGGCGCGCACGCTGTAGGTCACCGGCGGGCCCACGGTCTCGCGGTCGGGATAGAAGCCGGTGATGGAGTCCGTGCTTTCGCTGTCGATGTGGAAGACATCGGCCCAGCCGGCGTGGTGGCGCATCAGGGCCCAGGGACGTTGGACGGTCATCAATAGCTCCTCAGAATCCGCAAAGCGGTGTCTCGCGGCGAACCTAGCCCGGCTCGCGCCCGGCTCCAACGGCGCAGGCGCGCGCCAATAGCAGATGCACCGCTTCGGATGAAAGCCGAACCGTGAAATTCGATCCTAGAGCGTCATGAGCTCCAGGGCGTTGGCGGCGGCCGCCCCGTGCATGGTGTTGTCGAAGATGCACCAGCCCTCGGTCCCGCGCTGGCGGGCGGCGAGAGTTGCGGCGACCGCCGCGATCTGCTCGCTGGAATAGGATGACGAGTACATCCTGGGCGAGCCGTGCAGACGGATATAGGTGAGGCCGGTCCAGCCGCCGGGGCGCGCGGCCTCGGGAACCACGGCGGGGTCGGCCGCGACCCGGGCGATGCGGGCCTCCACCAGCCTCGCCTCCGCCTGGGCGGTGAACCATGTGGCGTGACGGGCCTCGATGACGGTCGGGCCCTCATAAAGCTCGCGCCAGCCGCCAACGAAGCGCGCGGCGTCGGCGGTGAACTGGAGGCTGGGCGGCAGCTGGATCAGCACCGGCCCGAGCTTGCCTCCCAGGGGCGCGATCTCCGCGATGAAGGCGCGCAGCAGGTCATCGGTCTCCACCAGCCGCTTCTCATGGGTGACGGCCTTGGGCGCCTTCACGGCGAACTTGAAGCCGGCCGGGGTGGCGCCCGCCCAACGCTCGAAGATGGCGGGCTTATGCGATCGGTAGAAGGTGGTGTTGATCTCCGCGGCCGGCAGCACCTTGGCGTAGCGTTCCAGGCCGGTCCCTTCGGCGGGGAAGTGCTCCGCCGATGTGCGCGGAAGCGTCCAGCCTGCGGTCCCGATCCTGTCCATGGGCGTTCAGCGCGCGAGCCGGGCGGCGGTTGCTAGGCGTCGAAGGCGATGACGCGGCGCTCCTGGTCGCCGGAGACGCCCACCCGGGGACAGGCGTCGCGCAGGACACAGAGGCCGCAGGCCGGGTCGAAGTGAGTGCAGAGCGACTGGCCATGGCCCTTCAGCAGCCAGTGCAGTTCGTAGAGTTGCTCTCCCTCCCATTCGGCGGGCGCCTGATCCATCAGGCTGTCATAGGCTTCCCGCGCGTCGGCGCTGCGGCCCGTGAGGCCCAGGCGCCGCGAGACTCGATGCACGTGGGTGTCCACCACCAGGGCGCGGCGGTTCAGGGTGCTGAGGTTCAGCACCGCGGCGGCGATCTTCACTCCCACGCCCGGCAGGCGCATCAGCCAGGCCATGGCTTCCTCCACCGGCTCGGCGGCCAGGAAGTCCAGGCTTAGTTCGCCGCGCTTCAGCAGCAGCACGCGGACCAGGATCGGAAGCTGGCGCGCCTTCTGGTCGGCGAAGGTCACCGGGTCGATCACCGGCTCCAGCTCTTCCTGGGTGGCGTGCACCAGGGCGTTCCAGTCCGGATAGGCCGCCCGCAGCCGGATAAAGGCCGCCCACGACACCTCGTCATAGGTCCGCGAGCTCAGCACCGACTTGATCAGCTGGGAGACCGGATCGAGCGGATGCTCGGGCCTTTGCGGGCCCAGGACGCTGCGCAGCCGGTCGCGCGTGGGCGGCAGGTCGGAGGGGAGGGCGAGTCGGATGTGCATGCCGTCACGCTAGAACAAAAGTAGAACATTTGTAAACCCGCCCCGCGCGCCGTACGAAGGTGTCGGGCATCCACGGGAAGGGCGGCCATGAACCCGGCCTCGGTCTCCGACTATCGCGACTTGGCGCGCCGCCGGCTGCCGCCGACGTTCTTCGAATACATCGATGGCGGCTCCTACGCCGAGGTCACGCTGAAGCGGAACGTCGCCGACCTGGAGGCCATCGCCCTGCGCCAGCGGGTGATGCGCGACATGAGCCAGCTGGACCTCAGCATCGAGACCCTGGGCCAGAAGTTCGCCTTCCCGGTGGGCCTGGCGCCCGTGGGGATGGCTGGCATGTACGGCCGCCGGGGCGAGGTCCAGGCGGCCAGGGCCGCGGCCGGCCTGGGCGTACCCTTCTGCCTGTCCACCGTGGGGGTCTGTTCGGTGGGGGAGGTGGCGGCCAGCGGGACCGCGCCCTGGTTCCAGCTCTATATGCTCAAGGATCGCGGCTACATGGCCGAGCTTCTGGCGCGGGCCAAGGCCGTCGGCTGCCCGGTCCTGGTCTTCACCGTCGACCTGCCGCTGCCGGGCTCGCGCTATCGTGATGTCCGCTCAGGCTTCACGGGCGCGAGCGGGATCTCCGGCGCCCTGAACACCGCCTGGCAGGGGGTGACCCACCCCGGCTGGCTGTGGGACGTCTGGCTGCACGGCCGGCCCCACACCCTGGGCAGCGTCGCCAATGCGGTGCCCAAGGCCGGCGGCGTCACCGACTTCCTGGCCTGGATCGCCAAGAACTTCGACCGCTCGGTGACCTGGGCGGATCTGGACTGGGTGCGCAAGACCTGGGACGGGCCCATCGTGATCAAGGGGGTGCTGGACCCGCAGGACGCCCGCGACGCGGCGAAGGCCGGCGCCCAGGGCCTGATCGTCTCCAACCACGGCGGCCGGCAGCTGGATGGGGTGCGCTCCTCGATCTCCGCCCTGCCGGCGGTGGCCGACGCCGTGGGCGGGGACCTGGAGGTCTATCTGGACGGTGGCGTCCGCTCGGGCCTGGATGTGCTCAAGGCGTTGTCGTTGGGGGCCAAGGCCTGCTTCGTCGGCCGGGCCTGGGCCTATGCCCTGGGCGCGGGCGGCGAGAAGATGGTCGCGCGAATGCTCGGAACCCTTCGCAGCGAGCTCGCCACCGCCATGGTGCTCACCGGCTGCCGCAATGCGCGGGATGCGGACAGAACGCTTCTCGACCTCGCAACTTAGAAAAACTTTTCAAATCCATAGGTTCGAACCCATCGACAAGGGTCGATCTTGCCGGTAATGGCCGCGCGAACGTGCGTTTGACGGTCGGGTTCGGCCGCGCGGGCGCATGCCTGTAATGCCTGCTAGTAGAAGAATGAGGTACCCGCATGGGCGCTCCGGAACGGCAAGGTCTGTACGACCCGCGCAATGAACACGATGCGTGCGGTGTGGGGTTTGTGGCCAATATCAAAGGCCGCAAATCGCATGAGGTCGTGACCGCCGGGCTGGAGATCCTGATCAACCTCGACCACCGCGGCGCCGTCGGCGCCGATCCCCTGGTGGGCGACGGCGCGGGGATTCTGATTCAGATGCCCGACGCCCTGCTGCGCGACTGGGCCGGCAAGGAAGGCGTCGATCTGCCCGCGCCCGGCGACTACGCGGTGGCCATGTGCTTCATGCCGCAGGACGACGCCGCCCGCGCCGTGGCGGTCAGTCAGTTCGAGCACTTCCTGAAGGTCGAGGGCCAGATCTTCATCGCCTGGCGCGACGTGCCCGTCGACACCACGGGCCTGGGAGAGGCCGTGCTCGCCGCGATGCCGGTGATCCGCCAGGCCATCGTCGGCCGCGGTCCTGAGACGCCCGACCA
>JAZKFM010000117.1:0-8003 GCA_040386415.1 Pseudomonadota bacterium
CAGGCCTCCGAGGTCTCCCCCGCCGCGCCGCCCAAGGCCCAGGTCGTGGAAAAGGCGGCCGAGAGCACCATCAAGCGCGCCCGCCACGACGTCGCCATCCTGCAGGCCTTGGACAAGGTCACCGCCGAGACGGTCCGCTTCGAGGCCGCCGTGGGCCAGCCGGTGCGCTACAAGACCCTGGTCTTCACCGTGAAGGCCTGCGAGCAGGCCGCCGCCGACGAGCCGCAGGAAGACGCCATCGCCTATATGACGGTGGACTCCCAGCCGCGCGCCGCGCCGGGCAAGCCGACCCCGCCCGCGCGTCAGGCCTTCGAGGGCTGGATGTACGCCTCGTCGCCGGGTCTCAACCCGCTGCAGCACCCGGTCTACGACGCCTGGCTGATCACCTGCAGGGCCGCAGCGCCCGTCGTGGCCGCCGGCAGCCGCTGAAACTCCGCCGTCACGGCCAGGGCCTTGCCCAGCCGCCGCCGGTAGACGGCCCGCGAGATCTCCTCGGTCCCGAACTGCGCCAGGTGCTCGGTCATGAACTGGGCGTCCAGCAGCAGGAACCCGCCGGCGATCAGCCGCGCCACCAGATGCACTAGGGCCACCTTCGAGGCGTCGGTGCGGGTGGAGAACATGCTCTCGCCGAAGAAGGCGCCGGCCAGGGACACGCCGTACAGCCCGCCCACCATCTCGTCACCGGCCCAGCACTCGACGCTGTGGGCGTGGCCGATGGCGAACAGCTCGGCGTAGAGCCGCTCGATGGGGTCGTTGATCCAGGTCTCGGTCCGCCCGGGCCTGGCCGCGGCGCAGGCGCTCACCACCTCGGAAAAGGCGGTGTCGATCCGCACCTCGAAGGGATCGCCCCGCACGGTGCGCGCCAGGCGCCTGGACAGGTGGAAACCGGCCAGGGGCACCACCCCCCGCCGCTCTGGATCGATCAGGAAGACCGCGTCGTCGTCCCGCGCGTCGGCCATGGGAAAGACCCCACGGGCGTAGCAGTCCAGCAGCTCAGCGGAGCCGAAGGTGGTCATGGCGCCACCGTGCGCGGGGTCAGGCCGAGAGCTCGGCCTGCGACTTCATCCAGCGTTCCAGCCAGTGGATGTCGTAGGTCCCTGAAATGATGTCCGGTTGGTGGATCAGCTCCTGGAACAGCGGGATCGAGGTCTCGATGCCCCCCACAACCATTTCGCCCAGGCAGCGGTTCAGGCGCGCCAGGCACTCCTCGCGGTCGCGGCCGTGGACGATCAGCTTGCCCACCAGGCTGTCGTAGTCCGGGGGGATCGAATAGCCGGCGTAGAGGGCGCTATCCAGGCGCACGCCCAGGCCACCCGGCGCGTGGAAGTCGGTGACCAGGCCCGGCGAGGGGGCGAAGGTCTTGGGATTCTCGGCGTTGATCCGGCACTCGATGGCGTGGCCTTCGAAGATGATGTCCTCTTGGCGGAAGGACAGCGGCAGGCCCGCGGCGATGCGGATCTGTTCGCGTACCAGGTCGATGCCGGTGATGGCCTCGGTGACCGGATGCTCCACCTGCAGGCGGGTGTTCATCTCGATGAAGAAGAACTCGCCGTTCTCGTACAGGAACTCGATGGTGCCGACGCCGAGGTAGCCGATGGCCTTGATCGCATCAACGACCACCTTGCCGATCTTGGCCCGGGCGGCGGCGTCGATCACCGGGGAGGGGGCTTCCTCCAGCACCTTCTGGTGGCGGCGCTGCAGGGAGCAGTCGCGCTCCCCCAGGTGGCAGACATTGCCGAAGCTGTCGGCGATGACCTGGATTTCGATGTGACGCGGGGTCTGGAGATAGCGCTCCATGTAGACGGCGTCGTCGCCGAAGGAGGCACGGGCCTCGGCTCGGGCGGTGGAGACCGCCTCGGCCAGCTCGTCCTCGTTGAGGGCCACCTTCATGCCGCGCCCGCCACCGCCGGCGGCGGCCTTGATCAGCACGGGGAAGCCGATTTCCTTGGCGGCGGCGAAGGCCTCCTCCTCGGTGGTCACCGCGCCGTCGGAGCCAGGCACCACGGGGATGCCGGCGTTCTTCACGGCCTGCTTGGCGGTGATCTTGTCGCCCATCATCAGGATGTGCTCGGGCTTGGGCCCGATGAAGGTGAAGCCGTGGGCGCCGACGATCTCGGCGAAGCGGGCGTTCTCGGACAGGAAGCCGTAGCCCGGATGGATCGCCTGGGCGCCGGTGATCTCGGCCGCGGCGATGATCGAGGGGATGTTGAGATAGCTTTTAGCGGCGGCGGCCGGGCCGATGCAGACGCTTTCGTCGGCCAGCCGCACCCACATGGCGCCGGCGTCGGCCTCGGAGTGGACCGCCACCGTCGAGATGCCCATTTCCTTGCAGGCCCTGTGGACCCGCAACGCGATCTCGCCCCGGTTGGCGATGAGGATTTTTTCGAACATCGGGTTACTCGATGACGACGAGGGGTTCGCCGAACTCCACAGGGTCGCCATCGCCCACCAGGATCTCCACCACCTTGCCCGCCTTGGTGGCCGGGATCGGGTTCATGGTCTTCATGGCCTCGATGATCATCAGGGTCTGGCCGGCGGTCACCGTATCGCCGACCTTCACGAAGGGCGGGGCTTCCGGCGAGGGCTGCATGTAGACCGTGCCCACCATGGGCGACTTCACCACGTCGCCAGCCGCACGGGTGGCCGCGGGGGCTTCGGCGGCGGCGGCGGGCGTAGCGGCGGCCGGCGCGGCCTGGACCGGGGCGGCGGCCATGGGGGCCTGCTGCACGTATTGGGCGGGCGCGGCCGTCAGGGTGCGGGCGACGCGGATCTTCAGGCCCGAATGCTCCACCTCGATCTCGGTCAGGCCGGTATCGGTGAGGATGTCGGCCAGTTTGCGCACCAGGCGCGCGTCGATCGGATCGGCGGGAGCCTTCGGAGTGCTAGCCATGGAAAAGACCCTTATTCTTTTGGCTTGAGGAAGTTACGCGGACTGACCCGCGGCGGCTTCGATAGCCAGGACATAACTTTGCGCGCCGAAGCCGGACACAAGTCCGGTCGCCGCCAGGGAGACGTAGGTTTCCCGGCGGAACGCCTCGCGCGCAGCCGGGTTCGAGAGGTGGCACTCGACGATCGGGATATCGAGCATCTTCAGGGCGTCCAGCAGGGCGATGGAGGTGTGCCCATAGGCCGCCGGGTTGATAACCAGGGCCGAAGCCTCCGTGCGGGCTTCCTGCACCCAGTCGATCAGCTGGCCTTCGTGGTTGGACTGATGGAACACGACGGTGCGGCCCAGGGCGGCGGCGCGTTGCTCACAGAGCTTGCGCACATCGTCCAGCGTGGCTTTTCCGTAAATCTCGGGCTCGCGGACGCCCAGGAGGTTGAGGTTGGGCCCGCTCAGCACATAGATCGGTTTCGACATTCGGCTCCGCCGTCGATTTCGCCGTCTTGTAACGGGCGGCGGCGGGGGTCACAAGCACTGGGAATGGACGACGTGTTGGACGAGGCGGTCATGACCCTGACCATCAATGGCGAAGAGCGCTCCTTTTCGGGCCTCTCGGACCTCGCCGCCCTGGTGGTGAGCCTGGGCCTGGACCCCCGCAAGGTGGCCGTGGAGCGCAATCTCGAGATCGTGCCGCGCTCGGCCTATGGCGCCACGGCGCTCTCCGACGGCGACCGGATCGAGATCGTCCACTTCATCGGAGGCGGCTGACATGGACGGAACGACTCACACCCAAGCCCAGGACGATACCTGGACCCTGGCCGGCCGGACCTTCACCTCGCGGCTGATCATCGGCACCGGCAAGTACAAGAACTATGAGCAGAACGCCGCGGCCGCCGAGGCCGCCGGCGCTGAGATCGTCACCGTGGCCCTGCGCCGGGTGAACCTGTCGGACCCCAGCCAGCAGATGCTGGTGGACTATGTGAAGCCCGACCGCTTCACCTACCTGCCAAACACCGCCGGCTGCTTCACCGGTGAGGAGGCGGTGCGCACCCTGCGCCTGGCCCGCGAGGCCGGCGGCTGGGACCTGGTGAAGCTGGAGGTGCTGTCGGACCCCAAGCTGCTCTATCCCGACATGGAAGAGACCCTGCGGGCGCTCAAGATGCTGATCGCGGAAGGCTTCCAGGTGATGGTCTACTGCACCGACGACCCGGTCTACGCCCGCAAGCTGGAGGAGGCCGGCGCCTGCGCCGTCATGCCGCTCGCCGCCCCCATCGGCTCGGGCATGGGCATCCTCAACAAGGTCAATATCGGCCTGATCATCGAGCAGGCCAAAGTTCCGGTGCTTGTGGACGCCGGGTTGGGCACCGCGTCCGACGCCGCCATCGCCATGGAGATGGGCTGCGACGCCGTGCTGATGAACACCGCCATCTCCGACGCCCGCGACCCGATCCTGATGGCCAGCGCCATGAAGCACGCCGTCATCGCCGGGCGTCAGGCCTTCCTGGCGGGCCGCATGCCGCGCCGGGTCTACGGCGATCCGTCGTCGCCGCAGTCTGGGCTGATCTGAAACCGACATGGCCATGCCGCCCGAGGCGATCATCTTTGCCGAGACCTTGGCGGGCATCGTTCGCGAGTCAGGCGTGATGGGCGTGGCCGACGTGCCGACACCGGTGGCGCTGGAGGTGTTTCCCGAGAGCTTCCTCCTGGACAGCCTTCAGGTGATGCGCCGGATCGGGATCGATCCTGAGGAGGCTGCGTGCCTCTGCGCCATCTATCTGGGCGTTCATCAGGCCCTGGTGCTGGCCGACGCTGATCCGTCTGTCGCGCCTTGGCCCGGCGACCACGGCCCCCTCGTTGCGGTGGCCGAGGCCCGTCTGGCCGCAGACCGGCTGGGGCCGCTCTTCTTGCTGTTCGAGACGGGCCTTGGCGAGCAGATGGGGCGACGTCGCCAGACGATGAACTGAAGCCGCCACCTTCACACGGTGGCCTTCCCCGGCGGCACATCCTTCAGCATGGCGGAAAATCGGGAGGAGCCGCCATGGGACAGGCCAAGGGGCGCAAGTCGATCTTCATCACCGGCGCCGCATCGGGCATGGGCCGAGAGACCGCGCGCCTGTTCCGCCAGAAGGGCTGGTTCGTCGGCGGCTATGACGTCAACGCCGAGGGACTGAAGGCGCTGGAGGCCGAGCTGGGCGAAGAAAACTGCCTCGTCCGCACCCTGGATGTCACCGATCGCGCCGACTTCCAGGCCGCCTTCGCGGAGTTCGCGGCGGCCACCGGCGGCAAGCTGGATCTGCTCTTCAACAACGCCGGAATCGGCAAGGGCGGCCCCTTCGCCGACCAGCCCTTCGAGGACGTACTGGCCGTGGTGCAGGTCAATTTCGTCGGCGTGCTGATCGGCATCCACGAGGGGATCAAACTGCTGAAGGCCACGCCCAACTCGCTCTGCTTCACCACCTCGTCGTCGTCAGCCACCTTCGGGATGGCAGGCATCGCGGTCTATTCCGCCACCAAGCACGCCGTGAAGGGGCTTAGCGAGGCGCTGTCGGTGGAGTTCAAGGCCTATGGCGTCCGCGTCGCCGACGTCCTGCCCGGCCTGATCGACACCCCCATCCTGCCCCCCGGCGCGGCGGCGTCGGCGCCCAAGGAAGGCCTGTTCCGCGCCATCCCGCCGATGGACGTCGCCAAGGTCGTTTGGGAGGCTTACCACTCCGACAAGCTGCATTGGTACGTGCCCCCGGAACTGGTCGAACTGGACAAGGCCGCCACCCTGGCTCCCGAGGCGACCCGCGACCAGATGGCCGCCGGCTCGCTGTTCTCGATGCAGCCCAAGGACTAGGCGGCCGCGAGCCGGTCGATATCCAGCTGCGGCGAGAGCCCGAGATTGGTCATCATCTCGTGGCGCTCAGGCCCGAGCTTGGGCGGATAGGCCGCGGCGTTGGCCTTCTTCCCCCGCGCCCAATAGCCCAGCACGCGCAACAGGTTGGCCGGCCGTTTCAGCCAGGCCGACGGGTGCTCCAGCATGTGGAAGCCCCGTAGCGCCGCCCGCAGAAGGTCGAGGTTGGAGCGGACGGCGATGGCCACCCCGTCCTCCAGGAAACTCTTGGCCAGCTTGGCCCTGAAGCTGGGCTTGTACCCCGGCGTGAGGGTGTTGCGGGCCAGCCGGATAGCCAGCCGGTCCTGGTTTAGCATGTCCAGGTAGTAGGGCTTCAGGCTCTCATTGATCCGACCCTGGTAGGCCACCGCGCGGGCGGCCGGATCGGCGCTCTCGGAGAGCGAATCGCGCAGGGCGTAGGCGCTGACGGCGGCGAAGGAGCAGCCGCGGCCATAGAGCGGATTGGTCCGCACCAGGCTGTCGCCCAGCGGGAAGTAGCCCAGCACGGTGGGAACCCCACCCGGCGCCATGTCCCGCCAGCGGCTGTGCAGGTCCCCCATGCCGAACACCCGGCTGACACCCTGGGCCCGGGCCGGATCGACCCAGGGGACCAGGCCCGGGATCTGCTGGCATATGCCGTTGAAGGTCTCGGGCGAGACGATCGCCTTGCGCATCTCCAGTTCGATCTCCGGCACGCACATGGTGACGGAGAACCAGCCGTTGTCGGCGGGAAAGACACCGTACTTCAGGAACCCCAGGTCGCCGGTGCCGGGCGCCTTGCCGCGCGGGGGCTCGGACATGCCGGGGTTCAGGCGGTAGTGGCGGGTGAAGTAGAGTATGCCCGCAGTCTCCGACTCTTCGGTGATCGGGGCGCCGGCCTCGGTCAGTTGCTCGATGCAGGCTGTGGTGCGGCCCGCGGCGTCCACCACCAGGTCGGCGATGAGGTCGGGTCCGTTCTCCACCGTGACCCCGGTGACCCGCAGCGGCGTCCCCGGCGCGATCTTCAGGCCGGTGACGAACACCTCCGAGCGGATCTCCACATTGGCCAGCCGCTCCACATAGCGGCGGATCACCAGCTCCAGGGTGGTGCGGCGGCTGGTGAGCACCACGAAGTCCTTGTCGACGGCCTGCGGCCGGTAGCCCTTCTTCAGCTCGTCGCTGAGCATCTGCTCGAAGCCCAGGTCGCGGGCTCCCGCCTCCAGCAGGTCGGCTAGCAGCCTTGGGTGCTCATCGTGCAGGATTAGCCTCAGGCGGGCGAGGAAGGCGTGGCTGTGGCGCAGGTGGCCCACTCCGCGGCGGGCCCAGTCGGCGAAGGCCGCGTCGGCGTCACCGGTGGGCGGGGCAGGGTCGCGTTCAAGGAGGATCAGCTCCCGTTCCGGCGAGGCGAGGGCCAGGGCCGTACACAGGCCGCCTATTCCAGCCCCGATCACGAGCACGCGTTCGGTCATGTCGCCTCCCGGGCGTTTTTTCTTTTAGCCGTGACACAGGCGCGGTTGTCAAGGTTATCGGGCGGCATGCTGCACCGCGCCGCCCAGATCATGACCTCCACCATCGCTCCCTCGCGGGGCGTTGGAGGGCATGCGCGCGACTAGCCGCTCCCTTCAACAGCCCCGCCGGAGACGGACGGGGCCTTGAGAGGATCACCCTGTCTTCCGGATCACCGAGACAGGACCACCCGATGCCCCACGACGATCTCAATCCCAACGCCTTCTACGGCGGCGGCCTCGCCGTCGGGAGCTATGACCTGTTCGCCGCCGAGGGCGGCAGCTGACCGGCGACATCGAATTCTACCTCGACCTCGCCCGCGACCGGGGCGGCAAGGTGCTGGAACTGGCCTGTGGCACGGGACGCATCCTGACCCCGCTGGTGGAGGCCGGCTTCGAGGTCACCGGGGTGGACATCTCGCGGGCCATGCTGGACCTCGCCGATCGAAGGCTGCAGGCCCTGAGGCCGTCCGCCTGGGGCCGCGCCCGGCTGGTCTGTTCGCCCATGCAGGACTTCGAAACGCAGGACCGTTTCGACCTCGTGCTGATCCCGGCGCGGTCCTTCCAGCACCTGATCGACCCGACCGACCAGAGGAAGACGCTGGAGCGGATCTGGCGCTGCCTGAACCCCGGCGGAATGCTGGTCATCGACATGTTCGACGCCCGGCTGGAGATGTGCGTGGGCGAACCGCCCGCGCCGCCGCCGCGTGAGGTGATGGACCCGGTGAGCGGCCGCCGCTTCCGCCGCACCTGCCTGGGC
>JAZKFM010000118.1:0-12043 GCA_040386415.1 Pseudomonadota bacterium
GACGCGCCACCCGGTGGGGGACCCCTCCTATGAGGGCCTGAGCGAGATCCGCTCCACCTCCACGCGGGCCGCCGACCTGGTGCGCAAGCTGCTGGCCTTCTCGCGCAAGCAGACCGTGCAGCGCGAAATCCTCGACCTGGGCGAATTGATCAGCGAGTTCGAGGTGCTGCTGCGCCGCGTGCTGCAGGAAGACGTCAAGCTGGAGACCGAGTACGGCCGCAACCTGCCCCACGTGCGGGCGGACCGCGGCCAGCTCGAGACGGCGGTGATGAACCTTGCGGTCAACGCCCGCGACGCCACCCGCATGAACGGCGGCTCCCGCGTCACCATCCGCACCGCCCGGGTCACCGAGGCCGAGGCCCATGCCCTGGGCTATCCCTCGGCCCAGGGCGAGCAGGCCCTGATCGAGGTGTCCGACGACGGCCCCGGCATCGCGTCCGACGTGGTCGACAAGATCTTCGACCCCTTCTTCACCACCAAGCCGGTGGGCGAGGGGACGGGCCTGGGTCTGGCCACCGTCTATGGCATCGTCAAGCAGTCGGACGGCTGGATCAGCGTCGACTCCAAGCCGGGCGAAGGCGCGGCCTTCCGCATCTTCCTGCCGGTCCATGCCGCCCCGGCCGTGGTGGCCACGCCCCTGGTCCAGAAGGCCACCCGCCCGGCGGCGCGCGATCTCTCGGGCGCCGGCCGCATCCTGTTCGTCGAGGACGAGGACGCGGTGCGCGGCGTCGCCGCCAAGCTGCTGCGCGCCCGCGGCTACGAGGTGATCGAGGCCGCGTCCGGCGAGGAAGCCCTGGAACTGGCCGAGGAACATGCCGGCACCATCGACCTGATGATCTCCGACGTGGTCATGCCCGGCATGCAGGGGCCCGATCTGCTGAAGCACGCGCGGGTCTATCTGGCCGGCGCCCCGGTGATGTTCATCTCCGGCTATGCCGAGGCCGAGTTCTCCAACCTGCTGGAGGGCGAGACCAACGTCTCCTTCCTCCCCAAGCCCATCGACATCAAGACCCTGGCCGAGCGCGTGAAGCAGGAGCTTCAGAAGGCGGCCTAGGGCGGCGGAACCTACCCCCTGCCTTCCTCGCTTTCTGCGCACCCCGCGCGCAGGAGCTTCTGATGTCCGAAACCCCGAATTCCCAAGCCGAGGCCGCCGCCGAGCGGGGCCGCGAGATCCAGGACCAGGTGGAGGCCGCTGAAGCGAAGTCCTTTGCGCCCAAGTCGCCCAAGGCCATGCAGGCCGGCGCGCGCGAGTATCCTGTCCCGCCCTTCCCCAGGCAGCATCAGGACAAGCCGGGCAGCGAGGCGGCCCTCGATCCGCAGCCCATGTACGACGCGCCCTTCTGGAAGGGCTCGGGCAAGCTGGAGGGCAAGGTGGCCCTGATCACCGGGGCTGACTCAGGGATCGGTCGCGCGGTGGCGATCCTGTTCGCCCGCGAGGGGGCCGATATCGCCATCGCCTATCTGACCGAGGAGGTGGACGCCAACACCACCCGGTTCGCCGTCGAGGCCGAGGGGCGGCGCGCCATCCTGATCCCCGGCGACGTCGCTGCGCCGGGCTTCGCCAAACAGGCGGTGGAGAAGACCGTGGCGGAGTTGGGCAAGCTGGACGTGCTGGTGAACAACGCCGCCTACCAGGAGCACGTGGACGACTTTCTGGACCTCACCGACGAGCATTTCGATCTGACGATCAAGACCAATCTGTACGGCTATTTCTACATGGCCAGGGCGGCGGTGGCGGTGATGCAGCCGGGCGGTGTGATCCTCAACACCGGTTCGATCACCGGCATCGAGGGCAGCAAGGATCTGCTGGACTACTCGATGACCAAGGGCGGGGTGCACGCCTTCACCCGCGCGCTCGCCAGCCACCTGATCGACAGGGGCATCCGGGTCAACGCCGTCGCGCCCGGCCCGGTGTGGACGCCGCTGAACCCCGCCGACAAGGACGAGGAGAAGACCAGCAAGTTCGGGTCACAGACCCCCATGGGCCGCCCGGCCCAGCCGGAGGAGATCGCGCCGGCCTATGTGTTCCTCGCCTCGGCCCAGAGTGCGAGCTTCATCACCGGCGAGGTGCTGCCGATCATCGGCGGGTACTGAGGGGGGAGAAGGGGCTTTGCTTCCCCCACGACTGTGGGGGAAGTGGTCCGACAGCCGTTTGGCTGGAGGGTCGATGGGGGTACGTGACTGAAGCGCAGGGGGTTTGAGATTCTCACCCCCATCGTCACGCGTCTCGCTGCGCGAGCCTTGTGACACTTCCCCCACCTGCGTGGGGGAAGGTGGCTAGATCTTCAGCTCGAAATAGCCTGTGGCGCTGCCGGGCGTGTAGCCGACCATGGTGATGCGGTATTCCTTGCCGTCGGCGAGGCGGAGGTGGCCGTCGCAGGCCTTGAAGGCGTTGTCGGCGATCTCCTCGGTGGTCATGAAGGAGCCGCGCAACGCCGCGCCGCCTTGGCGCAGGCCGGCCAGGCTGCCGATGATCTCATAGGCCACCTCGCCCTTGAATCCCTTGTAGGACAGCTCGCCTTCCCCCGTGGTGGTGGGCGGGGTGCGACCGTTCTTCATCGTGTATGCCATGGCGCCGTAACGGTTGAGCTGGCGTTTCGATCCGCGACTCTGTCGCAAGAACGCGGCTCGAGGCCGCCTTCTTGTTTCTTGGAGTCGCGCGTTCGGGCGGCGAACCGGGTCCACTTCGCCTGAAAGCGCGTGTGTATTGAACGGGATTTCTTGACTTGAGGCTTGTATAAGCCGCCGCGAGGCTGCATTAGCCGCGCCCCCCGGCGTCTTCCCACGCCGCGGCTGACCGATCGGACGTTCGACACTATGCCCTTCCCCCCGACCCATCCGGCCCTGGAGCGCGCTCTGGCGGCCCAAGGCTATGCCGAGCCCACCCCTGTGCAGGACGCGGTCCTGGCGGAGGAGGCGGCAGGCCGTGATCTGCTGGTCTCGGCCCAAACCGGGTCGGGCAAGACGGTGGCCTTCGGCCTGGCCGCGGGACCCACCCTTCTGGAGGGGGCGGAAAAGTTCGGGCCGGCGGGGTCACCGCTCGCCCTGGTCATCGCGCCTACCCGTGAGCTGGCCATGCAGGTCAGCGTCGAACTGACCTGGCTCTATTCCCAGACCGGCGCGCGGGTCGAGACCTGCGTCGGCGGCATGGATCCCCGCCGCGAGCAGCGGGCCCTGGCGAACGGCGTCCACATCGTGGTGGGCACGCCGGGCCGCCTGAAGGACCACCTGGAGCGCGGCAATCTCGACCTCTCGGCCCTGCGGGTCGTCGTCCTCGACGAGGCCGACGAGATGCTCGACATGGGCTTCCGTGAGGACCTGGAGGAGATCCTGGACTCCGCGCCGGCCGGCCGCCGCACCCTGCTGTTCTCCGCCACCATCGCCCGCGAGATCGCGATGCTGGCCAAGCGCTATCAGACCGACGCGCTGCGGATCGACACCGTCAACCGGCACGAGCCGCACGGCGACATCGAGTACCGCGCCATCCGCGTGGCGCCCAACGAGGTGGAGAACGGCGTCGTCAACGTGCTGCGCTTCTTCGAGAGCCCCTCGGCCCTGGTCTTCTGCAACACCCGCGACGGCGTGCGCCACATGCATGCGGCCCTGCGCGAGCGCGGCTTCGCGGTGGTGGGCCTGTCGGGTGAACTGGGCCAGCGGGAGCGTTCCGACGCCCTGCAGGCCCTGCGCGACGGCCAGGCCCGGGTCTGCGTCGCCACCGACGTGGCGGCCCGCGGCCTCGACCTGCCCGATCTGGGCCTGGTGATCCACGCCGACCTGCCGGTGAACAAGGCCGGCCTGCTGCACCGTTCGGGCCGCACGGGCCGGGCCGGCAAGAAGGGCGTCTCGGTCCTGCTTGTGTCCTATACGCGCCGCCGCAAGGCCGAGCAGCTGCTGGCCTCGGCCAATATCGAGGCCGTCTGGCAGGGCCCGCCGACCCCGGAGATGATCCGCGAGCGCGACCAGACCCGCCTGCTGGAGGACCCGATCCTCACCGAGCCCCTGCTCGAGGAAGACATGGCGCTGGCCAAGCTGGTGCTGGCCACCCGCACGCCGGAAGAGGTGGCCGCGGCCTTGATCCGCCTGCACCGCGCGCGCCTGCCGGCCGCCGAGGACCTGCACATCGATCCGCGCGACGGCCAGGGCTCGTCGTCCGGTCCCATGCCGCCCCGCGCCGACCGCTGGAGCCCCGACCGCGAGGGCCCGGTGGGCCGTCCGGAGCGCCTGGATCCCAGCGAGGTCACCTGGTTCCGCATCAATGTGGGCCGGGCCAAGAACGCCGACCCCAAGTGGCTGATCCCGATGATCTGCCGCCTGGGCCACGTGACCAAGCCGGAGATCGGCTCCATCAAGATCTTCGACCAGGACACCAAGTTCGAGATCGCCAAGCACGCCGAGGCCAAGTTCGCCGCGGCGGTGAAGGCGACCATGAACGATGAGATCAAGATCGAGCCCACCGTGGCTCCGGCCTCCGGCCAGAAGACCGCCCCGCCGCGCGACGCCCCCGGCGGCGAGCGTCCGGCCCGGTCGTTCAAGACCGGCCCGCGGCCTGAGTACAAGGGCAAGGGCGACGGCGCGCCCAAGGGCGAGGGCTACAAGGGCAAGACCGAGTGGAAGGGCCCGCCCAAGGAGGGCGGGGGCTACAAGGGCAAGCCTGAGAACTTCAAGCCCAAGGGCCCGCCCAAGGAGGGTGGCGGCTACAAGGGCAAGGCCGAGAACTTCAAGGGTCCGCCCAAGGATGGGGCCTTCAAGAAGCCTTTCAAGAAGAACAAATCCAACGCCGGGCCGAAGGGCTGATCGGAGAGAGCCAAGCCCCCTCCGTCTCGGCTTCGCCGATCCACCTCCCCCGATACGGCCTGCGGCCTGGGGGAGGAATGGGGCCGCGAAATTCCTCCCCCAGCGCGGAGCGCGATCCGGGGGAGGTGGCGCGCGCGTCAGCGCGTGACGGAGGGGGCTAGGGCTTCTCCATCCCCGCCACCGTCAGAAGCGCCGCCAGGCCGACGCTCATGCCCTTCACGCTGGGGCCTTTCTCGACGTCGATCCATTCGTCCAGGGCGTGCGCCCGGCCGCCGGAGCCGATGGTGACCGCCGGGATTCCCAGGCTCATGGGCAGGTTGGCGTCGGTGGACGAGGCGTTGTGGCTTGGCGTGTAGCCCAGGGCGGCGATGGCCTCGTGGGTGGCGACGACGATGGGGGCCTTGGGATCGGTGCGGCCGGCCGGGCGCTCGCCGATCAGCTTGGCCTCGACGCTGACCTTGCCGAACCTGGTGGAGCGCTGGGTGTTCTCGGCTTCCACCGCCTGGGCCAGGATCGCCTGCAGCTTGCCGTCCAGGGTGGCCAGTTCCGCGGCGCCCACCGAGCGCATGTCGAAGTCCATGAAGACCTCGCCCGGGATGGCGTTGACGGACGTGCCGCCGCCGGTGACGCTGGCCGAATAGGTGGTCTTCGGCTCGGTAGGCGGCTTGATGGCGTAGAGATCGGTCACCGCCCTCGACATGGCGGCCATGGGATTGACCATGCCGAAGGCCCCATAGCTGTGGCCGCCGGGGCCGCGGAAGACCGCGTGATAGCGCGTGGAGCCGACCCCCTGGTCGACCAGGTTGGCCGGGTCGTTTCCGTCCATGGAGAAGAAGGCGCTGATCCTGCCCTCGTACTTGCCGGAATTGAACAGATAGCGGACGCCGCGCAAGTTCCCGGGCCCTTCCTCGCCGACATTGCCGACGAACAGGATGTCGGAGGAGGTGGTGATCCTGGCCGCCTCCATGGCCCGCAGATAGGCCAGCATCACGGCCAGCGCCCGGGTGTCGTCGCCGATGCCGGGTGCCAGCAGTTTCGTCCCCTCGCGGCGGACCTTCACGTCTGTCCCCTCGGGAAAGATGGTGTCCAGGTGGGCGGCGATGACGACATAGGGGCCCTTGCCCTTGGTCTTGGCCCCGGGCCGGACACCCATGACGGTGCCCTCGGCGTCCATCTCGGCGTCCTTGAGGCCGTGGGCCTTGAGCAGGGCGAGATAGGCCTGGGCGCGGGCGGCCTCCTTGAAGGGCGGGGCGGGGATTTCGGTCAGGGTGATGATGTCGGCGACCGTCCGGTCGTGATCGGCATCCAGCTTGGCCACGGCGGCCTTGAAGGCGGGGCTGGCGATCAGGTCCGCGGCCGAGGATCGCGCGGCGGCGCCCGCATCGGTGGCGAGGCTCAGGGCGGCCAACAAGGGCGCGAACGCGATCAGGCGCATGGAAACTCCGTCATGAGGTCGGGAATCTTAATCGGAAATTCGACGCCTGCGCGGCCCTTTCGCATGACGATGTTCTGCCAGCGGGCCGCTCCCGAGCGGCTTCTAGGCCTCCCCGGCAGGTCAGCTGAGATTTCGCACACCCAAAATGAGTAAACAGAGCGTTGAAAAGCTCTCGTTTACGCATCGCGTCGTCTTATGAGGCCATGCAGAGCACCACCCGCATCAACCTGGAGAACGTCGCCGGCCTGATTGTCGATGACAACGCCCAGGCGCTGGATCTGCTGGCCAGTGTGCTGGCCAGTTTCGGCATGCGGGACATCGCGCGCGCCGCCTCGGCGATGGAGGCGATGGAGATCGTCAAGGCGCGGCGGATCGACCTGATCATGACCGACGGCCAGATGCCGGTGATGGACGGCTATGATTTCGTCCACTGGGTGCGGCACCAGAACGACGAGGAGCGGCGCCTGGTGCCGGCCATCGTCGTCACCGCCCACTCGCGCAAGAGCCAGGTGATGCGCGCCCGCGATTGCGGCGCCAACTTCATCATCACCAAGCCGATTACGCCCAAGGTGATCCTCGAGCGGATCCTGTGGGTGTCTCAGGGCCGGCGGATGTTCATAGAGACCGACACCTATATCGGCCCCGACCGCCGGTTCAAACAGGCCGGAATGCCTGCGGAATTCCCCGATGGCCGACGCCGTGACGACCAGCCCGCCGAAGTGGGCGCCCTGGCCGGCGACAACCTGACCCAGGACGAACTCAACAACATGATCGCGCCCCAGAAAGTCGCCCTATGAGCGTCGTCCGGAAGTTCCACGTCACCCCCCGGCTCGCCAAGCTGATCAAGGCGCCCGGCGGCCTCTATGTGCCCGAGGCGCTGAAGCGCGGCGCCGCGGCGATGGAGGAGTCCCGGGAGTCCAGCCTGTCGGAGATCGACGCGGCGCTGGCGGCGATGGACGCGATGGCGGCCACGCCGGGATTCGACCCCGAGGCGATGTACGAGCAGTCGGCGCGGCTGATCTCGTTCTGCGGCGCCTTCGACGACGACAGCCTGGCCACCGCGGCGCGGTCGTTGTGCGAGCTGCTGGACCGGGCGGGCGAGGCCGGCCGCCGCGACGACCGGGGCGTCCAGGTGCACCTGGCCTCCCTGCGCCTGCTGCACCGGACGGGGGCCGACGAGGCGACCCGCAAGGTGATCCTGAAGGGCCTTGCCCAGGTGGTGGATCGCTATGAGCGCGACGCCAAGGCCGAGCCGCCCGCCACCTAGAGCGACCGGCGCAGGTCGCGGGTCACCGCTTCGCGTGGCTGGCGACGTTCCTTGCAGGGAGAATTGGTGACCGGGCGCGCCAAGGGGCGACCCTGACCCGGCGGCGCCGGGCTTGCTGAAGGAGTGGACGACGTCCCACTCCTGCACGTAGAACGTGTACGCAAAGCAAAGCCCAGGATTAGCAAATGACCACCGTTGTCGCCGGAAATTTCAACCTGGACTTCGACCAGTTGAGCCTCGCATCGCTCCTGGCGGGCGACGTAACGGTGGCCAACGCGGTGCAGATCACCACCTCTGACAGCGGGGTGAACGACAACTTCTTCGGCGCCTTCACCTACAACAATGCTGGCGAGCTGACCGGCGGGACCCTGACAAGGTTGCAGGAGACCTATTTCGGCCAGATGGTGTTCGACATCACCAACACCTCGGTGCCGATGGTGACCTTCGTGCAGTGGGCCGCCACGGGCCAGAACGAAGCCGCCAAGACCTATATCCTGGCCGGCGCCGACAGCATCGCGGGCGCGGGCTTCGGTGACGTGTTGCGCGCCTATACCGGGGCCGACAGCATCGCCGGCGGCGGCGGCAATGACACCCTGGACGGTGGCGCCGGCAACGACGTCATCAACGGCAATGACGGCGACGACTACATCCTGGGCGGCGCGGACTCCAACTACCTGCGCGGCGACAGCGGCAACGACAGCCTCGTCGGCGGCGCCAATTTCGACGACATCAACGGGAACCAGGGCGACGACACCCTGCGCGGTGGCGAGGGCTTCGACTGGGTGGTCGGCGGCCAGGCCAACGACTTGCTGTACGGCGAGGGCGGCGGCGACATTGTCTATGGCAACCTGGGCGCAGACACCCAGTTCGGGGGCGCCGGGGAGGACTGGGTGCGTGGCGGCCAGGCCAATGACAGCCTGGACGGCGGTGCGGGCAACGACCTGATGTGGGGCGACCGCGGCGACGACACCGTCGCGGGCGGAACCGGCGCCGACACCTTCCATGCCTTCGTGGGCGGCGGTCTCGATCGGATCACCGACTTCAACTACGGCGAGGGGGATCGCCTCGTACTCGACTTCGCCCCGGCCTACACCGTCAGCCAGGTCGGCTCCGACACCGTGGTGGACATGGGCGGCGCAGACCGCGTGGTGCTCGTGAACGTGACCCTCAGCGCCCTGCCGGCCGGCTGGATTTCGCTGGGCTAGAGCGAGCGGCGCAGTTCGCGGGACATCACCGCGTCTCGCGGCGCTTCTTCCAGGTCGTAGGTTCCGGCGGGGGTCTCGGTGACGAGGCCCGCCTTGCCCGGGCCATCCAGCCTCAGCCAGTCCAGGCCCTGGGCCAGTGTCAGGACGGCGGGCTGGGTTTCCTGCAGGGCGGCGAGATCGGCGCCGGCCGGACCCGTGACGATGGCGAAGCTCTCCAGCGGCCCGTCGGCCGTCTGGGCGCTGTCCCAGACGGCGGCGAAGTAGCGGACCTTGTCGGTGGGTCCGGTGGGCGTCCAGGTCGCCTCCCAACGGCGCTTGGGCTGGCCCTTGCGCCAGCCGGGCGGCTCCTCATAGGCGATGAATGAGGTGAGCGGGACCAGGGCGCGGCGGCTCGCATAGGCCTCGCGGAAGATGGGAGAGGTTTCCAGGGCCTCGATCCCCGCGTTGGCGCATAGGGTCTTCCAGGCCAGGACCGGTCCCTTGTGGAAGGCCGGGACCAGCCACCAGCGGCGGACCACCGCCTCCAGGCCCTCGGCGCCCTGGCGGATCATGAAGGCGCTGTCGGCAGGCCTGACAGGCGCCTCCCAGGCCCGCGCCGGCGGGGTGTCGGTCCAGAAGACCGGGGTGGTCTCGTACCGGCGCAGGTCTTCGCCCGGATGGGCCCGCAGGTGGAACTCTATGCTCATGGCCGCTGCTATGCGCGCGGCTCCGGCGCCGGGCAAGGCTGCGCGCGATCACTGCCGGATTACAACGATTTAACCCGCGGCACGGCTTTCGCCTCGGCGGGCGGACCCCTAGGGTCCCGCGTAACATTTGTAACAGATCGGGGAGGGCGCGATGCACAGCCGCCGCCAACTTCTGCTCACCGCCGGCGCCGCCCTGGCCCTGGCCGGATGCGCCACCGCGACGCCCGCGCCACTCCCGCCGCCGCCCGCGCCGCCGCCGGGTCCCAACGCCAATGCGCAGCTGGCCAGGTTGCTGGACGCCTTCTTCGAGGAGGCGCTGGACGACTCTCCGGAACTGGTCACCCAGCTCGGCCTCGACAAGGGCGCGCGGGCCGACGCCAAGCGCCGCCTGTCGGACGCTTCCATTGAGGACCTTGAGAAGGATCGCGCCCGCACCGCAGATCAGCTGGCCCGCATGAAGGCCATCGACCGCGCGCAGCTGACCGGCATGAGCGCCATCAACTACGACGCGGTGATCTTCGGGATCGCCAACACCGACGAGTCCAACCGGCGGTTCAAGTACGGCTCCGAGGGCGCGGGCCAGCCCTATGTGCTCTCGCAGCTCAACGGATCCTACCGCTCGACCCCGGACTTCCTGGGCAACCAGCACGTCATCGAGACCAAGGATGACGCCGACGCCTACCTGTCGCGGCTGGAGGCCTATGCCGTCCAGATGGACCAGGAGACCGAACGGGCCCGCCGCGACGCGGGCCTGGGGATGATCCCGCCGGATTTCGCCATCGACGGGGCCCTGGCGCAGATGAACAACCTGCGGACCACGCCGGATCGCTCGCCCCTGGTGAGCCAGCTGGTGGCCAAGGTGAAGGACAAGCAGATCGCCGGCGACTACGGCGCCTTCGCCTCCAAGATCTACCTGGAGAAGGTGCGGCCGGCCCTGGAGCGGCAGATCGCCTTCATGACGGAAATCCGGCCCCGGGCCGTCCACGACGCGGGCATCGGCGGGCGGCCGGATGGCGAGGCCTATTACGCCCTGTCCCTGCGCAACTCGACCACCACGACCCTCTCGGCGGCCGAGATTCACCAGATCGGACTGGAGCAGGCCCGGGAGCTGTCTGAGCGGGCCGACACCATCCTGAGGGCCCAGGGTTATTCCAGGGGCAGCGTCGGCGCGCGGATCCAGGCCCTCTACAAGGACAAGAAGTACCACTACGCCAACACCGACCCGGCCAAGGAGAAGCTGATCGCCGACCTGAACCTGCAGGTCCAGGCGATGGCCAAGCGCCTGCCGGAGTACTTCGGGGCCCTGCCCAAGGCGCCGCTGGACATCAAGCGGGTGCCCAAGTTCATCGAGGCCGGCGCCCCGGGCGGCTACTACAACCAGGCCACCCTGGATGGCTCACGGCCGGGCATCTACTGGATCAACCTGCGCGACACCGCCGAGTATCCCACCTGGACCCTGCCGACCCTGACCTATCACGAGGGGCTTCCCGGCCATCACCTGCAGCTGACCCTGCAGCAGGAGGCCGACCTGCCGATGCTGCGCCGGGCCTCCTTCCTGTCGGCCTATGGCGAGGGCTGGGCCCTCTACGCCGAGAAGCTGGCCCAGGAGATGGGGGTCTATGCCGACGATCCCATCGCCGAGATCGGCTATCTGCAGTCGTCCCTGTTCCGCTCGGCTCGCCTGGTGGTGGACACCGGCCTGCACGCCATGGGCTGGAGCCGGGAGAAGGCCATCGCCACCATGACCTCGATCGACGGCTCGCCCACCAGCGCGGCGGCCACCGAGATCGAGCGCTATTCCGTCTGGCCGGGCCAGGCCTGCAGCTACATGGTGGGCAAGCTCACCTGGCTGCGGCTGCGGGACAAGGCTCGCGCGGCGCTCGGGCCCCGGTTCGACATCCGCAAGTTCCACGACGCCGGCCTGCTCTCCGGCGCCATGCCGCTGACGGTGCTGGAAGCCGTCATCGACACCTATATCGCCACCAACAAGGCCTGATCCCATGACCGTTCTTGATCGCCGCGGCTTCCTCCTGACCACTGCGAGCGCGGCGCTGATGGCCTCTGCGCCCGCCCTGGCCCAGGGCCCGGAGGGCGCCAAGCTCAAGACGCTGCTGGACAAGATCTTCGAGGACCAGGTGGACGAGAGCCCTCAGCGCGCCACCTCGCTGGGCCTCGACAAGGGGGCGCGGGCGGCTCTCAAGGGGCAACTGGACGAGCGCTCGGCGGCGGCGCGGGACGCTCGCCTGGCCAAGGTGCGCAGCCGGGTCGCGGCCCTGAACGCCATCGACCGCAACGCCCTGTCGCCGGCGTCGAAGGTCGACCTGGACGTGGTGCTCTACCAGAACAGCCACGCGCTTTCGAACGGCGAGAAGTACAGGTTCGGCGCGGTGGGCGGCCGGTTCTCGCCCTATGTGATCAGCCAGCAGAACGGGGCCTATCAGGACATCCCCGACTTCCTGGACAACCAGCACCGGGTGACCACCAGCGCCGACGCCGACGCCTGGATCTCGCGCCTGCACGACTTCGGCAAGGTGCTGGATCAGGACCTGGCGCGCATGAAGGACGATGTGGCCGCCGGCGTCGTGCCGCCGGACTTCATCTGCGACCTGACCCTGGCCCAGCTCAAGGCCCTCCGAGACCAGCCGCCCGAGAAGAC
>JAZKFM010000119.1:0-7005 GCA_040386415.1 Pseudomonadota bacterium
CCCCACTCTCTCAACCCGATCCCGGGTGAACAACCTTCATAGCTTCGACAGCTAGGCGGCGCGGATGCCGCTGCTGGAGCCGGTCTGGCCCTGGATGCCGACGACCGCGTCGTAGCCCAGGATCATGTCGACATCGACGCCGTTGGTGGCCAGCGGCAGGCGCAGCCAGAGGATCGACATGTGCGAGGCGCCGCGCCAGGAGAGGCTGTGCACCCCCACCGCAGGCCGCCGCTCTTCGACGATCTTGCCCAGTTCGACCCGCCAGTAGTCGGCGGCGGCGCTGTTGTAGACGTCATCGAGGCCGCGCCCGGTGATCTCGCGGCCATAGACGCTGTAGAGGCCCGTCCCGGCCAGGCGCAGGCGGAAGTCCAAGGGGTCGCGACGCACGTCGATCAGGCTGACCGTCGGCAGGAGGCGCTTGAAGTCCTCGGGCTTGATGTCGCCCCGCCCCGGCAACCTGGGCCCACTCCGGAGTCCCGCCCAATAGGCATAGAGCTCCTCATGGGCGCGGGCGGCCGCTGCTGATGATCCGATCTGTGCCGCCATATTCAGATTCCTTAACAACCCCTTGGAATCACGACGAATCACTTATCGCCTGAGCCGCGAATCTGCGGCAAGGCGAAATCGTGGCGAAGGCGAAGAAATCCAAATTTGCCGCAGGTTCCAGACAGCAGAACGCCCGCCGGGTGGGCGGGCGTTCCGTCTCTCAAGGTGAAAGAATTGAGAAGGCTTACTTGCGCTTGCGGGGGGCCTGACGGCCGCCTTGGCCAAGGCCCATCTGCTTGGCGAGGTCCGAGCGCGCCTTGGCGTAGTTCGGCGCGACCATCGGGTAATCCTTCGGGAGGCCCCACTTGGCCCGGTATTCCTCGGGGCTCATATTGTATTTGGTGCGCAGGTGCCGCTTCAGAGACTTGAACTTGCGACCATCCTCCAGGCACACCAGATGGTCCGGCGTGATCGAGCGGCGGACGGGAACCGCAGGTTCCTTCGGCGCAGCTTCCTGAACGTCGGAACCCTGTGAAATTCCAGACAGCGCGCGGTGGATGCTCTGGATAAGCGCGGGCAGATCCGAGGCCGCGACCGAATTGTTGCCGACGTACGCGGAAACAATATCCGCCGTCATCTCAATGACTTCCGACTTCTCGTCCATAATTCTCGATTCCGTATTGGGAAACTACCCAAGTGGGGGGGATGACTGATTCACGACATCAGTTACGGGGTCATTATAGGGGACTCAAGCCAAGCACAAGTGGCGCAAAGCGGGGTGATCTTCAGCGAACGCGTTCGGTGCAAAGACGAACAGCGGTTTTTCCCCGAATGGTGGCTGCCGCACCGCAGTAGCGAGAAGGCGATAATCTCGACGACGACAGTCTGGAAAGCGAGCTTTGATCAGCCGCCAGTTCTGGGGGACTTCAAACCAGACTTCTGGTCCTGTCGGGCCTAGCGGCCGAATTCCTTGGACAGCGCCAGCATGGCTGCGCGCTGCGGAATTGAGTATTCGTCGGCGCCGTCCTCATCGCCGTCGCGAATCGCCTTGAGCAATGCCGGGGTCAGGGCCGAGGACAGGGACCAATTCCAGTAACGCAGAACGGTTTGCGCGCGATCGACAGCGATCATGTCGTAGGTGGTCAGCACCCGTTCCAGGTTCGGATCGGGGTTCCCGTCAGCCGCGGTTTCGGGGCGCCGGAGGCCCCGCCAAAGGGCCCGCACCGCCTGCTTGGGGAGGCCCGTCGCCTTGCACAGGATCGCCAGCGGCTCGCCGCCGGGATCGGTGAAGATCTTGGCGCCGGTCATGGGTTTCAGCCCCGAGAGATAGGAGATTTCCTCCGCCGTCTCGCGGGTCAATCCACCTTGCGCCGCAGCAACCGCGGCCTCGAGACTGTCGAAAGGCGATTTCTCAATCGCCGCCCGGTTGCGTTGCCGGCGCTCAATAAACTGCAGAGCTTTTCTCGCCAGCGGATCTTGCCAGTTCTCGGCGGCCGCCATGGGGAAGATGTCGCCGGTGGCCTCCTGCAGCACCTCCCGGGAGACGGCGAACCGCTGGAGGATCGTGCGCCGAGCGTCGGCGTCGGCCCACCAGAACAGCACATAGGCGTGCGCCGGCCGCAGCTCGGGGCGACGCAGCAGGGTGGGCGCGGTCCGGGCATCGCCGCGGGTGGAGGCCACGATGGCTTCGACGCAGGGGTTGGAGAGCTTGGCCAGGTCGTTCTTCAGCAGGCACTCGATGACCAGGGCCTCACCGAACTCGATCAAGACCTCGCAGACCACCTCGCTGACCCCACGCCGCATGGCGATCAGGCGGCGGTGCTCCAGTCCCGCCGAGCGGGCGCAGTCCAGCAGATCGGAATCCGACAAGGAGGCGCAGTTGGTGAGCAGAGCCTCGGCGATCTCCACGTGATCGCGCAGCAGCAGGCGCACCAGGCTGGCGGGTATCTCCGACAGGTTGGCCAGGCGGCGGGCCACCTTCAGGCGGTCCTCCGGCTCGGCCTCGCGCAGCATGTCCACCAGCAGGTCGGCAGTCATGGCGCGTTCGAAGGCGTTCACCCGCGACGACGGCAGGCAGACGACGTCGGCCATCCGCTTGAGCAGGGCGGCGCGCGCCCGGAAGATGGGCGGCTGTCCGGTGTCGGGAGGGGTCGCGGCTGGGTTCATGGTGATCTGTGCTGATCACACCATAGCGGCCTTAACCGGACGTTTTCACGTCACTTGAACGTGGGCGCGCTCCACTGCTCCCAGATGTCGGGAACGTCGGTGGAAACCTTGTCGGTGAAGGCCGGCGGACGCTTCTCCAGGAAGGACATCACGCCTTCGCGCGCGTCGGCCATGGCGCCGCGGGTCTGGATGCCCCGACTGTCGGCGCGGTGGGCCTCCATGGGGTGGTTGGCGCCGGCCATCCGCCACAGCAGCTGGCGGGTGATGGCGATGGAGACCGGGGCGGTGTTGTCGGCGATCTCACGGGCGAGCGCCCGGGCCGCCGGAAGCAGATCTTCGGGCGCATGCAGCGAGCGGACCAGGCCCTTGTCCAGGGCCTCCTGGGCCGAGAAGATGCGGCCGGTGTAGCACCACTCCAGGGCCGTCTGGATCCCCACCACCTTGGGCAGGAACCACGACGAGGCCGCCTCGGGGTTCAGGCCGCGCCGGGCGAAGACCAGGCCGAACCGCGCCTCGGTCGAGGCCAGGCGGATATCCATCGGCAGCTGCATGGTGACGCCAACCCCCACCGCCGGACCGTTCACCGCGGCGATCACCGGCTTGAGGCTCTCATAGATGCGCAGGGTCAGCAGGCCGCCGCCGTCCCGCTGCACGCCGTCGCGGGTGCGAGCTTCCTTGTCCTCGCCGCCGCGGGCGTCGTAGTCGAAGGTCTGGGCGCCCCCGGAGAGATCGGCCCCGGCGCAGAAGCCGCGCCCGGCGCCGGTGACGATCACCGCCTTGACCGCATCGTCGGCGTCGGTGACGTCGAAGGCGGCGATCATGTCCTTCATCATCTGGGTGTTGAAGGCGTTCAGCTTGTCGGCCCGGTTCAGCGTGATGGTGGCGATCCCGTCCTCGACGGCGTAGGCGAGCGTCTCGAATGTCTGCGTGGCCATCGTCTCTTCCTCCCTGATTTTCTTCAGTTCGCGCCGCTTGACGGACGGTCCGTCAAGCACCGCATCTTCGGATCAAGAACGATAGTTTGGGAGGAGGTCCGGAGCGCCGCAAAGGCGTCCGGGCCCCAGTTTTCAGGACCCGCCATGCATCCGGCCACCCACGCCAAGACCCACCCCGACCGCGCCGCCTACATCATGGCGGGAACCGGGGAGACGGTGACCTACAGGCAGCTGGACGACCGCTCCAACCAGGGCGCGCAACTCTTCCGATCCCTGGGCCTGGCAGCCGGGGACGTCATCGCCATCCTGATGGACAATAGCCCGCGCTTCTTCGAAATCGCCTGGGCCGCCCAGCGGTCGGGACTCTACTACGCCTGCATCTCGTCCAAGCTGACCTCGGGCGAGATCGACTACATCATGAAGGACTGCGCGGCGAAGCTGCTGGTGACCTCGGCCGGCGTCGGCCCGGTGATCGATGAGCTGCCGGGCCTTCTGCCGGGGGTGCGCCTCTACATGGTCGGCGATGCGCGCGCCCCCTACGAGAGCTTCGAGGCGGCGCGGGACAAGATGCCCGCCACGCCGGTGGCCGACGAGACCGCCGGCCGCGACATGCTCTACTCGTCGGGCACCACCGGCCGTCCCAAGGGCATCAAGCCGCCCCTGACCGGCGGGCCGATCGACGAGCCGGGCGGCGTGGCGAACCTCGCGGCCGGCCTGTTCGGCTTCAAGCCCGACAGCGTCTACATCTCGCCCGCCCCGCTCTATCACGCCGCCCCCCTGCGCTGGTGCATGGCCGTCCACCAGCTGGGCGGCACGGTCATCGTGATGGAGAAGTTCGATCCCGAGGTGATGCTGAGCCTGATCGAAAAGTACAAGGTCGATGTCGGCCAGTTCGTCCCCACCCACTTCGTGCGCATGCTGAAGCTGCCGGAGGAGGTGCGCGCCCGGTACGACGTCTCCTCGATGCGCTCGGCCGTCCACGCCGCCGCCCCCTGCCCCATCCCGGTGAAGGAGCAGATGCTGGCCTGGTGGGGTCCGGTTATCCACGAGTACTACGCCGGGTCAGAGGGCAACGGCTTCTGCTATGTCGGCCCGCACGACTGGCTGACCCACAAGGGCACGGTGGGCAAATCCATCATGGGCCAGGCCAAGATCGTCGGCGAGGACGGCGAGGAACTGCCGCCCCGCAGCGAAGGCACGGTCTATTTCGCCGGCGGCGCGCCGCTGACCTATCACAACGCCCCCGACAAGATCGCCGAGAACACCAACAAGCAGGGCTGGACGACGCTGGGCGATGTGGGCTGGCTGGACGAGGAAGGCTTCCTCTACCTCACCGACCGCAAGAGTTTCATGATCATCTCCGGCGGGGTGAACATCTATCCGCAGGAACTCGAGAACCTGCTGATCACCCACCCCAAGGTGGCCGACGCCGCCGTGGTGGGCGCGCCGCACGAGGAGATGGGCGAACAGGTGGCCGCCGTGATCCAGCCGATGGACTGGGCCGAGGCCGGCGACGCCCTGAAGGACGAACTGATGGCCTTCTGCCGGGCCAACCTCTCCCACGTGAAGTCGCCGCGTATCCTGGACTTCATGCAGGAACTGCCGCGCCATCCCACCGGCAAGCTCTACAAGCGCCTGATCCGCGACGCCTACTGGGGCAAGGAAGGCTCCAAGATCGTCTAGACCGCCACCGCATAAGGTGTAGTCTGGCTCCAGCATGAGCCCGACGCCTCGCCTCGCCCAGAACGTAGCCAATCCCTCTCCGGGGATTGGGCGCGCGCGAGTCTAGACAGGCCTCTTCGCTCACCGATCCCCCGCAAGCCTGCGGATGGATCGGTCAGCCCCCTCTCCATCCGCGTTCCAAGATGGAGACAGACATGACCCAACCCGACTGGTGGTACGACGACCTCAAGCAGGTCGGCCTCGATTTCGAGGACGAACAGCAGGTCGCGACCTACGACATCCGACAGGGCGGCGACCTGGCCGCCGACCGCGCCCTGCTCTCGGGGCTGGGGGTGACCCGCGAGACCGCGCTCGCCGACATCGGCTGCGGCACCGGCATATTGGCCTGTGCGGCGGCTGGCATGGCGAGGTCGGTCCGGGCCATCGACGTCTCCGACACCATGCTGAGCGCCGCCAAGGCGCGCGCGAGAGAGATGGGTGTCACCAACATCACCTTCGAACTCGGCGGCTTCCTGACCTTCCCGGCCTCAGGCGACCTGGACCTGATCATCACCAAGAACGCCCTGCACCACCTGCCGGACATGTGGAAGGCCGTGGCGCTCACGCGCATGCGCGACGCCCTGAAGCCTGGGGGCCGCATCTACATCCGCGACGTGGCCTTCAACTGCACGCCGGACGCCATCCCCAGAACCGTGGAGAGCTGGATCGGCTGGATGACCCGGGAGACCGGCTACAGCCGCGAGGAGGTCGCCTGCCATGTGCGCGAGGAGCACTCCACCTTCGGCTGGATCCTGGCCCGGATGATCGACGACGCCGGCTTCCGCCTGCTCAGCCGCACCCATGACGGGGTCTATGCGACCTTCCTGGCCGAGGCGGTCGCCTGATGTGGCTTCCACTGGCGGCTGTCACCCTCTAGAGGTCGAACACCTGTTTCAAAGACGAGGACGTGAACGATGAACCCCGTGGAATTCAAGGATCTGCCCGGCCTGGTCGGTCAGGAGACCGGCGTGTCCGACTGGCTGGAGATCACTCAGGAGCGCGTGAACCAGTTCGCCGAGGCCACCGGCGACCACCAGTGGATCCACGTCGACGTGGAGCGGGCCAACCGCGAAATGGGCGGCCCCATCGCCCACGGCTACCTGACCCTGTCGCTGCTGCCCTTCCTGGGCGGCGGACTGATGCCGGTGAAGGGCGTGACCCGCGGGATCAACTACGGCTCCGACAAGGTGCGCTTCGTGAACATGGTCCGCGTGGGCAAGCGCGTGCGCCTGCGCCAGAAGCTGATCGGCGTCGACGCCAAGGCCGGCGGCGTCCAGATCCGCATGGAATGCACCATCGAGATCGAAGGCGAGGACAAGCCCGCCTGCATCGCCGAGACCCTGTCCCTGCTGTACGGGGCGTAAGACGACCGAGCCCTCCCCGCCCCTGGGTGGGGAGGCGCTTAGCCTACCAATCGGGCGAGACAGCCTCTTCGGCCGAGGCCGCCTTGGCGCCGGTGAAGACCTCGTTGGAAGCTGTGGTCACCGGGGCGTAGGGGTTCTCCACCAGACCGATGGTCTCGCGGATGTACTTGGCCTGGGTGACGATCCCGATCTCCAGGCGCTCATTGTTCAGTTCGACCTGCTGGGTCAGCAGGCCCGCGATGAATTGCGCGGGTAGAGCCTCGGTCGCGCCCGAGCGGCGGCGCGAGTTGTCGGCCATGAACACCGGACCACCCGAATTGCCCGGGAAGACG
>JAZKFM010000120.1:0-11069 GCA_040386415.1 Pseudomonadota bacterium
CTTCGATGGCGCCGGTGTTACGGACTTCGACCGTGGCGGCGTCGCCGCCGGAACCGCCGGAGCCGCCCACCGCCACGGAGGCCGAGACGATGGCCCCGGCGCTGATGGCCGTGGCCGAGCCGCCCTTGCCGCCGCCGCCGCCGATGGACTGGGCGAAGATGGCGTCGGCGCCCAGGCCCGAGGTCTTGATCAGGCCGTCATTGCGCACGACCACCTCGCCGCCCTTGCCCCCCGCGCCCCCCGCGCCGCCCACGGCCACGGAGGCGAAGGCCCCGACCCCGAAGGCGTCGCCGCCGTTGCCGCCGCCGCCGCCGACGCTCTGGGCGAAGATCGCCGAGGCGCCCTGGCCCGAGGCGGTGAGGGTCGCGCCCTTGCCGTTGACGGCCGTGACCAGGCCGCCATTTCCGGCGTCGCCGCCGGAGCCGCCGGAGACACTGATCCAGCCGCCGGCCGAACCGCCGTTGCCGCCGCCGCCGCCGATGCTTTCGACGAACAGGGCGTGGGCCCGCGCGCCCTCTGTGCTGATCACGCCCATGTTGCTGAGGGTCACCGCCCCGCCGTTCGGGCAGACGAAATAGACCCGGCAGCGGGCCGATTCCGCCGTGCCGCCATTGCCGGCGTCGGAATAGAAGATCCCGTCCGAGGAGCCGCCGTCGCCGCCGACCCCGCCCAGGCTCTGGCCGAACATGCCGTAGGATTCCAGGCCCTTGGTGGCGATGGTCCCGGTGTTGGTCATGGTGATGACGCCGCCGGGCGCCGAGGCGCCCCCCTTGCCGCCCTGGCCCACGAAGATGGAGTCGCCGTCGCCGCCGTCGCCGCCCTTGCCGGCCAGGGACTGAGCCAGCATGCCGTAGGCGCGGTCCCCGGAGGTCGTGAGCGTTCCGGCGTTGGTCAGGGTGACGTCGCCGGTCAGGCCGCCGTCGCCGCCGGTGGCGCCGGCATAGGCGTTGTTGCCGCCGCCGCCCTGGCCGCCCTGGCCGCCGAGGCTGAAACCGGCCACCGCGTGGGCGCCGGCGCCTGAGGTGGTGATGACGCCGCCCGTCGCGATATCGACCCGCACGGCGCCGGAGTCGCCGCCCCGGCCGCCGGCGTTGGAGCTGTCGTCGACGCCCGAGGCTGAGTCGCCCCGCGAGCCTTCGCCCCCCAGGCTGCGGGCCAGCACGCCATAGGCCTTGGCGCCGGTGGTGACGATGGCCGACTTGACGGTGACCAGGATGCGGCCGCCCACGCCGCCGGTGACGGAGGGGCTGTCATTGATCGACCGGCCGCCGATGCTCTCGGCCAGGATCCCGTGGGCGCCGGCGCCGGAGGTGGTCAGGCCACCGGTGGTGGTCACGGTGACCTCACCGCCGCGGCCGCCCTGGACGCCGAGGCCGCCGATGCTGAGCGCCGCGATGGCCGGCGAACTGATCCCATTCGTGGTGATCGCCGCGCGGTTGTCGACGGTGACCGGCCCGGCCGCGCCGCCGTTCGTGTAGATGGGGACGGTGAGTATCCCGAGATTGAGGCTCCAGACGCCGGCGCCACCCACCGACTTGGCCAGCAGGCCCGCCGAATAGTCGCCCGTCGCGCCGGCCGCGCCGGTATTGGTCAGGCTGACGCCTCCGCCTTGCTCCCCGTCGCCGCCGCCGAAGGCCCCGCCGCCCTGGCTGACGGCGCGCACGGTCCCGGTGAGGGTGTCGAGCATCTCCTCCGGCTGGGGCGGGGCGTCCAGGTAGGTGAGGGTATTAGTCTGGACCGCGATATAGCCCAGCACCTGGGGGGCGAGCCTGGTCTTGTCGGGGATCCCGCCGCCGAAGATGCAGGCGCCGAGATTGACCTGGCAGTGGAAGCTGAAGAGCGCGGCGGTGGCCGCCGGGCTGGTGTCGCCATTGATGGCGGCCAGGGCCTGGGTGGCGAAGGCCAGGCGGCTCTGGGCGGTGTTGCGTTCGCCGACCCGGTTGAAGGTCACGGCTCGGGACTGGGCGACCAGGCCGCTGGCGGCGGAGGCGGGGGTGGCGTTGGTGATGTCGAGATTGACGCCGGGCGCGGCGGCGGCGGACAGGGGGCTGGCGGCTTCGATCAGCAGAGCGACGGCGGCGGCGCGGGCGATCAGCCGGCGCGCGGCCTGGTCGAGGCGCTGCGCGCGCCGGACGGCGGGGCGGCTGATGGCGATGACATCGGCGGCCGGCAAGCTCTGGGCCGCGCGTTCCAGAGCCTCCAGGGCCAGGTAGAGCCGCTGGGTCGCCTCGGTTGCGGGGCTGTCCCCCACGAGCCGGCGGAGGACCGACAACTCGGCGAGGGTCGTGGAGAGCTGCGCGCGAAGGGCCGCGCCACGGGCGGGATCGGCGGCGTCGACCAGGAGGCGCTCGCGCAGCATCTCGAGCGCCTGCGCCAGGCGCAGTAGCCTCTGGGTGCGTACCGACATGAAGCAAACCCCCGGCCCGCCGTCCCGGGGGAGTCCCCAAGACGGGTACATCTAACCGTGTTACTCAACAGCCTGGCTTCGGGGCCGCCAATTGGCGAATTTTGGGGAGGGATTCGCTCGTAGGCGTTGTGCGGAATTCGCCTGCAAGGCGAGTGGGGAGGGGTGAGTGGCGGCGAGCAATGTCTTCGAAGACCCCTTCGACCTCGGCGGCTGGCCTCCCGCGCTGACGGCCGAGGAGATCGCGCAGGTGCGGGCCCATCCGCAGTTCCCGGCGGCCTTCAAGGCTAGTGAGCACAGCGCCCGTCCCGGCCAGAGCCTGGGGGCCCTGCGCACCCTGTTCAAGGATCGCGGCAGCCAGACCATCGGCACCCTGGCCATGAGCCTCTACGACACCGAGGAGGGCCTGACCGCCGGGCGCCTGACCCGAATGTGTGTGGAGTCAGGCATCTGCAGCGCCGGCCGAGTTGAAAGCTATCTGGCCCTGATGCGCCAGCGCGGCGCCCTGCTTCGGCTGCCCGAGTCCTCGGGCCTGTCGGTGCGGTACGGTTTCAGCGACGGCTATCTGGACTGGTATCGGGACTATCTTCGCCATGGCCTGCGCGCGCTCGCCCTGGTCGATCCCGCCGGCGCGGCGATGCTGCCCCTGATCGGCGGCCCGGACGTCTTCCACTTCACGCGCCGGATGCTCGCCAGCGCCTCGGTCAATCCGCCCCTGACCCATCCGGGGCTGGGGCCGGAGCTGTTCCTGTTCGCGCAGCGCGACGCGGGCTTGGCGATCCTCTCCGAACTGGTGGGCGCCCAGCTGGTCTCGCAGACCGGGCGCGCCCCGGTGTCGGTCGCCGACCTGGCGCGGCGGCACACCGTGTCCCGGGCCCACGTATTGAAACTGCTGCGGGACGCCCATGAGGCCGGGGCCTTCGTCTGGGAGCCGGACGCCCGCACCGTCACCGTCCCGCCGGGGCTGATGGACCGGCTGGAGCAGACCGTGGCGGTGACCCTGCTCAACCGGCGCTACGCTGCCCGCGCCGTGCTGGCTGCGCCGCGCGGCGCCCTGGCCATCCGCAAGGCGGGCCCGGGCGATATCGAGACCCTGCGCGCCCTGATGGAACAGGCGATCCGCATTTCATCTGGCGGCCTACCTGCCGCCGGAGGGGGTGACGGCGTCGTTCGAGATCATGGGACTGGACACCCAGTTGATCGAGGACGGGACCTATTTCGTGGTGGAGGCCGATGGCCAGATCGCCGGCTGCGGCGGCTGGAGCCGGCGGGCCACCCTGTTCGGCGGGGACCACAGCGCCGGACGCGACTCAGACCTGGTGGATCCGGCCACCGATCCGGCCCGCATCCGCGCCATGTACACCCATCCCGACTTCGCCCGCCGCGGGGTGGGCAAGCTGATCCTGGACACCTGCGAGGCCACGGCCGCCGCGGAGGGGTTCGGCCGCTGCGAAATGGCCGCGACCCTCTCGGGCGAACCGCTCTACCGGGCCGCCGGCTACAAGACGATCGAGCCCTTCGAGGCCGACACCTCGACGGGGTTCAAGGTGCCGCTGATCCGCATGGGCAAGACGCTGGCGCGCGCCTGACACAACGAAAAAGGGCGGCCCCTGGGGGCCGCCCTTCCACGCTCTCCAAACGCCTGGATCAGAAGGCGTAGGTCACCCGGCCATAGTAGTAGCCGCCGTTGATGCCGAACGGCGAGTAGGTGGGGTACTGGGCCACGCAACCGCCGCCGGAGGCGACGCAGGCGGCCTGGAACTGGGCCGACAGCTTGTCCGGGTACTTGTTGAACAGGTTGTTGGCGCCGATCGAGACGGTGACCGCGTCGACGAACTTGTAGGAAATCTCGAGGTCGGTGATCGCCGTCGTGCCGATGGAGGTCTGCAGCAGGGGGCCGGTGCCGGGATCCGACAGGGCCGAGGACTTGCCGTAGACGGTCTCGGTCAGGTTCACCGTGAAGGCGCCGAAGGTGTAGAGCGCGTTCAGGCCGACCTTGTACTTGGGCGAAGCGGTTTCCAGCAGCGACTTGGCGTTCCCCGCAAACAGGGTCTGGCCCGTCGGGTAGGGCACGCTGGGGGTGGTGAGCGGCGCCGGCGGCGCCTTCACCTTGGTGACCTTGGTGGTGTTGTAGTTGCCGCTGAGGGTCCAGTCGATCCGGCCGTAGTCGCCCAGATCTGTGGGATAGGAGATCACCATGTCGACGCCGCGCGAACGGGTGTCCAGGCCGTTGGAGAAGATGTTGATCCCCGTGGTGGTGACGGTGGGGTCGAGCACATTGCCGTTGGCGAGGATCGCCGCCAGCACCTGCGGGGAGGCCAGCACGCCGCCGCGCGTGCCGAAGAGCGAACTGGAGCCGAAGATGCGGTCGGTCAGTTCGATCTGGTAGGCGTCGATGGTCAGGGTCATGGCCGGGAGCGGGTGGGCCACGATGCCGATGCTGTAGTTGGTGGATTCTTCCGGCTTCAGGGCGTCGATCCCCAGCAGGCGCGCGGCGGGCGAGTTGGGCGCCAGCTGCACGAAGGCCGAGGTCGGCGAGACGTTCGTGGCCGAGTAGAAGGACTCCGCCAGGGTGGGGGCCCGGAAGCCGGTGCTGACGGTGCCGCGGACCGCGATGGCGTCGTTGAAGTCGTAGCGGCCGGTGAGCTTGGCGACGGTGGTTTCGCCAAAGTCGCTGAAGTGCTCGTAGCGCAGGGCGGCGTCGAGTTGCAGGCCCTCGACCGGCGAACCGGCCAGGTCGGCGTAGATCGCCCAGCTGTCGCGGTCATGCTTGCCGGCGTCGGTCAGGGCGAAGCCCGGATAGGACTGCGACCCTTCCTTGTAGCGGGACGCCAGGTCGCCAGCCCCGATCTCGTAGCTCTCGCGGCGGGTTTCGAAGCCGAAGGCCGCGGCGAGGGGAGCCGCCATGCCGACATCGAACTCCCTGGAGATGTCGAGGTTGTTGGTCAGCTGGGTGGTGGTCCAGGAGCCGGCGTGGAACGAGGTGGGGGAGGAGCCCTTGGTCGTGGTGGTGGAGGTGTCGACATAGAGGCTGGCGTTGATGGAGTCCTCGACGCGGACCTCGATGTCATCGACCCCGTAGGTGGAGCTCAGGTCGAAATTCCAGCCGCCGACGACGCCGGAGATGCCGATGGTTCCGGCATAGTCGTCCTCGATGATGCGTTCGCGCGGGCTGAAGCCCTGGGGATAGGGACGGTCAACGGCGCCCATCCGGCCAGTGACGCGGTTGTACCGGCGATAGTTCTCGTAGGCCGAGGCGTCCTTGTGGCCGTAGGAGGCGAAGGAATAGATTTCCAAATCGTCGGTGATGTCGACGCCGGCGTTATAGGCCAGGTTGCTCAGCCGGTATTCGGCGTCGCCCGAGATCAGGTTGAGGTTGGGGAAGCCGGGGATCTTGCTTTCGACCGCGAAGTTCGCCGCCGAGTAGCCGGGGCTGGCCGGGTTGAAGACGCGCTGGTCGGGCAGGCCGCGGTTGGAGAAGCCGTGGTACTTGGTCTCGGCGGTGAGGTTCAGCCAGCTGTTCTCGGTGGGCGCGGTCCCGATGTTGAACGAGATGGCGGCGGTCTTGCCGCCTCCGTCGAGATACTCTCCGCCGGTTGCGGAGATGGAGCCGCCTCCATCGTTCTTCTTGAGGATGACGTTGATGACGCCGGCGATGGCGTCAGTGCCGTACTGGGCTGCGGCGCCGTCGGTCAGCACTTCGATACGGCCGATGGAGGCCATCGGGATGAAGCTGAGGTCGGTGGCCGCTGCGCCCTGATAGGCGCCCGACAGCACGGCGAAGTTGGCGGTGGTGTGCCGGCGCTTGCCATTGATCAGCACCAGGGCGTGGTTGGGCGACAGGCCCCGCAAGCGCGCCGACAGGGTGAGGTTGGCGGTGTCGCCGCCGAAGGCCTGGGCGTTGAAGGAGGGCACCAGGTTGGCAAGGCCGACGCGCAGGTCGGTCTGACCCGTGCGGGTCAGGGCGGCGGTGTCGACCACCTGGACCGGCGCGGCGCTGTCTTCCACCTTCAAGCCGGTCTGGCGCGTGCCGGTGACGATGACCTCATCGACCTCGGCCGCCCCTGCGGCCAGGGTCTGGGCGGACGCGGTCCCAGCGATCAGGACGGACGCCAGCGAGACGCTCGCCAGCCATGCGTTGCGGGTTGTGAATTTCATATTGGTAGGCCCCCTCGTTCAGTTGCGGCGCAAGTCGGCCGCAAGGTTCCCCGCACGCCTGCGTGCTCAGGCGCCGAGATGTTGACGGACGCTCCGGAGGTGGGCTGTGGCCCTCGGTCTCCGGTATTCGTCCAGAATTGTTTGTGTGGTTTACCCAATATCCGCGCAGAAGGCTGCGAGACGCCCGGCCGCAACGGCCGCATCAGAGTCATAATCTAAATAGAAGACACTCATACCGATGAACTCACGCGTAGATTGAGATCGCCCGCGTGAAACGTTTCCTCGTGGTGTTCTTATTATCTATCTCGCCAAAAAATGTGCCCAACGACGTCTTAGGGAAAATTCATCTGACAGTAAGAGGTCCACACGAATCCTTTTTTCTGTCAACGCGCTGAGACCGGGGAGTCTCGATGTCGTCATATTTTTGGTGTTCGGCGCAGAGGGTGCGCGATATTCGGGCATGGAATCGAAGACGTGCGCCATTTTTCCAATCAGGAACTGCCTGAAGACCTGATGCGGCGACGAGGGGGATCACGATAACTGCTGATCAACTGAGCGCCGCCTGCTTGTCGTTTAATCAAACAGGACATTTTCCGTGCGATTTAGGCCCCGCCGCAGGATCAGGACGCGCCGCCTGGCCAAGGGCATGGCTTGAACATCCCCGCCCGCCTGACCCAAGGTGGCCACGCCTCGCCGCCCGCCGGCGCCCACATGAAGGAAGACCTCCAAATGCGCAGACTGATCCTGGCCGCCCTCCTGCCTGTGCTGGCCGCCGCCGCCGCGCCCGCCGCCGCCGCTGACGGCATCGTGCGGGTGGGCGCCCCCACCAGCGCCATCCTGCAGGCCGCCGTCGTGCCGGCCGGCTACGACACCATCTATGTCAGCGGCATGACTCCGCCGCCGCTGAACCCCGGCGCGCCCGCCGGGACCCCGGTGCAGTTCGGCGACACCAAGACCCAGACCATCGGCGTCCTGAAGCGCATCGAGGATGTCCTGAAGGGTCAGGGCTACACCATGGGCGACGTGGTGATGATGCGCGTCTACCTGGTGGGCGATCCCGCCAAGGGCGGGGGCATGGACTTCGCCGGCATGATGGAGGCCTACAGGCAGTTCTTCGGGACCGCCGAGCAGCCCAACAAGCCGGCCCGGGTCACCATGCAGGTGGCGGCCCTGGTGGCGCCGGGCATGCTCTCGGAGATCGAGGTCCAGGCCGCCAAGAAGAAGTAGCCGCCAAGGAACACTGCAGCGCCGCCCGTGTCATGCGGGCGGCGTCTTGCTGCGCGCATGACACGGGAGGCCGCCTTGGCCGCGGGGCCAGGCTTTACGCCGCCTGAGGAAGCAGGACCGAGGCGGCGTGGGTGATGGAGACGCTGACCCCACCGACGGACTGGACGTTCATCGTCGCGCCCAGTTGCTTGACCAGGGCGTCCACGATCACTGTGCCGAGACCGCCGTGCTTGCCTGGCGCGGCGTCCGGAGCCTTGCCCACGCCATTGTCTGCCACCGTGAGGCTCCAGCCGTCGCCGGCGCTCGTGTAGGTCACCATCACCCGGGCGTCGGGCTTGCCGGCCGGGAAGGCGTACTTCACCGCGTTGATCAGCAGTTCGGTGACGATCAGGCCGATGCTGACGGCCCTGTCGGAGCCGATCTCGCCGTCGTCGGCGACGACTTCGAGGAGGATCGGCTGGTCCTCGCCGATCATCGACTTGGCCAGGCTGGCGCACAGCTTGGTGAGGTAGCCCCCCACCCCGATCGTTTCGACGCCGCCCGAGGCGTGGAGATGGGCCTGAACCTCGGCCACCGACATCACCCTCTGGTGGGCCTCGTGCAGATGCTGGCGGGTTTCTTCGGACGTCACGGCGCGGGCCTTGATCATCAGGATGCTGGCGATGATCTGCAGGCTGTTGGCGACCCGATGCTGCATTTCCTGCAGCAGGGTGTGCTCCAGCGTCAGAAGCTTCTCGGTACGCTCGAGCAGCTCTTGTTTCTCGCGCTCGATCGCGCGGCGCGCGGTGATGTCGGTGAAGGCCAGCAGGATGGTGGTGTCGGCGCTCCGCTCATAGATCACCTTGCGGGCGTTGAGCAGCATCGTGCGCTGGCCCAGCCTCGGGAAGTCGTGCTCGACCTCGAAGCCGTCCATCGCCGCCCGCTCCGGGATGATGGTCTCCAGCAGCACCTTCAGGGCCGGGATGTTCCACTGGCCATCGCCGAGCCAGTAGAGCGGTCGGCCTATGGTGTGCTCGGGATCGACCTGGAAGATGTCGTAGAAGGACCGGCTGGCGGCCAGGACCCGGAACTCGGCGTCCAGCACCAGCAGCGGCTCATGAATCGTGTCCACGATCGCCTGGGCGAGCGTCTGCGTGTCTTCGATTCCCTGAAGGGAGGTCGGCATGGGCGGAAACAGGTCCGATCCCGGACGCCAGGATTCGCTGCGTTCGGCCGCGAAAGCAGGCCAACCGCCAAGCTATACGCCCAATGCGGGCCACTGTCGTGATCTGGTTTTTGTATGTCGGCTGTGGAGCTTAGCCGTGAGCTTGCTACTCGGCGCCCGGGCGTCGCAGGCCTGCGTCATGATGGTGTTGACGTGACACCATAGTGGTGTCTATTTGATGTCCATGGACATCAAGCCCTTCGTCGACGCCCTGCGTCAGGATCTGATGAACGCCGCCGGGGCCGGGGCCGGGGGCGAGCCGGCGCGCGCCGCGGCCGAGCGCCTGACCATGGCCCTGGAGCCCGCCGTGCGGCTGGCCCTGATGGAGGCCTTCAGCGCGGCCGCCGCCGAGATCACCCGCGACCTGGGCGGCCCGGTGGTGGAGGTCCGCCTGCAGGGTCGCGAGCCGGTCTTCGTGGTCACAGGCGCCGCCCTGGGCGCGCCCATCGCCGAAACCGGTGAGGAGGAGGGGGACGACGCCGTCACCCGCATCACCCTGCGCCTGCCCGAGACCCTGAAGGTCCGGGCCGAGGAATTGGCCGCCCAGCGCGGCCAGTCGCTCAACACCTGGCTGGTCAACGCCGCCCGTGCGGCGGCCGGCGGATCGGCCCCCATCGGTCCCGGAGCCCCGGGCCGCAATCGTTCGTCCAAGCGCATCCAGGGATGGGCGCGATGAGCCGGGAGATCTCCATGCACAGCTTCCAGACCCCCGACCCCGTCAAGCTGCGGGTTGAACTCTGGCAGGGACGGGTCACCGTCCTGGCCTCCGAAACTGGCGCCGCGACGGTCGAGATGACCGCGCTCCCAGGCGACTCCCACGCCCAGGAGCTCATCGATCAGGCGACGGTGGAGCAGCGGGGCGACGAGATCGTCGTCCTGCTGCCCCGACCGCGGCGCCGCCTTTTCCAAATCCGCGGCGGAGTGCGGGCGGTGATCAAGGTCCCCACCGGCAGCGACGCCCTGATCCACACCGGCTCGGCCGACCTGGAGACCAAGGGCCGGCTCGGCCGGGTCTCCGCCCACGGCGGGTCCGGCGATGTCGAGCTGGAGCATGTGGCCCGCGCCGAGGTGCAGACCGGTTCCGGCGATATCGAGATCGGGACCGTCGACGCCGACTGCGACGCCCGGGGCGGCTCGGCCGACATCAGCGTCAAGCAGATCGGCGGCGACGCCGAACTCATCACCGGCTCAGGCGATATCGATGTCGGCGAGATCGCTGGGTCCCTGAAAGCCAAGACCGCGTCGGGGGACATCGAGGTCAGCCGCGCGGGTCATGCCGACCTCACCAGCGTGTCGGGCGACATCGAGGCCGGCGAGATCACCGGCGAGTTCCGAGCGGTGACCGGGTCGGGGGACGTCACCGTGCGTCAGGCCGGCGATACGGTCGACGCCACGGCCGGCTCCGGCGACCTCTCGGTCAAGCGGGTGGATCATGGCCGGGTCCGGGCCAAGACCGCCTCAGGCGACATCACGGTCGGGGTGGCCAACGGCGCCTCGGCCTATCTCGACGTCTCCACCGTCACCGGCGATGTGAAGTCGAACCTGGACGCCAGCGAGCCGCCCCGCGAGGGCGAGCCGCAGGTGGAGCTGTTCATCCAGGCCGTGACCGGCGACGTGGTTCTCCGCCGCGCCTAGGCGGTCAGGGCCAGCAGGGCGAAGCTGGCCAGCCAGTGCTCGCCCATATAGTCGCCCGCCACGTGGGGCAGGCTGGCCGCGAGGTGGCGGTCGGCGGCCGCATGGGCCACGGACCGAAGATGATCCTCGGGGGCGAGGCTCTCCGAGATCGCCCGCCAGCACCAGGCGCGGCTGAGGTTCAGGCCATCCAGATGGGCGATCTTGCCATCGCTGCGGTCGCTGACCGTGGCGGGGGTGAAGAGGGTGGCGGGCAGCCCCTTGGCGGCGTCCGGCAGGAAGTCGGTGAACCATCCGCGGAATTCCGCGACGGGCAGTAGCCGCCGCATGGCCTCGGCCTCTGTCAGGGTCGGGGACAGGAAGTCGTCGCCGGAGGGCTCCCAGGCCGCGGCGCTGCGATCCCCGCCGTACCAGGCGCGAGCGGTGTCCCGCAGCAGGGCTTCC
>JAZKFM010000121.1:0-2364 GCA_040386415.1 Pseudomonadota bacterium
CGGATCGTCACCCCGGACAACTTCCGCATCCCCGCGGGCGGCCTGGGCATCCGGCTGAAGGACCAGCCGCTGGACAAGGAGCGCCGGCTCCGCACCCAGAAGATCCCCGCCGCCCTGGCCTTCGCCCGCGCCAACAGGATCGACCGCGTTGTGCTGCCGGCCGCCCGGCCGCGCCTGGGCATCGTTTGCCAGGGCCAGGCCTACAAGGACGTGATCGAAGCCTTCGCGGCCATGCGCATCAGCTTCGAGGAGGCGGCCAGTCTCGGCGTCTCGATCTACAAGGTCGGCATGCCCTGGCCGCTGGAGCCCCAGGGGGTGCGGGCCTTCGCCGCCGGTCTCGAGACCTTGATGGTCATCGAGCACAAGCGCCCCCTGATCGAGACCCAGGCCCGCGCGGCCCTCTACGACCTGCCGGCCCACGCCCGCCCGCGCATCATCGGCAAGACCGACGAGGTGGGCCACCCGCTGCTGTCGCAACTGGGCTCGCTGTCGGTGGCCGAGGTGGCCCTGGCCATCGCCGACCGCCTGCCGCCCGGACCGCACATGGACCGGGTGCACGACTATCTGAGCCGGGTCTCGGCCGCCTCCATGGCGGCGGTGACCCTGGCCGCCGAACAGCAGCGCAAGCCGTTCTTCTGCTCGGGCTGCCCGCACAACACCTCGACGCGACTTCCAGAGGGGTCGCGAGCCCTGGCCGGCATCGGCTGCCACTACATGGCCAGCTTCTCCGATCCCCAGACCGACCTGAACAGCCACATGGGCGGCGAGGGCCTGACCTGGGTGGGCTCGGCGCCCTTCACCACCGAAGACCACGTCTTCGCCAACCTCGGCGACGGCACCTACAACCACTCCGGCTCGCTGGCGGTCCGCGCCTCGATCGCCGCCAAGTCCCACATCACCTACAAGCTGCTGTTCAACGACGCCGTGGCCATGACGGGCGGGCAAGCTGCCGAGAGCGGCTTCACACCGGCCCAGATCACCCGCCAACTGGCCTCCGAGGGCGTCGCCAAGACCGTGATCGTCGCCGACGATCCTGACCGCTACGCCCACGTCACCGACCTGGCGCCCGGCGTGGAGGTCAAGCCGCGCTCTGAGCTTATCGCCGTGCAGAAGATGCTGCGCGACACCCCCGGCACCACGGTCCTGCTCTATGACCAGGTCTGCGCCACCGAGAAGCGCCGCCGCCGCAAGCGCGGGTCCATGGAGACCGCCACCAAGCGGGTCTTCATCAACCCCCTGGTCTGCGAGGGCTGCGGCGACTGTTCCAAGGTCTCCAACTGCGTCTCCGTCGAGCCGCTGAACACCGAGTTCGGCCGCAAGCGGAAGATCAACCAGTCCAGCTGCAACACCGACTATTCCTGCCTCGACGGCTTCTGCCCCTCCTTCGTCACCATCGAGGGGGGTGAGAACGCCCAGGCCAAGGCCCTGCCGGCGCTCACCGCCGACTCCACGCCGCTGCCGGCCTTCGAGCCGCTGGAGGGGGTGAAGAACATCGTCTTCACCGGCATCGGGGGAACCGGTGTCACCACCGTCGCCTCGATCCTGGCCATGGCCGCCCACGTGGACGGCCGCGCCGCCTCGGTGGTGGACATGACGGGCCTGGCCCAGAAGGGCGGGGCGGTCTTCTCCCACGTCCGCATCGGCGAGCTGGAGGAGACCGTGGTCGGCGGCCGCGTGCCCGCCGCCTCGGCCCACGTGCTGATCGCCTGCGACATCCTCTCGGCGGCGGGTCCGGACGCCCTGTCGCTCTACGCCAAGGACCGCACCGTGGCCTGCGGCAACGAGGACTTCGCGCCGACCGCCGACTTCGTCACCGACCGCGACGTGCGGTTCGACGCCGCGAACATGGCCAAGCGCATCTCGGCGGCTACAAAGTCCTACGACGAGTGCCCGGCCCACCACCTGGCCGAGACCCACTTTGGCGACGCCATCTACGCCAACATGATTATGGTGGGCTTCGCCTGGCAGAAGGGGTTGATCCCGATCTCCAGCCGGGCGGTCTATCGCGCCATCCGCCTGAACGGGGTCCAGGCCGAGGCCAATCTGCAGGCCTTCGAACTGGGCCGCCGGGTCGCCCACGATCCCGCCGAGCGCGGCAAGGCCGAGGCCGATGTCCCGACGCCCGAGACCATGCCGCTGGCCGAGCTGATCGCCCACCGCGCCAAGGAGCTGACCGCCTACCAGAACGCCGCCTACGCCCGCCGCTACCTGACCCGGGTGGAAGAGGTGGCCAAGGCCGAGGCTATCTTCGGCTCCGAGGTCCTGACCCGCTCCGTGGCGGTGAACCTCTACAAGCTGATGGCCTACAAGGACGAGTACGAGGTCGCCCGGCTCTATTCCGACGGCCGCTTCGAGGCCGAGAAG
>JAZKFM010000122.1:0-8039 GCA_040386415.1 Pseudomonadota bacterium
GCCGAGGTTGGCTTGAACAGCACCGACCGCGGCTTCAGCCCGGTGGATCGTGGTCTCGCGGTGAGCGCCGTTGATGGCGAGGCCCGCTTGACGCGAGAGCTCGACTTCTTGGGCGGCCGCGGCGGCCATATCAGCCAGCGGATTGCCTTCGAATTCTTCCGACATGGCGATACGGCCCATGTCGTTGATCGATTTGGCGCCACGGAAGGCTTCGACGAAGCGATCCGAGGTTTTGTTCAGCGAGCCGAACTCGACCATCTTGGTGACCAAGAGGGTCCACGAAAAGATCGAGGACAGCACCAGGCCGATCATGACGACCTTAACGACCGGGTCGGCTTCGAAGAACATGCCCATGACGGTGAGGCGGCCAGCGCCTTCCATCTGGGGCGGGGCGGCGTCAGCAGCGGGGGCTTCGGCCGGAGCAGCGGCGGCGTCAGCGGCAGGAGCCGCAGCGGCGTCGGCAGCAGGGGCCGCAGCGGCGTCGGCGGCGGCAGGAGCGGCCGGAGCGGCTTCCTGCGCGAACGCCGGCGCGCTCGTCATCAGCGCAACCGCGCCGAGGAGAGCGATGAAAGGGATCTTCTTTTTGTCGAGCATCTGTCGCCAGTTCCTGATTGGTCTAGCACGTTTGGACCGAGGGTCGTCGCGCGAGAGCGTGTCCACCCCAATTGAAATTGCCCGCAGTTCCGCTCGTAACCACGAGAGGAACGACGGAGCCGCAATCGCTGCGCCCGACCCGTAACCCGCGCCGCCATTTGGCGACCTCGCGTTCCGAGGGCGGGAGCGACCTCGCCTGCCCCGAGGGGAAGTTGAAGTCTTACCGCTATGTTAGACGTGCGGCAGGGGTGCTTTGGCAACCCCTTTTCCAAGCGTCAAGGGGGCTTACCGCCAAGCGTAAGCATACGGGTGCAATGGAGGATACGGTATTGCTGCGCCGCACAACGTGATCCGCAAGTAATCCTGATCGTTTTTCTACTAGCGAGGGAATTTCTACGCTGCAGTGCAGCATATTCGGCGGAACGTGGGTCTTGAAATAACACGGTTGCCGAACAGCCCGGAGGCCCTCACGCCTGAATTTCGGTCAGGTCGCGGTATGGATCGGCAAATGGGAGTCCGGGGCCCGGGCGTCAAGACCTGTCCGTCCGAGTCGCCGGCGGAAGCCCCCCGCCATGGCCTGACGGCCACAGTTTGTGTCGCCGCCGAAAGGCGACGTCAGGGGACCGTGTGAGACCTCCGCCCAGGGGACGGGGAAGCGCCAGCCTAGAAGCTGTATGTGACGCCGGCGCGAAGGGTGCGGCCCGGCAGGGGGGCGATGTCCTTCAGGAAGGAGGCGTGCTCGCGGGCCTCCTCGTTGGTCAGGTTGCGGCCATCCAGGAAGACCCTGAAGTCCTGGTCGGCCAGCGGCCGGTAGGACACCCGGGCGCTCAGCAGGGTGTAGGCGTCGGTGGGCGGCTCGAAGGGGCTGACGCGATCCTGCTCGCCGACATAACGGACCTCCAACTGGCCCTCCAGGCGCGGCGCGGTCCACACGACACGCCCCGTCACCGAATAGGGCGGGATCCGGGCGGGCGGCCCGTTGTCGGTCTGGCCGTGGACATAGTCATAGGCGGCCTGCAGGGCGAGCACGCCGTCGCCATTGCGCCAGACGTCGTAGGTCCCCTCCAGCTCGCCGCCGTAGAAGGTGGCGTCGGACTGGATGAAGCGGACCACCGGGAGTTCGCCGGCCGGGTCGAGGGCGCCGCCGTCGTCCACCATGTCACCCGTGCGCGCCTCATCGATGAAGCCCTGGTAGGCGGCGCGGTAGAGGTGAGCCTCGACCTTGCCGTTCTCCCCTGTCCAGCGGAGCGTCGCCTCCAGGGAGGTCACCTGCTCGGCGTCGAGGGTGGGATCGCCGATCTCATAGGAGCCCGTGCCGCCGTGCGGTCCGTCGGCGAAGAGTTCGAACTCGGTGGGAGCCCGGGCGTTGTGCGCCAGGCTGAGACCCAGGAACCAGGCCGAGGCCGGCCGCCAGAAGACGGCGACGGACGCCGAGGCGTTGGTGAAGTCCTGCTTGCCCGAGGCCGTGGCCCAGTCGATCCCGTAGCCCGCCGCGGCGTCGCTGGTGGGACGGCCCCGCAGATCGGCGTCAAGGGTGCGGGTGTCGATCCGCAGCCCGCCCTCGACGCCCCAGGCGTCGCGGTCCAGACGCTGGAGGACGAAGGCGCCCACCTCGCTGATGTCCACCGCCGGGATGAAGGCCTCGTCGCCGAGGGCCTGGAAGTCACGCCCCAGGACCTGGAGGCCGAAAGCCCCCTTCCAGCCGTCTTGCTCGCGCTGGACCAGCTCGATCCGCCCCTCGGCGCCCTTGGACAGGAAGGTGGTCCCCACCGCACCGGTGTCGACCTCGATCTCCTGGTGCTCGTAGTCGGCATAGCCCACGGAAGCGCGGACCATCTCGAAGGGCCGCTGGTCCAAGGCCGTCTCGCCGCGCAGGTCGTAGCGGGTCTGTTTCAGGTCGATGAAGACGGGCCCCTCTTCCGGCGGCGGACCCACCTGGACGATCTGCGGGAACGGGACGCCGTAGCGGGTCTCGGTGCGCTTGATGGAGCCGCCGATGAAACCGGCCTCGCTGACATAGGAGACCCCTGCCCCATAGGCGGTGAGATCCACGTCGGTGTTGCGGACGGTGCGCTCCGGCAGGGCGGTGACGCCGTTGGCGGCTTCATAGCGGGTGGAGACAGGATTGACCGGGGAGTCGTAGTCGCCGCTCTCGCGCCGGACGGCGTCCAGGGCCACGACCCAGGGCCCCTGCCCCGCCTTCAGGCCGGCGGAAACCGCATAGGAGTCGTCGCCCGAACCATAGGAGGCCGACGCATGGCCGTCCGCGCCGCCCTGGGCCGGAGCCGACGGCACGCGCTCGTCGAGGATGTTGACCACCCCGCCGATGGCCGAGCCGCCATAGGCCAGGGTCGAGGGGCCGCGCAGGATCTCGATGCGGGAGGCCTCGCCGGGATCGGAGGCCACGGCGTGGTCGGGCGACAGGGAGCTGGCGTCCACCAGGCCCACGCCGTTCTGCAGGATCATGACGCGCGGACCCGAGAGGCCGCGGATGATCGGGCGGCTGGCGCCGGGGCTGTAGGCGGTGGACCTGATCCCGGGCATGCCGTTCAGCAGGTCGCCGATCCCCACCGGCGGCGCCGTGGCCAGCTGCTCCTGGGTGATGATGTTGATGTGGGTGGTGGCGCTGTCGAGGGACACCGCATAGGGCGCGCCTGTGACCACCAGCTCCGAGACCGTGGGGCCCCCCGCATCCTCGGCCGTCGCCTGGCCGGCGCAGAGAGCAGAGACGCCGACGGCGGCGAGAAGGAGCGTTTTGGCGCGCATGTGGGAACCCCCGGAAAGCAAGTCCGGAGTCCACTATGTTATATCATAACACCACTCAAGTGGTTTTCGATCCTCCGGGGCGCGAGGGTCGCGACGCCGTCATGTTAGGCAGGCTTCCCTGATCATCAGGGCCGGGACAAGCCCGGCCATGATGAGGGTGTTGGGGGTCACCCCCGCCGCGCCACCCGGGTGAGGTAATCCTTCCGGTTGAGGGGATTGTTGTCGGTGCGCGGACGCGTGGGAATGTCGCCGCGAACCGGACGGTAGTGATCAAAGGCCGCCTCCAGCACACCCTCCCCGCGCGTCAGGCCCGGCAGTTGCTGCTGCAGGTCGTGAACCCTGGCCGCGGGGATGTCGCCCTCCAGCCAGCAGGCCGGTCCGCGCATCTCCGGGACGCCCGGCGTGGCGCCCAGCTTGGCCAGCACCGGAAGCATGGGCCCCAGCACATCGGCGGGAATCTCCAGGCCGAAGCGATGAACCGGCTCGCAGACCTGGACGCCGGCGCGCTGCAGGGCCGCCATCAGCACCAGGGGCGTGAGGTTGCGGTGCTCCGATGGCGTGCTGGTGGCCCAGTCCCGGTAGCGGATGCCGTGGGTCATGGTCACCTTGCAGTCGGTGACCCGCCAGCCGTGCAGCCCCTGGCCCAGGGTCTCGCGCACCGTCTCCTCCACCGCCTTGTGGAAGGAGAGCGGCAGGGAGCCGTACTCCACCTCCAGGTCGAACTGGACGCCGCTGTCCACGGGACCAGGCTCGACCCGCAGGCCGATGGTGGCGATGAAGGGATAGGGGGCCTGCTCCATGGCGGTCCCCAGCCCCATCGGCCGCTCGATGCAGATCACCCGGGTCTCGCGGAACTCCGCCTCGACGCCGTAGTCGTTGGCCAGGGTCTCGCGGATCACCTCCTTCTGCACCTCGCCATAAAGAGAGACGAAGATCTCCTGGCGCACGTCGTCCTGGCGCAGGTTGATCAGCGGATCCTGCTCGGCCAGTTGCGCCAGGGCCGCGTGCAGCGCGCGGCCCTCCCCCGGATGGCGCGGGTAGATCACCGTCTCCAGGGTCGGCGGCGCGAAGTGGTGGGTCGGGCCGCCCGTTCGCGGGACGCCGAGGCTGTCGCCGATCTGGATGTCGGCCAGGCCCCAGAGCTTGACGATCTGTCCCGCCGTCGCGCTGTCCCTGGAGACCGCCGGGCCGCGATCAAAGACGCTCAGGGCGGTGACCTTGGCCGACCGGTCCGGGCCGAAGCTCAGCCGGTCGCGCACGTGGAGCGTGCCGGAGAACAGCCGGGCATAGGCGATCTTCTCGCCGGCCGGGCCGCGCTCCACCTTGAAGACCGTGCCGGAGACCGGCGCCTCGCCGTCCCCCTGGGCGGCCGGCAGCAGGGTGGTGATCCCCGCCATCAGCGCCTCGGTCCCCGCCCCAGTGATGGCCGAGCCGAGGAAGACGGGATGGCACCGCCCCTGCCGCGTCTGGCGCCGCAACGCCTTGCGCAGACGCCCAGGGGAGATCGCCGCGCCCCGACATAGGCGGCCATCAGCGCCTCGTCCTGCTCGGCCAGGCGCTCGGAAAGCCGTTCGTCCTCGCCGGGGCCAAAGGGAACGAAGGCCGCGTCCCGCTCGCCGGGGGCGCGGGCGACGCCCATGGGCGCGACGGCCGGGGTCAGGCGCTCGGTGATGGACCGCAGCACCCGCTCGGGATCGGCGCCGCGCCGGTCGATCTTGTTGATGAAGATCAGGGTGGGGATGCGCAGCCTCTGCAGAGTCCGCATCAGGACCCGGGTCTGGGCCTGCACCCCCTCCACCGCCGAGACCACCAGAACCGCGCCGTCCAGCACGTTCAGCACGCGCTCCACCTCGGCGATGAAGTCCGGGTGGCCAGGCGTGTCGATCAGATTGACCGCCACATCGCCCATGACGAAGGACGCCACGGCCGCCTTGATGGTGATGCCGCGCCGCCGCTCCTGATCCAGGGAGTCGGTCTGGGTGTTGCCGCCGTCGACGCTGCCGATCTCGTCGATGACGCCGGCTGCATAGAGCAGCCGTTCTGTCAGGCTCGTCTTACCGGCGTCGACATGCGCCAGGATTCCCAAGTTCAAAGTCCGCATTCCGCCCCATGTCCTCTTGAAGGGTCATTCCCGTCTCGATGGTCATGAAGGGTCGGCGCATGGGTCTCTCCTTAGGGCGATTGCCTCTCGGTCAGTACAGATCACCGCGTTCTGCGGAGCAATCGAAATCTTGGCTAGGGCACGCGGCCACTGCTGGCCTCGACGGCGGCGAGCGCCGTCAGGTTGACGATCCCCCGGGCCGTGACGCTGGGGGTCAGGACATGGACCGGCTTGGACATGCCCAGCAGCATGGGCCCCACCAGTAGGGCGTTGGTGGACGCCTGAAGCAGGGTCAGGCTGATATTGGCGGCGTCCAGGTTGGGCATGACCAGCAGGTTGGCCGCGCCCTTCAGCCGGGAATCGCTGACCAGACGGTTGCGCTGATATTCCAGCAAGGCGGCGTCGGCATGCATCTCGCCGTCCACCTCCAGCTCCGGCGCCTGGGCCCGAAGCAGGGCGAGCGCCTGGCGCATCTTCCGCGCGCTGGGGGAATTGGAGGCCCCGAAGCTGGAATGGGAGAGCAGCGCCGCCTTGGGCTCGATGCCGAAGCCGCGCACGGTGTCAGCCGCCAGGCGGGTCATCTCGGCGATCTGTTCGGCGGTGGGATCGGGGTTCATGTGCGTGTCGCAGATGAACAGCACGCCCTCCCGGGTGATCAGGGCCGACAGGGCGTGGATGCGGTCGATGCCGGGCCGGCGCGGGATGATGGGCATGACATAGGTCATGTGCTGCCACCAGTCGCCCGACCCGCCGACCAGGGCGGCGTCAACATGGCCGCTTTCCAGCAGCATGGCCGCCGTGACCGAGGGCCGGCGCTCGACCCGGCGGGCGGCGGCCGCGGGTGGCGCGCCCCGGCGGCTGACCAGGGACTGGTAGCGGCTGATCAGCGGCGCCAGCAGCTCATCGTCCTGGTTGGGGTCGAGGATCTCGATGTGGGTGTCGAGCTTCATGCGCAGGCCCAGGGTGGCGATGCGGGCCAGGATCACCTCGCGGCGCCCCACCAGCACGGGCCGGGCCAGGCCCTCGTCCACGACGGTCTGGACGGCGCGCAGCACACGGTCGTCCTCGCCCTCGGCATAGGCGACCTTCTTCATGGCCTTGCGGGCGGCCTCGAAGATCGGCCGCATCAGCTGGCCCGAGCGGTAGACGAACCGCTCCAGCTCGGTGCGATAGGCGGCGAAGTCGGCGATGGGCCTGCGCGCCACCCCGGTCTCCATGGCCGCCTTGGCCACGGCCGGCGCGATCTGCAGGATCAGGCGCGGGTCGAAGGGCTTGGGGATGATGTACTCGCGCCCGAACAGCGGCGCGGCCCCGCCATAGGCGGCGGCCACCACCTCGGAGGCCTCCGCGCGGGCCAGCGAGGCGATGGCCTCGACGGCGGCCAGCTTCATGGCCTCGTTGATCTCACTGGCCCCCACATCCAGGGCGCCCCGGAACACGAAGGGGAAGCAGAGGACGTTGTTGACCTGGTTGGCGTAGTCGCTGCGGCCGGTGGCGACGATGGCGTCGGGCCGGGCGGCGGCAACTAGCTCGGGCAGGATCTCCGGCTCGGGATTGGCCATGGCCAGGATCAGCGGATTGGGCGCCAGCAGGGGCAGCCACTCGGCCTTGAACACCCGCGGCGCCGACAACCCCAGGAAGACGTCGGCGCCCGAGAGCACCTCCGGCAGGGTCCGGGCGTCGGTCTGGCGCGCATAGGCGGCCATGTTGGGCGGCATGTCGGGCTCGCGGCCCTGATAGACCACGCCCTTGATGTCGGTGAGCGTGATGTTCTCGGGCTTCAGCCCCATCGCCACCAGCAGGTCGACGCAGGCGAGCGCGGCGGCCCCGGCGCCCGACGTCACCAGCTTGATCTCGGCAAGGGTCTTGCCCTGCAGGACCAGGGCGTTGCGGACGGCGGCGGCGCAGACGATGGCGGTGCCGTGCTGGTCGTCGTGGAAGACCGGGATGTTCATCCGCTGGCGCAGGGCCCGCTCGATGGCGAAGCACTCCGGCGCCTTGATGTCCTCCAGGTTGATCCCGCCGAAGGTCGGCTCCAGGGAGGCGACGATGTCGACGAAGCGGTCGGGGTCGAGGGCGTCGATCTCCAGGTCGAAGACGTCGATCCCGGCGAACTTCTTGAAGAGCACCGCCTTGCCCTCCATCACCGGCTTGCTGGCCAGCGGCCCGATATTGCCCAGGCCCAGGACCGCCGTGCCGTTGGAGATCACCGCCACCAGGTTGGCGCGGGCGGTGAACTGGTCCGCCGCCGCCGGATCGGCCACGATCGCCTCGCAGGCCGCGGCCACCCCGGGGGAATAGGCGAGCGCCAGGTCACGCTGGGTGTCCATGCGCTTGGTGGGCTCCACCGACAGCTTCCCCGGCCGGGGAAGGCGGTGATAGTCCAGCGCGGCCTTGCGGAAGTCGTCGTCCATGATCGTCAGGTCTCCTGGAGAGACCTCTGGGACGATGCGGCGTCATCTTCAAGGCCATAGGGCCGAAGGGCGTCATGATGTTCGGGAAGAAGTGGTGCCTGGGGGCGGATTCGAACCACCGACACGTGGATTTTCAATCCACTGCTCTACCAACTGAGCTACCC
>JAZKFM010000123.1:0-6904 GCA_040386415.1 Pseudomonadota bacterium
CCGATCCACCTCCCCCGGATCGCGCTTCGCGCTGGGGGAGGAATTGGAGCGCGGCAATTCCTCCCCCAGGCCGGAGGCCGGTTAGGGGGAGGTGGCACGCGCAGATATGCGCGTGACGGAGGGGGCTGGGGCCCCTCCGTCCGTCCGATCAGATATCCACGACGATCTTGCCGAAGTGGGTGTTGGAGGCCTGGTGGCGGAAGGCGTCGGCGAGGTTCTGCAGGGGGAAGTGCTTGTCCAGCACGGGGCGGTAGCCGGCGACGTCGATGGCGCGGATGAGGTCGAGCTGGTGGCGGCGGCTGCCGACGGTCAGGCCCTGGACCTTCAGTTGCTTGCCCATGATGGCCACCGTCGGGACCGGGCCGGCATAGCCCGCCAGCACCCCGATCAGGGCGATGTGGCCACCGTTGCGGGTGGCGGTGATGGACTCCGGCAGGGTGCCCGAGCCGCCGATCTCCAGGATGTGGTCGACGCCGCGGCCGCCGGTGAGCTTGGCCGCCGCCGCGCCCCAGGCGGGCTCGGACTTGTAGTTGATCAGGTGATCGGCCCCCAGCGCCTTCAGGCGCTCCAGCTTCGCGTCGGAGGAGGAGGTGGCGATGACGGTGCAGCCGAAGGCCTTGGCGATCTGCAGGCCGTAGATGGAGACGCCGCCCGTCCCTTGAACCAGTACCGTCTCGCCGCCCTTGAGCGCACCATCGGCCACCAGGCCGCGCCAGGCGGTGACCCCGGCGCAGGTGATGGTGGCGGCCTCGGCGGCGGTCCAGCCTGCGGGCGCGTGGGTGAAGGCGGTGGCCGCCGTGGTGATCGCCTCGCGGGCGTAGCCGTCGGCGCCGTCGCCGGGCACGCCGGAGAAGCCGCCGTCCGGGGCGTCGACCCCGTCCAGCCAGGCGGGGAAGAAGGTGGAGACCACCAGGTCGCCCACCGCGAAGTCCTTCACGCCCTCGCCGACGGCCGTGACCTCGCCGGCGCCGTCGGACATGGGGATACGGCCCTCGGGCGTCGGGATCGCGCCCAGGACCACCATGTAATCGTGATAGTTCAGCGAACTGGCGCGCAGGCGGACGCTGATCTCGCCGGGGCCCGGCGGCTTGGCCTCGGCGAGATCAGCGTAGCGCAGGGTGTCGAGGCCGGTGGGATGGACGGTCTGGATGGCCTTCATGGGGTGTCGCCTCGCCTTTTGATTTGTCGTGTTAGCGGCAGTGAGGCGCGGATACCCTCGGGGAACGCAAGGGCGATGAGCGGCGCGGTCCTAGCCCCCTCCGTCGCGCGCTGACGCGCGCGCCACCTCCCCCGATACGGCCTGCGGCCTGGGGGAGGAATTGAGAGCGCGAATTCCTCCCCCAGCGCGGAGCGCGGTTCGGGGGATGTGGATCTGAGCGAAGCGAGGAGACGGAGGGGGCTAGGCCCTCTCCGCTTACGCGATCGGCAGGTCGAACAGCAGCTGGCCCGCGAAGCGCGCGGGGGGTGAGCCGAAGGAGAGGATGCCGTCGTGGTAGCGCTTGAGGGTGAAGGTCTTGCCCCACTTGGCCTCGGCCTGTTTCCGGAGCGCCTTGTGCTCCTCCCAGCCGACAAAATAGGTCGGCAGCTGGGCCTGGCTGAGCTGGGCGCGGACCCATTTGCCGGCGGCTTCGCGCTCCTGCTGGAAGGCCTGGACGGTCATCAGCTTCATGGCCTCGTCGCGGCTGATGTTGTCGACGTGGACGGCCTGGTCCAGCAAGGCGTTGGCGCAGACCCGCAGCTGGAGCTTCAGGTGGACCAGCAGGTAGAGGGGGTCCCTGTCCAGGTAGCCCTCGTCGGCCATGACGTCCTGGGCGTAGCAGGCCCAGCCCTCCACGAAGGGGCCTGAGGAGAGCACCGCGCGCAGCACCGAGGGATAGGCGTTGGCGTGGGCCAGCTGCAGGTAGTGGCCGGGCATGGCCTCGTGGACCGTGACCTCCTGGATACCCAGGCTGTTGTATTCGCGCAGGAAACTGTCGGCCTGGGCGGCGGTCCAGTCGTCGGGGATGGGGGAGATCTTGTAGTAGGTCTGCTGGCCCTTATCGAGGGGACCGGGCGCGTCGCAATAGGCCACGGCGACGCCGCGCTGGAACTCCGGCACCAGGCCGATCTTCACGGGATCCTTGGGCACGGTGACGATATTCCTGGCACGGACGAAGGCGGTGGCCTCCACCAGGGTGGCCTCGGCAGCCTCCACCAGTTTGTCGCGCGCCGGCTTCTGGGCGTAGGCGTATTCCAGGGCGGCCTCGATGGCGGCCTGGCGCTGGGCGTCGGTGGGGCTTTGGGGCGTCGGGGGCGCGCCGGGCTTGCCGGCCAGGAACTTCGCCGAGATCTCGTACATGGTCGCCCGCAGCGAGGTCATCTCGGCGAGCGCCCGGGCCTTGATCTGCGCGCGGCTCAGCGGCGAGTTAAGCGCGAAGGCCAGCTTGGCGTCGTAGAGTTCAGCGCCCAGGCGGAACTCGCCCTTGGCGCCGGGGACCAGCACGGTCTCCAGCCAGGTCTGGTGCTGGTCGATGGCGCCCTTGCAGATCTTGGCGGCGGCTTCCAGCCGGGCGCGGTCGGCGGCGGGCAGCTTGGCGCCGTCGGCGACGATGCCGTCCACCAGGGAATGCAGGCCCTTGTTCTGGCCCACCACGGTGTCGGCATGGATCCTCGGCACCCGGGCCAGGACCAGCTCCTGGCGCGCCTGGGCCAGCAGGGCCGGCAGCTTCTCCATCCGGGCGGTGGCGCTGCGCAGGCGCACCTCGAGGGGGGCGAACTCGCGGGCGGTGAGGTTGTAGAGGGCGCCGCCGGCCACGGCGTTCCAGGTGAGCGGGTCCCAGGCGTAGGGCTGCAGGGTCCGCAGCGTCCACAGATCGCTGCGGACCTGGTTCTCCAGGATGGCGGCGTCCACCTGGTTGGCGCGGGACAGCTCCGCCCGCGGGGTGGCCTGGAGGGCGGCCAGGGTCTCGCTCGCAAGCTTGAGGATGGCGGCGCGGCCGGCGGGGCCCATGTCGTCGATCTGGTCGTCGAAGCGGTGGTCGCCCACCTGGGTGGCGCCGACCGGATTAAGCCGCAGGCTGGCGTCGACCCAGCCCTTGGCCAGGGCCTCGAACTTCGCATCGGCGGGACCGGCGGCGCGGGCGATGACCGGCAGGGCCAGGGGGGCGGCGGCCGAGAGGGCGAGGACCGCGCGGCGGGAGACGTTGGGCATGGGGGTTTCCTGGGGCTTGTCACTCCAGAGTTACCAGCGCCGGGGTTGCGAGGAAACCTGCGCGCCCAACGCAAAGCGCCCCGCCGTCGGTGACAGCGGGGCGCCTGTAACGCGGTCGAGGGTGGGCGGCCTACTTGGCGGCCGGGGCCTCGGTGGTCGGCGTGTTCTCGGTGGTGGCGCCGCCGTCGGCGTTGCCGGCCTGCTGCTCGATGATGTCGGCCTGCTTGTTCAGCGCGGTCTCGGCGGCTTCGTTGGAGGTCGCCGCGGCCTGGGCTTCCAGGGAGTCGGCTTGGACTTCGGCGGCCTTGTCGGCCTTGCTTTCGCAGGCGGCGACGCCGGTGAGGGCGAACAGGGCGACGGCGGCGATGGCGAACTTCTTCATGGGGATTCCCTTCCAGCTGAAGCCCTACAAACGCCGCTCGGCCCGGCGGGTTCACCGGCGAGGCGCAAAATCTGAGGCGCCGCCTGTGGTGAGATCACGCCGATACTTGAGAGCGCCGGGATTCGCGTGGAGATTGGCGCCACCCGCCCCGAGGAGCCCAGATATGATCCAAGCCGCGTGCCACTGCGGCGCCGTGACCTTCGAGGTCGACGCCGCGCCGTCCCAGGTGACCGACTGCAACTGCAGCCTCTGCCACAAGCTGGGCCCCCTGTGGGCCTACTACCAGGCGTCCCAGGTGCGGATCTCCGGGGAGACCGTGGGCTACGTACAGGGCGACCGAACAATGACCACCCACCACTGCCCGACCTGCGGCTGCATCACCCACTGGAAGGCCATCGATCCGGAGCGCCAGCGCATGGGGGTGAACACCCGGCTGATGCCGCCCGAGCAGCTGGAGGGCATGACAGTGAAGCGGCTGGACGGCGCCCACGACTTCCAGACCCTGGGCCATTACATCTTTGGCACTTTGCCAACTGGCTAATTCATGGCAAGGCGTCAGGCCAAGCTACACGGGACAGAGCCCATGCCGACCTACGCCTTCGTCACCCTCGACGTCTTCACCGACCGGCCGTTCGGGGGCAATCCCCTGGCCGTGTTCACCGACGCCCGCGGCATGACCGACGAGCAGATGCAGTCCCTGGCCGCCGAGATGAACCTGTCGGAGACCACCTTCGTCCTGCCGCCCAGCGATCCGGCCAACACCGCCCGGGTGCGGATCTTCCACCGCACGGGCGAGATGCCCTTCGCCGGGCATCCCAGCATCGGCACCGGCTATGTGCTGGCCACCCTGGGTCACGAGGGCGCGCTCACCCTGGAGATGATCGCGGGCCTGGTGAAGGTGGACATCGACCGCGACAGCGCCGGCGCGCCGACCGGGGCGGTGATCGCCGCGCCCCAGGCCCTGACCACCAGCGCCGATATCCCCATCGATGAGGTGGCCGCCTGCGCCGGGATCGGTCCCGGCGACGTGGTGACCGCCACCCACACCCCGGTGCTGGCCACGGTGGGTGTGCCCTTCATCCTGGCCGAGGTGACGGGGCAGGCCCTGAGCCGCGCCGAGCCGGACGTGGCGGCGTTCCGCAAGGCCGAGGCCGGACGCCCCGACCTGGCCGGGCGCTACTCCCTGCTGATCTACGCCCGCGACGGCCAGGACATCCGGGCCCGCATGTTCGCGCCGCTGTCGGGCACCTATGAGGACCCGGCGACGGGCAGCGCCAACGCCACCCTGGCGGCCCTGCTGGTGTCGCTGGCCGGTGTCGATCAAGCGGCCTTCACCATCAGCCAGGGGGTGGAGATGGGGCGGCCCAGCATCCTGAAGGCGGCCGCGCGCCGGACCCCCGACGGGGTGCGGGCGACGGTGGGCGGCGGTTGCGCGCCGATGTTCCGGGGCGAGGTGACGCTGTAAGACGGGGCCGCTTCGAACCGTCACGCTTGCGGCGCGCAGTCCGATACGCCAGATAGGCGACTGACGAACAGGAGAGCGGCCCACCATGGCGCGGACACCCAACTACAGTTTCGAGCGGATGGAACGCGACAAGGCCAAGGCCGCCAAGGATGCGCAGAAGGCCGCCGCCAAGGCTGAGAAGAAGGCCGCCGCGGCCGCCGAGAAGGCGCCGAAGGAATAGCCGCTCAGGCGGCGATACGCCCAAGAGCTCGGCTAAGGGCGTCGGCGACGTCGGCGGGATTGCAGGGCTTGGCGACGAATTCCGAGCCGGGCACCCCCTCCGCGACGTGGCGCGCCGAGGCCGTGCCGGAGATATAGACCACCGGGAGACCCGGATAGGAGAGCCTGGCGGCGCGGGCGATGTCGAACCCGTCCGGCCCGGGGCCAAGGTCCACGTCGGTCACCAGGGCCAGCAGGGGTTGGTGGGCCGCGAGGGCGTCAAAGGCGCCCGCCGCGTCATAGAGGCTGACCACCTGATAGCCGAGATCCCGCAGGATAGAGCCAGTCTCCAGGCCGCAGACCGCGTTGTCATCCACAAACAAGATCGCTGCATCATCTACAAAGACGGGGAGTGGGTTAGACATTCGGCGCAGCCTCTAGGAGACTGAACAACCGGCGGATGACGAATTGTTTCCCTTGCCTTGGCAGCTATTCGCCAAAGCGTTGATAAATCACAATTCGTTCCGACCAAGATTACGAGGGTTGGCGAAATACTGACGCCCGTCGGGGTCAGCCCGGAATGCGCACCGGCAGGTACTCGTAGCCCTTCACAAAGTTGGAGGTCAGGCGGCGAGGCTCGCCCACCACCTCGATGAGCGGGAAGCGCTTCATCATCTCTTCCCAGACCACGCGCAGCTGCATCTCGGCCAGGCGCTGACCGACGCAGCGGTGGACGCCGAAGCCGAAGGCGACGTGCTGGCGAGGCCGCTCGCGATCAATGATGAAGGCGTCGGGGTTCTCGATGGCCGAGGCGTCGCGGTTGCCCGAGACGTACCACATGATCACCTTCTCGCCGGCCCTGATGGTCTTGCCGCCGATGGTGGCGTCGGCCACGGCCGTGCGGCGCATGTGGGCCACGGGGCTCTGGTAGCGGATGATCTCGGGCACCATGCCGGCGATCAGGCCGGAGTCTTGCCGAAGCTTGGCGTATTGGTCAGGGTTCTCGTTCAGGGCCAGCAGGCCGCCGGTGATGGAGTGGCGGGTGGTGTCGCTGCCGGCCACGATCAGCAGGACGAGGTTGCCCACGTACTTGTAGGGGTCGCCGCCGCCGTTGGTGGCCGGGTCGTGGGCCAGCATGGAGATCAGGTCGTCATTGCGCGGGTTGGCGGCGCGCTCGGCGAAGATCCCCACCAGCCGGGTGAAGGTGGCCATCAGCTCGGCCTGGCGGGCCGGCTCCCCGGCGGGGGAACCGCCGCCGAGGATCGGAGCGGCCAGCAGCAGGTCCGAGGCGCGCGGCAGGAGCCGGCGCTCCTCGAAGGGGAAGTCCATCAGGGTGGCCAGCATCTGGGCGGTGAGCTCCACCGAGACGCGGTCCACGAAGTCGAAGGTCTCGCCCACGGGCAGCTCGTCGAGGATGGCGGCGGCCCGGCTGCGGATCAGCGGCTCCTTGGCCGCCATGGCGCCGGAGGTGAACATCGGGGCCACCACCCGGCGCTGGGCCTCGTGGCGGGGGCTGTCCTGGCTGATGAAGCTGGCGCCGGCGGGATCCTCGAAGGAATCGCCCAACGCGATGCCGCCCTTGTCGGCGGCCGAGGAGAAGGTGTTGTGGTCGCCGTCGACGGCGACGATGTCGTCGAACTTCGTCACCGACCAGTAGGGGCCGAAGGGG
>JAZKFM010000123.1:6914-8098 GCA_040386415.1 Pseudomonadota bacterium
TTTTGCCAAGTGGAATGAGTATCTAGCCATAGGTGTGTGGAAGGGTGACTCGTTTACCGACACCGACCAGTAGGGGCCGAAGGGGCTGGCCTTGCAGTAGTGGACCGGGTCCTCGGCCCGCAGCCGCTCGAACCAAGGCCAGTGGGTGTCGGTGCGGAACAGCTCCGGATCCCCGACGTGGAAATCCTCCAGCGGGGTGGAATAGGCCCGGTCGCGGGCCTCCGCAGCGATGCGCGCGCCATCGGCCATGTCGGCCTCCCTTGAACCTGCGGCCTGAGCTTGACCGTCCTTATCGAGATCAGAGACCATCCCCGCCGCACTGTCCATCGTGAGAGACCCATGCCGGGCCGCATCATCCTGCTGACCGGGCCTCCGGGGGCCGGCAAGACCACGGTGGCGCCGCTGCTCTGCGCCAATGCGCCGGGGCCTCTGGCCGTGCACCTGGAGACCGACAGCTTCTATCGCAGCATCCGCAAGGGCTGGCTGGCGCCCTGGACGCCGGAGTCCCACGGCCAGAACCAGGTGGTGGCCGCCGCCATGCTGGCGACCGCCGTGACCTACGCCCGGGGCGGTTATGAGGTGATCACCGACGGGATCATCACCGACTGGGTCAAGGCGGTGTTCATCGACGGCGCGCGGGAGGCCGGCGTGGCGCTGGACTTCATCGTGCTGATCCCCGACCAGGCCATCGCCGCCGAGCGCGGCCGGACGCGGACCGCCGATCCCATCCCCGACTACAGCCCCTATGCAAAACTCTACAGCCAGTTCGCGGCGGAGGACGCCGCCCATGCCATGGACACCGGCGAGATCGCGCCCGCCGCCCTCGCCGCGACCCTGCGCGAGGGAATCGAGGCGGGGCGGTTCGCCCTGGGCAGATAGGGGAGCCGGAACAACCGCCCCGCTCCAGGGTTGAACCAGCAACGGAAATCCCAACCCAGGAGCCTCCCATGAGCACCGACCTGACCAACCGCGCCGACGTCGAACGCCGGCTGTGGGATGAGATCGAGAAGCACAACACCGGCATGCTGGGGGTCACCGGGGCCGCCGCGCACCATACCCAGCCGATGACCGCCTTCGTGGAGCCCAAGACCAACCAGATCTGGTTCTTCACCCGCACCGACACCGACCTGGCCCGCGAGATCGGCGAGGGCGCCAGCGCGATGTTCGTGCACCAGCAGAGGGAC
>JAZKFM010000124.1:0-6960 GCA_040386415.1 Pseudomonadota bacterium
AGATCGTCCGCGCCATCGACGGCATGGCCGAGGCCTGCCGGGTGCTGGACTTCCCCGTCGTGAGCGGGAACGTGTCACTCTACAACGAGACCAATGGCGCAGCCATTCCGCCGACCCCGACCGTGGGGGCGGTGGGCATCCTGGTCGACAGCACGCGCCGCGCTGACTTCTCCAGCATGAAGGCCGGGGACACGCTGGTCCTGCTGGGCGAGACCCGCGGCGAACTCGGGGCCAGCATGTATCTGCGCGAGATTCTGGGCCGCGAGGACGGCGCCCCGCCGCCGGTGGACCTGGCCTTGGAGCGCCAGATCGGCGACTTCGTCCGCGCGGAGATCGAGGCCCGCCGGGTCACGGTCGTCCACGACCTCTCCGATGGCGGACTGGTGGCCGCGGCCGCCGATATGGCCCTGGCCTCCGATGTCGGCATCACCCTGGAGCTGCCGTCCAAGCTGCCCGACCACGCCCTGTTGTTCGGCGAGGATCAGGCCCGCTATCTGGTGGCGGTCGCAGACCCCATCGCCCTGCTGAAGGCGGCCCAGGCGGCCGGCGTCGCGGGCGAGGTGGTGGGCCATGCGGACGGCAAGGCCCTGGCCTGCGCCGGCATCTTCAGCCTCTCCCTCGCCGACCTGCGGGCCGGCCACGAGGGCTGGATGCCGGGCTATATGGGCTAGGTCACTCCGACAGCGACCGCTCCAGCATCCGCAGCACGGCGGCGGCGAAGGCCTCCATATTGGCCTTGCGGTCGTCGGACTCGGTCTCGATGGTCATGGCCATCTCGATAGGGCCGGAGATGGCGATGCAGGTGTGGCCCGAGGCGTCGCCATAGCCGTTGCCGTTGGGACCCGCCGCGCCGGTTTCCGACACCCCCCAGGTGGCCCCGAAGCGCTCGCGCACCGTGCGCGCCAGGAGCATGGCGTAGGGCTCGCTGGCTGAGCGCATGCCGGCGACCGCCTCGCGCGGCAGGTCCATCAGCACCATGCGGGCCTTGCCGGTATAGACCACCCCGCCGCCCAGATAGTAGGCCGAGGCCCCGGCGACGCTGAGCAGGGCCGCCGACACCAGGCCGCCCGACGAGCTTTCGGCGACGGCCACCGTCTGCTTGGCCTCCTTCAGCTTGGCGCCGACGGTTTCGGCCAGGTCGTAGAGCGCTTGCATCGGCGGTTCCTCTTTCCGTGTTTCCACCGTCATCGCCTGCGCGCCGCCGGGGCGCAACCGCCGCTGGCCTGCCGCCGCGTCAGGAATTTCTTGGCGGCATCCGCCTCACGGCTCATGATGCCGACAATTAGAACAGCTGAGATTTTCGGAGGAATTATTCATGGACGCCCAATCCCAGTGGACCGGGCTCGACGCCGGTCGGCTCGAACGCATCACCGACCATATCGAGCGCAACTATATTGGCCCGCAGAAGATCGCCGGCTGCCAGATCGCCGTCTCGCGCCACGGCCACCAGGCCTATCTGAAGTCCTTCGGGTCCATGGACCTGGAGCGCAACAAGCCGATGATGGATGACGCCATCTTCCGCATCTATTCCATGACCAAGCCGATCACCTCGATCGCCCTGATGACCCTGTACGAGAAGGGCTATTTCCAGCTCAACGACCCGGTCAGCCGCTTTGTCCCGTCCTGGAAGAACCACCGCGTGTGGGTCTCGGGCGAGGGCGACAGCATGGTCACCGAGGCCCCCAAGCGGCCCGTGTCCTTCAAGGACGTGCTCTCCCACACCGGCGGCTTCACCTATGGCGGCGGCCTGCCCGGCGTCGGCGACCAGCACCCGGTCGACAAGATCTATCGTGGCCTGAAGGTGCGTAGCGCCGGCTCCAACGACACCATGATGGAGTTCCTGGACAAGCTCGGCCAGGTGCCGCTGCTCTACCAGCCCGGCGAACGCTGGATGTACTCGCTGGCCACCGACATCTGCGGCGCCCTGGTCGAGGTGGTGTCCGGCAAGCCCTTCGCCCAGTACCTGCAGGAAGAGATTTTCGGCCCGCTCGGCATGAAGGACACCTCCTTCTTCGTGGCCCCCGACAAGATCGACCGCTTCTGCGCCAACTATCAGCGCGGACCCGACAAGAAGCTGAAGGTGATCGACGATCCGGCCACCAGCGCCTTCGCATCCGAGCCCGGCTTCAAGTCCGGCGGCGGCGGCCTGACCGGCACGATCGCCGACTACATGCGCTTCTGCGAGATGCTGCGCCGGGGCGGCGAGCTGGACGGTCATCGCGTGATCGGCCCGCGCACCCTGGACATGATGCACATGAACCACCTGCCGGGCGGCAAGGACCTGACCCAGCTGGCCATCGGCGGCTTCTCGGAGACCGCCAACGAAGGCGTGGGCTTTGGCCTCGGCTTCGCCTCGACCATGAGCCAGACCCAGACCGCCAGCCTGGGGACCGGCGACTACTACTGGGGTGGCGCGGCCTCCACCATCTTCTGGGTGGACCCCAAGGAAGACCTCTCGGTGGTGTTCATGACCCAGCTCATGCCGTCGGGCACCTTCAACTTCCGGGGCCAGCTGAAGAGCCTGATCTATTCGGCGATCGTCGACTAAGCCTAAGGGCCCCTCCTCCGGGAGGGGCCTTTTTGCTGCCGCGGGACGCGGGCGGAAAACCGCTTCGCACTTTCCTCGCCCCGCTATCGGTCCCCGTCGCGGATCCAGCGGGCGACCAGACCGAAGTTTCTGTCATCCCCACTGAACGCCCAGGCTTCGCTCTGGCGGGTGGCGTTGCGCACCGCGGACGGCGTCCTGGCCAGGCATTCGTCCCGGCCCTTGAGGGCGGTCAGGCCGGGCATCAGCCTGGCCGGCTGGGACGGGTCGCCGCCCTCCGTCAGCGGGGGCTTGGCGCAGAGGGTGAGCCACACCCGCGCGCCGGTGATCAACCCCTGGCCGTCCGAGGCCAGGGGCCGGACGCCGAGATAGATCACCTTGGGATCGCCAGGTTCGCGGTTGGGCGGCGCCTCGATCTGCAGGATCGCCGGATCGCCGCCAACCATTCGATAGCCAAGGGTTTCGGCGAAGGCGCCAGCCGCGTCACGCTTGCCGCCGATCAGGGCGTTGGCGGTCAGCACCATGGCGTTGGAGCAGTCGGGCCACTTCAGGGCCGATCCTCGCAGGCTGAACTTGCAGTCGCCCACTGGCGCAGCCCACAGCCCCGGCTTCAGGATGGGCGCCCCCTCCCCGTCGGCGACGGAGAACAGCGGCCGCTCCGAGCTGACCACCGCGCACGCCGACAGGCTCAGGGCCACCCAGAAAAGCGCGACGATCCGCAGCATGAAACTGATCTCCAAGCCAAGGCTTGTTAAGCTTTCTAGCGCAGAAACGATGTCCTGAGAGGCGCGATTCCCATGCCAATGCCCATCGCCGATCTGGAGGCCGCCCTTCGCGAAGGCTTCCCCGACTCCGAGATCCAGGTCGAGGACCTGGCCGGGGACGGCGATCACTATCGCGCCCGCATCGTCTCGAAGGCCTTTTCGGGCCTGTCGCGGGTCAAGCAGCACCAGCTCGTCTACGCCGCCCTCAAGGGCAAGATGGGTGGCGAACTGCACGCCCTCGCGCTCGAGACCCAGGTCCCCGGTTAGGCCCATGCGCTACCGCCCCTTCGGCTCCAGCGGCAAGGCGGTTTCGGCCATCAGCCTGCTGCTGCGCGAAGCCCCCAACATGACCACCCCGCACGCCTGGCGGACCTTGGTGTTCGGCGCCATGGAGAGCGGGGTCAACTGCTTCGAGATCACCGCCGGCTCCGACATCATGGCGCTGGGCTTCGGCGAGGCGCTGCGCGCGGTGGAGCGGCGGCTGATCGCCATCGGCTGGCGCATCCATGGCGACCCTCGCAAGGTGCTCACCGCCGAGGCCATTTCCAACAGCGTGCGCGGCGGCCTGGCCAAGACCGGGGCCGGCTATTTCGACGTCCTGATGCTGGACGAGGCGGCCTTCGAGACCCTCGCCCCCGACGCCCATGGCTACCTCGCCGACCTTCGGGCCGCGGGCCTGGTCCTTCAGATGGGCGTGGTGGGGGATGGCGACAGCATCGAGGCCTGTCTCGAAAGCGGTCTCTTCGACGTCCTGGCCACCCCCTTCAGCCTGGTGTCCGACTGGAAGGCCCGCCGACGGATCAAGGACGCCTCGGCCCGCGACATGACCATGATCGCCTACGACCCCTTCCCGGCCGCCCTGTGCCGGCCGGTGGGCGGCGGCGGTTCGATCCGGACCAGCCTGTTCAAGCGCGCCGAGCCCCTGGCCGGCGCCGGCACCTACGCCTTCCTGCACCAGACCCACGGCTGGTCGGCCGAAGAGGTATGCTTGGCCTACGCCCTCACCGAGCCCGCCTTCGCCTCGGTCCAGGTGGAGCAGTTCCGGACCGAGGCGATCGAGCGCCTCGCCCTGATCACCGACAAGGACCTGCCCACCGGGGTCGCCGCCCAGATCGAAATGGCCCGCTTCAGCGCTGACAACAACGAGCAGCGACGCGCCTAGAGCGCTCGCAGAATCCGCGACTTACGGGCATAATGCCGCCGTGAGGCGGAGGTGAAAATTGTGCGGCGCCACCTGTGGCCGGTCAGAGAGGTCACGCGCCGCGGGGCCCTTGGTCTTGTCGGCGCATCAAGCCTCGCCGCCTGCGCACGTGTAGGCGCAACCCGGCCCGTTCGCCTCATCATCGGCACCGCGGCGGGCGGCGGGAATGATGGCTTCAGCCGCCTCTTTGCCCAGCATCTGCAGCGTCTTACGGGCCAAGCAGTCCAGGCACAGAACGAGGGACGCGCCGGCGGGCGGCTGGCCGCCAGCCAGCTTCTGCAGGCGAACGCGGACGGGTCTGTGATGGCGTTCCTGCCCACGCCGCTCATCTATGAAAACCTGCTCTCTGACGCCAACCAGACCCTTGATCTCACGCAATTCCGCTGGCTGGGTGGGATAGGTGCGGACCGCAGGGTTTTGGTGGTCAACCGGCAGAGCGGGGTCACCAGCTTCGGACAGTTGATCACCCGCCCCCGGTCCCTGGTCCTCGCGGCCTCCAGCACCTCAAGCTCCAGCTATGTCGAGCCGCGGATCGTCAGCCATCTGACCGGCGCACGATTGAAGCCTGTCCCGGGTTACAGCGGCGGAGCGCGGAACCTGGCCGTGCTCTCAGGGGAAGCCGATGGCGTCGTTGGGGACCTGGCCAGCCTGGGCCCCGTGCTCCAGACGCCAGGCTCGCGGGTCGTTCTGCGCCTGAATGAGATCACCGAAGCCGCCAGCGCCGCGGCCCCTGGTCTTGCGAGCCTCGCCAAGGGCCCGGACGCGCCACCGCTGCTGGCGCTCATCGCCGCCACCGCCGGTCTGGGGCGAATGTTCGCCCTGCCGCCAGGCACACCAGCCGCGATCCTCAGACAGTGGCGATCCCACCTGGACAGAGTGGTCGCCGATTCAGAGTTCCGGGCCGCGGCGACAGCCCGCGGCTTTGCGCTTGAACGGGTGACCGGCGGCGAGGTGGAGGTGACCTTGCGCCGCCTGTTCGCTCCTTCGTCCCCTGTCGGGCCAGCCCTGAGGCGCGCCATGGCGGCGACGGGCGCCTGATGCCGGCCGTCCTCGGCGCCCTGACCGGACTGCTCGGCTCACCGTTCGTACTCGGCGGCCTGGTGGCGGGGACTTTCGCCGGGCTTCTGGCCGGTCTGACGCCAGGCGTGAATGGGCGCGCTGGCCTGATGCTGGTCACCCCGATCGCCATCGGGTTCGGACCGAGCGCCGGGGCGGTTTTCCTGATCGCATTCCACTCCGTGGTGCACACCTCAGGCGCCATCCCCGCGATCCTGCTCGGCACGCCCACCTCATCCACCGAGGCCGCCACCGCGATCGACGGCTACGCCATGACCCGGCGGGGTGAGGCCGCGCGGGCTATCGGCGCGACCCTTTCGGCCTCAGCCTTCGGGGGCCTGGTCGGCGCCATCTTCCTGTTCCTCGCCGCGCCCCTGGCCCTGGCCCTCATCCCCCACATAGCGGCTCCGGAGGTCACGGCCCTGTCGGCGCTTGGCCTGCTGTCGATCGCGGCGCTCAGCGGCGGCTGGCTGGCAGGCGGTTTGATGGCCGCGGCCCTAGGCGTTCTCATCGCCTGCGTGGGGATCGATCCCTTCTCGGGGACGCCGCGCTTCACCTTCGGTCACCTGGGCCTTTGGGACGGTGTGAACGCCGCCGCTCTGGTCACGGGCCTGTTCGTGGTCCCGGAGCTGTGCGCCCGGGAGCCGGCGGCGCACGCCCGGACCGCGCCCGCCGCGAAGCTGACCGGCGTCCTGCGGGGCTGCCTCGAGGTCGTTGAGCATCGCTGGCTGCTGCTGCGCAGCTCGATCATCGGCGTGGTCGTGGGCTTCATTCCCGGCCTGGGCGCCAGCGCCGCTGTCTGGATGGCCTATGGCCATGCCCGGCAGACCCACCCCTCAGCCACCCCCTATGGCGAGGGCGCCATCGCCGGGGTGATCGCCCCTGAGGCCGCGAACAACTCCAAGGAAGGCGGATCCCTGGTTCCGACCCTGTTCCTGGGCATTCCAGGCTCGTCGGGGATGGGAATCCTGCTGGCCGCCTTCGCCACGCTTGGGGTCGAGGTGGGTCCTCGGATGCTGACCGAGGCGCCCGAGTTCGTGTTCCTGCTCGGCTGGACCAACATCGCCTCGAACCTTCTGGCCGTGCCGCTCTGCCTGGCCCTGGCGCCCGCCATGGCGCGGTTCGCCACCGTGAGGCGCGAGCAGGTGGTCCCGGTCGCCCTGGCCGCCGCCTTGGCGGCCACCTCGCTCACCCAGCCGGGTCTCTCGGCCCTGGTCCAATTGGTCGCCTTTTCCGGCCTGGGTCTGCTGCTGAAGGGGGCCAACATCGCGCGCGCGCCGTTGCTCCTCGGCTTCGTCCTCGCCCCGGGGCTGGAGCTTGGCCTCGTGCGCTCAAGCATGGTCTACGGCTGGGGCGCGCTCACCCGACCGGGGGTCCTGGCCATCCTGGGATTG
>JAZKFM010000125.1:0-14127 GCA_040386415.1 Pseudomonadota bacterium
TGATGGTGGCCGGCAAGGACGTCGAGGGCGCGGTGCAACGCCTGGCCCAGATGGCGCGGGCCGCCGGCATCCACCTGGTGATGGCCACCCAGCGCCCGTCGGTGGACGTCATCACCGGCACCATCAAGGCCAACTTCCCCACCCGGATCAGCTTCCAGGTCACCTCGAAGATCGACAGCCGCACCATCCTGGGCGAGCAGGGCGCCGAACAGCTGCTGGGCCAGGGCGACATGCTCTACATGGCCGGCGGCGGCCGCGTGACCCGCCTGCACGGGCCCTTCGTCTCCGACGGCGAGGTCGAGGCGGTGGCCAAGTTCCTGCGCGAGCAGGGCCAGCCGCAGTATCTCGAAGAGGTCACCGCTGGCGGCGACGACGAGGACGGCGAGGGCGAGGGCGGCTTCGACGAGGGCGGTTCGGGCGACGATCTCTACGACCGCGCCGTGGCCGTGGTGACCCGCGACAAGAAGGCCTCGACCTCCTACGTCCAGCGCCGCCTGCAGATCGGCTACAACCGCGCCGCCTCCCTGATCGAGCGGATGGAGAACGAGGGCGTCGTCAGCCCCGCCAACCACGCCGGCAAGCGCGAAGTGCTGGCAGGCCCGCCGCCTTAACGGGGTAGGACGAAGCGTATCCTGAGCGGAAAGATATCGCCTGGCCTAATGGCTGAGCCATCCTTGCCGGTCGGCGAGACCTGGAACCTCTGCGCGACGAACTGCACCGCGATACCAAACCCGTATCCTTGGGGCTCATCCTCCGTCACCGCGCAGGCGGTCAGGGTGAACTCCTGTGTGATGCGGCACAGGACGCTGGCGCGGCCCTCAACGTTCTCCCTCTGGGCCCGCTCGGGGTAGTATCGGGCCACGTCCTCGCCGGTCGCCTTCTTGACCATGACGATGTTGGCGGGATCGACCTGACGCCCCTCCGGTGGCGCAGGCGGGGCGACCCAGCGGACAGGCACCCGTATTGCACGGCCAGCGGTGTTGGCCCCAGTACGGTCCTGAGGGTGCAGGACGATCTTTCGGCTGAGGTTGAGAGCGGCGTCGCCAAAGCCGAGACCGGCTGGCGTTTCGCTGATCACCTGACAGGCCTCGAGGGCGCCCTTCACGCTGATCGCGCACTCGATCTCCGCACGGCCGGCCACCCGTTGCAGCCTGGGAGCCTCTGGATAGGCCAGCATCAGGTCGTCGCCGGTAGGTCTGACCTTCCACAAGGCGTCCGACAACGCCAAGGGCGCAGCCGACACCGAGGCCGCCGCTAGAACTTCCAGGAACATTGCGCGCGGACTCCCCCACCTCAAGCAGTCTAGGGTGAGGCTTGGCGCACGCCAAGGTCGCGAGGTCTGGAGGTGGCGCGGCGCGGCGAACCCCGTATATCTTCCGCCTCCACGAAAAGAGGCGCCCATGATCATCGAGCCCCGTATCCGCGGTTTCATCTGCACCACCGCCCACCCCGAGGGCTGCGCCATGAGCGTCCACCAGCAGGTGGCCTATGTGACGGGCAAGGGCGAGGTCCCGGGCATGGCCAAGCGGGTGCTGGTTCTGGGCTGTTCGGCCGGCTACGGCCTGGCCTCTCGGATCGTGGCGACCTTTGGCGGCGGGGCCGACACCGTCGGCGTGTCCTTCGAGAAGTCCCCCTCCGAGACCAAGACCGCCTCGGCCGGCTGGTACAACAACCGCGCCTTCGAGGCCGAGGCCGCCAAGGCCGGCCGCAAGGCCGTCACCCTGGACGGCGACGCCTTTTCCGACGAGATGAAGGCCGAAACGATCAAGGCGATCGCCGACAATCTCGGCCAGGTGGACCTGGTGATCTATTCCATGGCCGCTCCGGTGCGGACCCATCCCAAGACCGGGGAGACCTTCCGCTCGGCCATCAAGCCCCTGGGGGCGCCGGTCACCGTCAAGACCCTGAACACCGACAAGGGTGAGGTCTTCGAGACCGAACTGCAGCCCGCCACCCCCGAGGAGACCGCGGGCACCGTCGCGGTCATGGGCGGCGAGGACTGGGAGATGTGGATCGCCGCGCTTTCGGCCGGCGGCGTCCTGGCCCCCGGTTTCAAGACCCTGAGCTACACCTATATCGGCTCGGAACTCACCTGGCCGATCTACTGGAAGGCCACCCTAGGCAAGGCCAAGGAAGACCTCGACCGCGCCGCGGCCGCCCTTCGCGCGCGCCACGGCGACGCGGCCGCCCGGGTCGTCTCCCTGAAGGCTGTAGTGACCCAGGCCTCCTCCGCGATCCCGGTGGTGCCGCTCTACGGCGTGGTGCTGTTCAAGGTGATGAAGGAGATGGGTCTGCACGAGGGCTGTATCGAGCAGATCGATCGCCTGTTCCGTACGGTCCTCCCCGGCCCCGAGGCTCTGGACGACGCCGGCCGCGTGCGGCTGGACGACTGGGAACTGTCGGAGCCCGTCCAGGCCGAGGTCAAGCGCCGCTGGGCGCAGATCTCCACGGAGACCCTGCCGGAACTGGCCGATCTGGCGGGCTTCCGGAGCGACTTCCTGAAGATCTTCGGGTTTGGCCTGGCGGGCGTCGACTATGCCGCCGAGCAGGATCCGCAGGTGGTCCCGGCGATCGCCTAGGCGGCGAGTTTCCGGCTTCGCGGCGTTGAGATGCAGCCGCGGACGGAGCTCTCCAGGAAATCGAGAAGCACGAGGGTACGCGCCCCCGCGCCCCGGCGCGCGGCGGCCAGCCGGTGCTCCATGGTGTCGGCGCCCAGGAACAGCGTCCGGTAGGCGCTGCGGAGTTCGGCGATCTCGGCCGGCGTGAACCCCGCCCGTTTCAGGCCCACGGCGTTCAGGCCCGCCAGCCGCGCGCGGTCTCCCTGCACCAGGCAGAAGGGCGGCACGTCCTGGGTGACGATAGAGCCGCCGGCGACAAAGGCGTGGGTCCCGATCCGGCTGTGCTGGTGGATAGCCACCAGGCCGCTGACCTGGGCGAAGTCGGCGATCTCCACATGGCCGCCCAGGGTCGCCGCATTGGCCAGGCGGATGTCATCGCCTAGGACGCAGTCATGGGCCACGTGGGCGCCGGTCATGATCAGGCTTCGCGACCCGATCTTCGTCGGCGCTGGCCCGCTCGAGGCGTGGACGGTGACGAATTCGCGGAAGACGTTATTCGAACCGATGACCAGACCGCCGGCCTCGCCCGCCCAGCCATCGACCTGGGGCCCGGCCCCGATGGCGCAGAACTGCAGGAAGCGGTTGCACGGCCCCACCACCGTCGCGCCTTCGATGACCGCGTGCGGTCCCACGATATTGCCTGTCGCCAGCACCACCTGGGGCCCGATCACGGCATAGGCGCCGATCTCGACTCCTTCAGCGATCCGGGCGCCGGAGGCGATGACGGCCGTGGGATGGATCAGGCTCATGCCCGGAGCCTGGGATGGCGGCCCCCCCGCGACAACTCAATTTCGGTGTCCGATTGCATCGTTCCGCGACCGGTAACCCTCGCGAAAGACGCCCAGATGTATGATTCGGCTCGATTTTCGAGGACGGCGATGCGCGCACTGCTCGATGACGGCCTCGATGAACTGGCCGCGAAGACCTACGAAGGCCTCCCTCTGCGGATGGTGGTCACCGCCGCAGTAGCCGCCCTGATGACGACCCTGTTGCCCTGGCAGGCCTGCGCGGCCTTTCTGGCGTTCCAGACGGTCTCCGAGGGTCTCTGCGCGCTCGCGTCACGCCGGCAGTATCTGGGCTTCAAGGCCGGCCCCGCCCTCCGGCTGGCCCAGCTCTCCACCGTGCTGGCGGGCTGCATCTCCTGGATGACGCTGGGCGGCCTGCTCTGGATAAACGGCGCTCCGGCCGGCGCGGTCTGCGCCACGGCGCTGTGGCTGTCGGTGATCTATTTCGCCCAGACCCATGCCTACCAGTCGCCGATCGGCTTCGTGGTGGGCGGCGCCCTGCCCGGCGCGGGCATGCTGGCCTGGGTGCTGCTGGGCCCCAACCCCCTGGACCTGCCCCTGCTGCCGGTGGTGGGCCTGCTGCTCCTGGCCTTCGGCTTCGCCAGCGACGGCGTGATGCGGACCCTGGCCATTCGCCGCAAGTTCGAGGAGGCCCAGGAAAAACTTCGGACGTCCGAGGCTCAGTACCGGGTGTTGGCCGACAACATCACCGACGTCATCGCGCTCAACGATCTGGACGGCCGCCGGCGCTACATGTCGCCCTCCGTCGCCGCCACCATGGGATACTCGGTGGAGGAGCTGTTCGAGACGCCCAACTACACCTTCCTGCACCCGGATGACGCCACCTGGGTGCCCGGCGAACTGGCGAGTCTGGCTGAAGACGGCGGCGAGAAGACCCTGCAGTACCGGGTGCTGCACAAGAACGGCACGGCCCTCTGGGTCGAGACCAATTTCGGCCTGATCACCTCGGCGGAGGGCGCCGCCCAGATCATCTCGGTCTCGCGCCAGATCGACGCTCGCAAGGCCCTGGAGACCGAGCTGGTGGAGGCCCGGACGCGGGCCGAGGACGCCGCCGCGGCCAAGTCCGATTTCCTGGCCAACATGACCCACGAGCTGCGCACGCCGCTCAACGCCATTGTCGGCTTCTCCGGCATCCTTCGCCGGTCACCCCGCCTGCAGGCGCAGGATGCACACCATTCCGGCCTGATCCACGACGCCAGCACCACCCTGCTGCAGCTGGTCAACAGCGTGCTGGACTTCTCGCGCCTGGAGGCCGGGGCGGTGGAGGTGGAGGCCAGGCCCTTCGATCCCGAGACACCGGTCCGCGCCATCGCCGAGCTGATGACCGAGCAGGCTCACGCCAGGGGCCTTACCCTGACCGTCCAGACCCGCGGCGAGATTGAGCCCCTGCTGGGCGACGCCGCGCGCATCCGCCAGGTGCTGCTGAACTTCCTCTCCAACGCCATCAAGTTCACCAGCCAGGGCGGCGTCACCGTGACCCTGATCCAGGAGCCTGCCGACAACGACTGCGGCCGGATGCGGGTGGAGGTCGCCGACACCGGCATCGGGGTGACGCAGCAGCAGATCGAGCAGCTGTTCGAGCGCTTCACCCAGGCCGACGCCTCGGTGTCACGCCAGTACGGCGGCACGGGTCTCGGCCTGGCCATCTGCAAGCGCATCGTGGAGCTGATGGGCGGGACCATCGGGGCGAGCTCGGTTCCCGGCGAAGGGTCGACCTTCTGGTTCGAGCTGGTTCTGCCGCGCACCGACGCCCTGGAGGAGGAGGTCGAGGCCGAGCCGGAAAACCTCGACCTGGAGGCGCCCCTGCGGCTGCTGGTGGTGGAGGACGTGGCGGTGAACCGTGAGCTGATCGCAGCCCTGCTGCACCCCTTCGACGTGCTCATCGAGACCGCCGAGAATGGCGAGCAGGCCATCGCCAGGGTTCAGGAGCAGGTCTTCGACCTGGTGCTGATGGACGTGCAGATGCCGGTGATGGACGGCCTGACCGCCACCCGCGCCATCCGCGCCTTGGACCTGCCGCGCCTGAAGGGCCTGCCGATCATCGCCATGACCGCCAATGTCCTGCCCGACCAGGTCCAGAAGTGCCTCGACGCCGGCATGGACGACCACCTGGGCAAGCCCATCGAGCCCGCCCGCCTGCTGGCCGTGCTCTCCGAATGGCCGGGCCGGGCGCACGCGGCGGCCTAGCCGTACGGAACGCCACGTCTTCTGCGCCGTTCTCCCGCCCTATTGACGCCGCGCCGCGCCTGTAGGTTTCTGCGCGAAATGGAGCCTGGTTTATGTCCCGACTGACCCGCCGCGCACTGGCGCTGGGCCTGGCCGCCCTGCCGCTGCCGGCCCTGGCCGCCCGGCCCGCCATCGCCCCGCTCAGCGCCGATGACCGCCTGCTGGTGGACAAGGCGGCGACCTATCTGCAGGGCCTGACCGAGGCCAAGGGCCGCTTCGTGCAGACCGACGCCCGGGGAACCAGCACCCAGGGGACTGTCTATCTGAAGCGCCCCGGCAAGGCCCGCTTCGCATATGAGGCGCCTTCCGGCCTGCTGGTGGTGGCCGATGGGGCCAACGTCTCGGTGGCCGATTCGCGCCTGAAGACCTTCGACCGCTATCCGCTTATGGCGACGCCGCTGTCGATCTTCCTGGCCCGCCAGATCAAGCTGGACCGGGGCGTGGTGATCAGCGACGTCACCCGCTTGGCCGACGGCTTCACCATCACCGCCCGCGATGGGAAGAAGCAGGCCGAGGGCCAGATCACCCTGACCTTCTCCAACAGCCCCATGGCCCTGATCGGCTGGACGGTGAGCGACGCCCAGGGTCAGGCGACCCGGATTCGCTTGGCGGGCCTGCAACGGACCTCGGGCCTCGCACCCACCCTTTTCGTGCTGAACGACCCCCGGCCCAAATCAGTTGGCCGCGGGAAAATGTGACAATCAGACAACAGGCAACCCACCCTGTGAATCTGGTTGACATTTCCATTTCGTCGTTGCATTAATGCCACGCATAGCGCCTGTGCGAGCGGGCGTGTTCCGTGCCGGAACCTATCCCCTCCCGGCGGCGGCATGAGAGACATCACTTACGCCCGGGCTTTCTCCAGTGCCCGGGCGTTTTCTTTTCCCGCAAAGCCCAGCTAAACCCCGCGCATGCGTCTCCGTCTCTGCACCTGGAATGTGAACTCCGTCCGCCTGCGCGCCGAGCAGGTCGCCCGCTTCGTCGACGAACAGGCGCCCGACGTCCTCTGCCTGCAGGAGATCAAGTGCCAGGAGGGGGAGTTTCCCCGCCAGGCCTTCATCGACATGGGCCTGCCGCACATCAAGATCGCGGGCCAGAAGGGTTGGCACGGTGTCGCCATCGCCTCGCGCCTGCCCTTCGAGGAGGTGGCGCCCCTGGATGTCTGTCGTGAGGGCCACGCGCGCTGCGTCTCGGCCAAGGTGGCGGGCGTCGAGATCCAGAACTTCTACATCCCCGCGGGCGGCGACATCCCCGACCGGACGATCAACACCAAGTTCGACCACAAGCTGGACTTCTACGAGAAGCTGACCGCCGAGATGGCGCGCCGCGACCCCAAGGCGCCCCTGGCCATCGTCGGCGACCTGAACGTGGCGCCGGGCGAGTTTGATGTCTGGAGCCACAAGCAGATGTCGAAGATCGTCAGCCACACCCCGGTCGAGCTGGAGGCCTTCGCGAACCTGATGGCCGCGGGCCAGTTCACCGACCTGGTGCGCGAGGCCATTCCCGATCCACAGAAGCTGTTTTCCTGGTGGAGCTACCGGGCCGCCGATTTCCGGGCGTCGAACCGGGGCCTGCGCCTGGATCATGTGCTGATTTCGCCTGGGCTCCGAGAAGCCGCCTTCCGGCCAGGGGCGGCCGCGGCCCGCGTCCACGACGACGTTCGCGAATGGGAACGCCCCAGCGACCACGCGCCGGTCAGCGCTGACTTCGGGCTCTAGGCGACGACGGGTCTAAGGCGCCAGCCGGTAGCCGCCGGCCTCGGTCAGCAGCAGGCGTGCATTGCCGGGATCGGGCTCGATCTTCTGGCGCAGGCGGTAGACGTGGGTTTCCAGGGTGTGGGTGGTGACGCCCGCGTTATAGCCCCAGACCTCGGCCAGCAGCTCCTCGCGGCTCACCGGCTTTTCCCCGGCCCGGTAGAGGTACTTCAGGATGTTGGTCTCTTTTTCCGTCAGCCGGATCTTCTTCTGGTTGGCGTCCACCAGCATCTTGGCCGAGGGGCGGAACTCATAAGTCCCCAGGTGGAAGACCGCCCCCTCCGACTGCTCGTGGCTGCGCAGCTGGGCGCGGATGCGGGCCAGCAGGACCGCGAACTTGAAGGGCTTGGTGACGTAGTCGTTGGCCCCGGAGTCCAGGCCACGGATGGCGTCGTCGTCGGCGTCGGCGGCGGTCAGCATGATCACCGGCGAGGTCACCCCCTTAGAGCGCATCAGCTTGCAGGCATCGCGCCCGTCCATGTCCGGCAGGTCGACGTCCAGCAGGATCAGGTCGGGGCGGGCCTCGACCGCCTGGCGCACCCCGTCGCCGGCGGTGGCCGCCTGGATGGCGGAGAACTCTTCGTGCAGTTCCAGTTGCTCGGCGAGTTCGCCGCGCAGATCATCATTGTCGTCGACGACGAGTAGGGTCTTGCGTTGGGCCATGGGCGCGAACATGCACCGTGTTGGCCCCGAGCGCCAACCGCCCAGGAGAATGAAGCGTGCTGTTCACGGCGATGTCAGACGGCCGGTTCGATCTCGCGGGCCGCGAGACCCGTTGCGCCCTTGGCAAGGGCGGGGTGATCGCCGCCGCCGACAAACGTGAGGGCGACGGCTGTTCGCCCCTGGGGGTCTGGCCGATCCGCCGCGTCCTCTACCGCCCCGACCGCACGCCCGCGCCCCAGAGCCGCCTGCCGGTTCAGGCCATCGCGCCCAATGACGGCTGGTGCGACGCGCCAGGCGACCCGAACTACAACCGCCCCGTCAGCCTCCCCTACCCCGCCAGCGCCGAACAGCTGTGGCGGGAGGACAGGGTCTACGACTTCGTCCTGGTGCTGGCCCACAACGACGACCCGGTGGTCCCCTTGATGGGCTCGGCCATCTTCCTGCACGTGGCGCGGCCGAACTGGGAGCCCACCGAGGGCTGTGTGGCCCTTCAGGCCTGGGACGTCCTCGAGCTGATCGGCAAGGCCGAGCCGGGATCGGCGGTCTCCATCGTCGACGTCAATCCGCACCCGTTCCTGGACGCCATGGAACAGATGGACGAGGCGCGAAAGCCGGCCCGACCGGCCCTGAACGTCCTAGCCCCGGGGACCGAAGAGGGCTGAGCCCACCCGGACGCTGGTGGCGCCGAACCGTACGGCGGTCTCGAAATCGTCGCTCATCCCCATGGAGAGCTTTCCGATCCCGTTGTGGGCGGCGATCTTGGCCAGCAGGGCGAAGTGCGGGCCCGGGGGCCCGTCGGCCGGCGGGATGCACATCAGGCCCTCGAGGCTCAGGCCGTGGGTGTCGCGGCAGGCGGCGATGAAGGCGTCGGCCTCAGTCGGAGCCACCCCGGCCTTCTGCGCCTCCTCGCCGGTGTTGACCTGGACATAGAGGCGAGGCGCCCTGCCCTGCTTCTTCATCTCCTCGGCCAGGGCGGCCGCCAGCTTTTCGCGGTCGAGGGTCTCGATGACGTCGAAGAAGGCCACGGCCTCCTTGACCTTGTTGGTCTGCAGCGGCCCGATCAGCCGCAGCTCGATCCCCTCGCGGCGCGTCTCCCAGGCGGCCATGGCGTCCTGCACGCGGTTCTCACCGAATACGGTCTGACCGGTCTCAAGGATGGCCTCCACCCGCTCCCAGGGCTGTTGCTTGGAGACCGCCACCAGGGTCACATCGTCGGCTTGCCGCCCGCCGGCCTTCGCCGCGGCGGCGATACGCGTCAGGATGTCGGCGTGGGCGGCGACGGGATCGAAGGAGCGGGTCATAGCTGGGTTCTGGACAGTGGCGCGGACAGCGGCCTGCTTAGGGCGACGCGCGGGCCGGCGAAAGCCCCTGCCTGCCCTGCTCTATTTCACCGATCCGGTGCGGACTCCCGATCCGGAGGCCGTGGCGGCGCGTCTGCCCAGGGGCTCGGCCATCGTCTACCGGGCCTTCGGGGCGCCGGACGCCCAGGCCGTGGCCCGGCGCCTGAAGGCGATCGCGCGCCGGCGGGGCCTCAAACTGCTGATCGGCGCCGATGAGGCCCTGGCCGCCAAGGTCGGCGCCGATGGCCTCCACCTGCCCGAGCGCCTGGCCGCGCGAGCCCCTCGCATCCGGGCGAGGCGCCCCACCTGGCTGATCACGGCCGCCGCCCACAATCCCCGTGCCGCCCGCGCCCCGGTCGACGCCGTGGTGGTCTCGGCGATCTTCCCGTCGGGCAGCCCTTCGGCGGGCAGGCCCCTGGGCCCGATACGCCTGGCGCAGATCGTTCGGCTGAGCGGCCGTCCCGTCTACGCCCTGGGAGGGGTGAACCAGACCACCGCCGCGCGGCTGTTGGCCACAGGGGTCGTCGGGATCGCAGGGGTGGAGGTGTTTCTTTCCTCCCCGGCTTGGCAGGGGCGGTAAGCAGACTCAAAGAAGCCGCCCGAAGGCGGCTGATTGGTCGGGCCGGAAAACCCTTAGAACTTGAAGGCGGTCTCGAGACGAACCCGCGGCGCGCCGGCCTGCGGTTCGGTCTTCTTGTACATGGGGGTTTCTTTCTCCCCCAGGGCCACGGCGCCGCCGACCCGGAGCGACGGCGTCACGCGGAAATATGCGCCCGCCTGGACGTCGTTCCACTGGGTGTCGCGACCGTCCGGCTGCTGCAGATTGAGCGTGACCCCCCAGCGCCCCTTGCGCGCGTCGAACTTCAGCGCCTTGGCCGCCTGAGGCGACGCCAGAGCCGAGGTTTCACTGCGCACGGAAAAGTCGGTGGTCTTCTTCGTCGTCTGGGCATGAGCCATCGATCCGGCGCTCGCAATGAGCACCGCGCCGACCAGCGCCATGACCGTCCGATTGAACATAACCACCTATATGGCCCCTAAGCCCCGGCCACGCCATGAGAGGTGAGACCGTTGATGCGATTAAAGTCGCGCCATCCTCTAGGTCAACACGCCAACACGTCGCAGGTCGCCTCTGTGGACAGATGGTTGGCGCCTGTGGCGGCAGGGCCACGCGATTCCTGTTTGGCGCCGCTTTGGGCGTTGCTATAGAGGCATCCGGCGCGGGGGCGGCGACGCGGCGAGATACCGACGCGAAACAGCGACTGGGAGCGGATATATGCCGTTTGTGCGTGGAGTTTGGATGCGTGGCGTGGCGACGGGGGTCTTGGCCCTCAGCCTTTCGGCGCTCGCGGCCTGCTCGAGTAGTGGCCCGAAGACCCAGAGCGACGGCGGCGGCCTGTTCGGCCTCGGACGCGGCAAATCAACCCCGGCCGCCGAGCAGCCGACCATCGGCGTCAACGGCTACCTGTGGCGGGCGACCCTCGACACCCTGGCCTTCATGCCCCTGGCCTCGGCCGACCCCTATGGCGGCGTGGTGATCACCGACTGGTACGTCAATCCGGAGAAGGCCGACGAGCGCTTCAAGTGCACGGTCTACATCCTGGACGCGCGCCTGCGCGCCGACGGCCTGAACGTGGCGGTCTTCAAGCAGACCCGCGACGCCTCGGGGACCTGGGTGGACGCGCCGTCGGCCGGCCAGACCGAGACCGACATCGAAAACGCCATCCTGACCAAGGCCCGTCAGCTTAAGCTCTCGAACATCCGGGGCTAATCCCCGGGCGCGTTCCGGGATCTGACAAATAACCGGGCGCGCCGAACTCATCAGGTCGGCGCGCTTTGCGCGTGTCCGGCCGCTTCCCATCCTCAGTGAAAGCGCGCTAAGCCCCCGCCATGGCCCGGTACAATCCCAAAGAAGTCGAACCCAAGTGGCGTAAGGCCTGGGCCGACGCCGACGTGTTCCGCGCGGAGATCGATCACGCGCGCCCGAAATACTACGCTCTGGAGATGTTCCCCTATCCCTCGGGGAGCCTGCACATGGGCCATGTGCGCAACTATACCCTCGGCGACGCCAACGCCCGGTTCAAGCGCGCCCGGGGCTTCAACGTCCTGCACCCCATGGGCTGGGACGGGTTCGGCCTGCCCGCGGAGAACGCGGCCATGGAGCGCGGCGTCGATCCCCGCGCCTGGACCTACGCCAACATCGACAAGATGCGCGCCGAGCTGCAGCAGCTGGGCCTGTCCATCGACTGGTCGCGCGAATTCGCCACCTGCGACCCGGCCTATTATGGCCAGCAGCAGGCCTGGTTCATCGACCTGATGGCCCGCGGCCTGGTCTATCGCCGCGAGGGCGTGGTGAACTGGGACCCGGTGGACCAGACCGTGCTCGCCAATGAGCAGGTGGTGGACGGCCGCGGCTGGCGTTCGGGCGCGGTGGTGGAGAAGCGCAAGCTGAACCAGTGGTTCCTGCGCATCACCGACTATGCGGACGCCCTGCTGGAGGGTCTGAAGGGTCTGGACCGCTGGCCCGACAAGGTCCGGCTGATGCAGGAGAACTGGATCGGGCGCTCGAAAGGCCTGAAGTTCGCCTTCCAATGGGCCGACGCCGCCCCCGCCGGCTTCGAGAGCGGTCTGGAGGTCTACACCACCCGGCCCGACACCCTGTACGGCGCCAGCTTCGTCGGCGTGGCGCCCGACCACCCCCTGGCCCAGCAGATCGCGGCCGCCGACCCCAAGGCCGCGGCCTTCATCGAGGCCTGCCGCAAGGGCGGCGCCTCGGAGGCCGAGATCGAGACCGCCGAGAAGATCGGCTTCGACACCGGCCTGACCGTCGCCCACCCCTTCGATCCCGCCTGGCGGCTCCCGGTCTGGATCGCCAACTTCATCCTGATGGACTACGGCACCGGCGCCATCTTCGCCTGCCCGGCCCACGACCAGCGCGACCTGGATTTCGCCCGCAAGTACGGCCTGCCGGTCAAGCCGGTGGTCCTGCCGCCGGGCGAGGACCCGGCCACCTATGACGTGGGCGCCGAGGCCTATACCGGGCCGGGGACCATCTTCCGGTCCGCCGACCTGGACGGGCTGGAGATCGAGGCCGCCAAGGCCGCCGCCATCGCCAGGATCGAGGCCCAGGGCGCCGGCCAGGGCGCCACGGTGTTCCGCCTGCGCGACTGGGGCGTGGCCCGCCAGCGCGGCTGGGGCTGCCCGGTGCCGGTGGTCCATTGCGACACGTGCGGCGTCGTCCCGGTGCGCAAGGACCAGCTGCCGGTCGCCCTGCCCGAGGACCTGGACTTCTCCAAGCCCGGCAACGCCCTTGCGCGTCACCCGACCTGGAAGAATACGACTTGCCCCGGCTGTGGCGGTCCCGCGACCCGTGAGACCGACACTCTCGACACCTTCGTGGACTCCTCCTGGTACTTCGCCCGCTTTACCGACCCCACCGCCGCCGATCCGATCGACAAGGCGGCGGCCGACTACTGGATGCCGGTGGACCAGTATGTGGGCGGAATCGAGCACGCGGTCCTGCACCTGCTCTATGCGCGCTTCCTGAACCGCGCCCTGTCGGACGCCGGCATGCTGGAGGCCAAGGAGCCCTTCGCGGGGCTGTTCACCCAGGGAATGGTGACGCACGAGACCTACCGCCTGCAGAACGGCGACTGGGTCGAGCCCAAGGAACTGGAGATCACGGCGGAGGGGAACACCCGCCGCGCCGTCCGCGTCTCCGACGGCCAGCCGGTGATCATCGGCGACATCGAGAAGATGTCGAAGTCCAAGCGCAACACCGTGGCCCCGGGCGACATCTTCGAGGTCTACGGCGTCGACGCCGCGCGGCTGTTCGTGCTGTCGGATTCGCCGCCGGAGCGGGACTCCATCTGGTCCACCTCCGGGGTCGAGGGCGCCTGGCGCTTCGTCAACCGGGTCTGGGCCGAGTTCGACGCCCAGCCGGAAACCGTGGCGGCGGCCGACATCGCCGCCGATCCCAAGGCCGTGGCCCTGCGGGTGGCCACCCATCGCACCGTCAAGGCGGTCACCGAGGCCGTGGAGGGCTTCCGGTTCAACTCCGGCATCGCCCGCCTGTACGAGTTCCTGAACGCCCTGAAGGCCGCGCCGGCGGAAGGCGCCAGCGACGCCCTGCTGGCGGCCCGCGCCGAGGCCCTGTCGGCTTTCGCGCGCCTGGTCTCGCCCTTCACCCCCCACCTGGCCGAGGAGGCCTGGGCCCGCATCGGCGGGGAGGGGATGGTGGTGTCCGCCCCGTGGCCCGATTTCGATCCGGCCCTGACCGAGGACGCCGTCCGCGTCCTGCCGGTTCAGGTCAACGGCAAGCGCCGGGGCGAGATTTCCGCGCCGGCCGGGGCCGAACCGGCCGATGTGGAGAAGATGGTGCTTGACGATCCCGAGATCGCACGGCGCCTTGAGGGCCTCACGATCCGCAAGGTGATCGTGGTGAAGGATCGCATCGTCAACATCGTGGCAAGCTGAGGCACATGGCTCGCATCGCAAGCATCGGCGCCCTGGCGCTCGCCGCCGTCACCCTGGCAGGCTGCGGCTTCACGCCGCTCTACGGTCGCCCCGGGGTGGGCGCGGCCCTTTCCTCGGTGCAGGTCTCGGCCCCCACGGGCCGGGCCGGCCAGCTGATGCGCGAGCACCTGGATGACGCGCTGTCGCGTGATTCCAACCTCAAGCCGCAATACCGGATGGACCTGCAGATCTCCGAGCAGCGCTATCC
>JAZKFM010000126.1:0-5316 GCA_040386415.1 Pseudomonadota bacterium
ACAGGGGTCCTAGGCACAAGGCCTAGGATGACGGGCTTGGGAGGTTCGGGGGCCCCTACCCTACCTTCCCCGTAGACCCCCGCAACACCAGCTGCGGCTGCACCTCGTGGGCGTCGGCGCGTTTCTCCCGCAGGGCGTTGGGCACCAGCATTTCCCCCGCCATCCGCCCCATGTCCCGCAAAGGGAGCCGCACCGAGGTCATTGGCGGCCACAGGCGCACCGCGATGGGGGCGTCGTCGTAGCCCACCACCGAGACGTCCTCCGGGATGCGGAGGCCGGCTTCGCGGGCGGCGGTGTAGACGCCGGTGGCCATCTCGTCGTTGAGGCAGAAGATGGCCGTCGGACGGGCCTCCAGGGCGAACAGCTCCAGGGCGGCGTTGACGCCGCTCTCATAGGTGTAGGCGCCGATCTTGGCGAGATCGGGGGACAGCGTCAGGCCGGCCTCCGCCAGGCCTTCCTCGAAGCCCTTCTTGCGCTCGATTGAGGAGCGGAAGGTGGGGGGGCCGGAGATGAGCGCGATGCGGGTATGGCCGAGGTCGGCTAGGTGGCGGGCGGCCTGGGCGGCGCCGCGGCCGTCGTGGCTGACCAGCATGCGGTCGGGTTCGTCCAGGGCCACCGAGCCGATCCGCACATAGGGGACGTCCAGCTCGCGCAGCAGGGCGGCCAATTTCTCGTCCTCCGACACCGGCGAAGGCAGGACCACGGCGAACAGTTTCTGGCGCTCCACGAAGTCGCGCATGTCGTCGAGCAGGCGTGGCGAATTGCGGTCCACCGGGCGGACCACCAGCTCGAAGCCGGAGCCGGCCATGGCGTCCAGCAGGCCCTGCTGGTGGCTGATGGTGTGCTGGGGGTTGGGGTTGTCGTAGATCAGCCCCACCAGGAAGGCGCGGCGGAAGGCCAGGCCGCGGGCCTGCGGGTCAGGGACGTAGCCCGTCTCGCGCATGATCTCCAGGACCGCCTTGCGGGTCTCCTCCTTGACGAAGGGGCTCTCGTTGATGACCCGGCTGACGGTCTTCTTCGACACCCCGGCCAGGCGGGCGACGTCGTTGATGGTGTGCCGCTTGGTCTTGTCGGAGCCTGGGTCGCGTGCCGCCACGGGGAAATTGTCCTCATTCTTGTCCCGGTGTCATAACCCGCGCCGCGGCGCCGCGCCAAGCGGGCCTATGGGCGCCCGGAGCATGGGCCTCGAGCGCGACCCGGGCCTAGACCCCGAAGATCACGTGGCCGTCGGCGATCGGCGACGCCGAGCGTGATGAGCGAGACCTGTTGTTGCATGTCGCCAGTCTAACACCGAAACACCGCGCCTAGGTCCCTCTCGCCTTGGCGCCGGAGTCCAGCACCTCGGGCCGCTTGGGCGTCATGTCATGCAGGTTCCAGTCGGCCGCGTTGAACGCGCGCGCCGTGGGCTTCTGGACGGGATAGCCGTGCAGGTCCTGCTCGGAATCGATGATCGTCCCGCGCCCCTCGGCCACGTCGGCCAGCAACCGGACGTCGTCATAGTCCCGGTCCCAGGGCCGGGCGCCGGCGTTCATCAACACTGACTTCTGCACGTCCACCGCGGGCATCGGCTTGAGGCCTTCGGGCCAGGTCGGCGGCGTCCAGGTCTCGATGATCCTGGCCGGGCCGGTAGTGTAGCGCCCCAGCATGGGCAAGGGCCGGCCGATGCGGTCGACGGCGATGTTGTCGCGGCCGTAGTACTCCACGTCCCCGTCGCCGCCGAGTTCGAAGAAGGCGAGCTGGTCGGGGGTCGAGATCCCCGCCCGCAGGGCGTTGCCCACGGCGGCGATCTTGCCGGTCTCGTAGGGATGGTCGCCCCACTCATTGGCCTGCAGGTTGTAGTGCACCGCCCGCTGGCCCGGATTGTAGATCAGGTTGTTGGCCATCACCGCCCGCACCCCGCCCTTGAACAGGGCGTTGCGCTCGTAGTTGTGGGCGTAGAGGTTGCCGACGATCAGCAGGTCGCTGGCGTTGTCGTGGATCAGGCTGCCTTTCGAGTGCTCGATCTTGTCGTGGGTCGAATAGGCCAGGCTCTCGGCGATGATGTTGTTGGAATAGGTGATCGCGTGGCTGGTCGCCGCGCGCCAGTCGTCCGGCGTCTTGCCCACGAACCGAAGGCCCGAGACCGACAGGTTCTCATCCGTCGCCCAGGTGAAGGTGCAGTGGTCGACGATGATGTTGTAGGCCCCGCTGACCGTGGAGAAACCGTCCTCCCCCCAGCCGCCCTTCTTGGGCTGACCGGCCTCCCCCGGACGGACCCGGATGTGCTGCATCACCACGTCGTGGGCCGAGACGTCCATGCCGCCACGGATCAGCGTGATGCCCGGGGACGGCGCCGTCTGGCCAGCGATGGTCAGGAAGGGCTCGGTGACCTTGAGGGTCTTGAGGTTGAGGTCGATGACACCGCCCACCTCGAAGACCACGATGCGCGGGCCCTTGGCCTCCAGGGCCTCGCGGAAGGAGCCGGGGCCGTCGCCCGCCAGGGTCGTGACCATGATGATCCGGCCGCCGCGCCCGCCGGGCGTCGTCGCCGCCCAGCCCTGCGCACCCGGAAAGGCCAGGGGCTCCGCGGCTTGGGCCGCGCCGGCGGCCAGCAGGATCGAAAGCGCCGCTCCGACGGCGAGACGGATGCCCATGAAGTTCTCCCTGACGTCCCCAAAATTGCGAATTTGGGACTTGATTTGAAAATGACACCGGTTTCCTCTAGAGACAACAGCGCCTTTCGAGGGCGAGGGAGTGGGGAGGCGATTCCGCGTGAGCGTTCCGGCGGCAAGCACGGCCGATGGCTTTCCCACGGACGACGTGGCGGCGCGGTTTGTCCGCGCGCGCCTGTCGGCCGCCGCCCTTCCAGACTTTCCCGGCCCCGTGCCGACCGACCTCGCCACCGGTTACCGCGTGCAGGAGGCAGCCCTCGCGCTCTGGCCTGACGAGGTGGTCGGCTGGAAGGTCGGGCGGGTGCCGCCCGAACACGAGGCGCGCCTGAACAGCAACCGCATCTGCGGCCCGATCTTCGCCAAGGCGCTGTGGCATGTGACGCCCGGCGAGGTGACCCCCTTCCCGGTGTTCGAGGGCGGGTTCGCGGCCGTGGAGGCCGAATATGTGGCGCGCATCGCCTTCGACGCCCCTGCCGACAAGCTGACCTGGACCTCGCAGGAGGCCAGCGACCTGATCGGCGCCCTGCACATGGGCATGGAGCCGGCGGGCAGCCCGCTGGCCAGCATCAACATCCTGGGGCCCACCGTGGTGGTGTCCGACTTCGGCAACAACGCCGGCCTGATGGTGGGGGCGGAGATCGCCGACTGGCGCGAACGCCGGCTGGAGGACCTGCGCTGCGAGACCGTAATCGAGGGCGAGGTGGTGGGCCAGGGCGGCGCCTTCATCCTGCCGGGCGGGCCGGTGGAATCCATCCGCTTCCTGGCCGAGCACACCGCCCGGCGCGGACGTCCGCTGAAGGCCGGCATGTACATCTGCACCGGCGCGGCGGCCGGCATCCATGACATCGTGGCGGGCCAGAGCGGCGCCGTGCGCTTCGAGGGCTACGGCGAGATCGCGTGCGTGGCCTACCCCGCAAAACCCGCGACCTGACGAGACAAGCTCCCGCGCTCGGCGACGGCGCGGGGGTTCAAGAGATGTCGCCAAGGCGAAGAAACAAAAGGGCGTTCTGTCCATGACAACCACCACCGACACCGGGCCCGCCGCCATGATCTGCGCCCTGCTCTTCACCGCCGTGGTGATCAACTATGTCGACCGGCAGATGCTGGGGGTGCTCAAGCCCTTCATGTCCGAGGAGATGGGCTGGAGCGAGACTGACTACGCCGACATCGTCTTCTACTTCCAGGCGGCCTATGCGGCCTCCTACCTGCTGTTCGGGGCCTTCGTAGACCGGGTGGGGGCCAAGATCGGCTACGCCACGGCCTTCATCATCTGGCAGCTGGCCCACATCGCCCACGCCGGCGCCAGCACGCTCAACCAGTTCTTCCTGGTCCGGGTCCTGCTGGGGGTCGGCGAAGGCGGCAACTTCCCCGGCGGGGTCAAGGCCGTCACCGAGTGGTTCCCCAAGAAGGAGCGCGCCTTCGCCACCGGCATCTTCAACGCCGGGGCCAATATCGGGGCGGTGATCACCCCCCTGGTGGCCCCGATGATCATGCTGGCCTACGGCTGGCGCGCGGCCTTCATCATCACCGGCGTGATCGGCATGTTCTGGATCGTGGCCTGGCTGGTCATGTACCGGTCGCCGGAGAAGGAGCCCAAGGTCAACGCCGCCGAGCTCGCCCACATCCGCTCCGACCCTGAGGATTCCGACCAGAAGGTCAGCTGGCTGAAGGTGGCCACCAAGCGCGAGACCTGGGCCTACGCGCTGGGCAAGTTCCTGATCGATCCTGTCTGGTGGATGCTGCTGTTCTGGCTGCCCGACTATTTCAAGAAGACCTTCGACCTCAACGTCGCGATGTTCGGCCTGGTGCTGGCGGTGGTCTATCTTATCTCCGACGTCGGCAGCGTCGGCGGCGGGTGGATGTCCTCGCGGCTGATGAAGGCCGGTCGCAGCCTGAACTTCTCGCGCAAGATGACCATGCTGGTCTGCGCCGTCGCCACCCTGCCCTACTTCTTCATCACCCAGATCGACGACCTGTGGGTCGCCACCGCCGTGGTCGGGCTGGTGGCCGCCGCCCACCAGGCGTTCTCGGCCAACCTCTACACCCTGCCCGGCGACGTCTTCCCGCGAAGCGCCGTGGGCTCGGTCATCGGCATCGGCGGCATGCTGGGCGGCATCGGCGGCATGGTGATGGCCAAGTCGGTGGGCCAGGTGCTGGAATCGGCCGGCGGCTATGGCCCGATCTTTGCGGTCTGCGGCTGCATCTATTTCCTGGCCCTGCTGGCGGTGCAGCTGCTGTCGCCGAGGATGGCCCCGGCCAAGGTCTAGGCCGCGGCGCCGTCGCCCCCGCCAATCACAACCCCTTGTGACGCGGCGGCGCCTTCTCAAGTTGACGCAGGCGTCATTTTCCGCCAATGGCAGGTCAACCGGAGGAACGGACATGAGCGACGGATCGATCGACCTCAACAGCGACGTGCGCGCGGAGGTCTACGCCACGCCCCTGGAACTGCTGAATCCGGCCCAGCCGGAACTGTTCCGCCAGGACGCGCACTGGGCGATCTTCGAGCGTCTGCGCAAGGAAGACCCGGTCCACTACACCGCCGAGCATGAGTTCGGCCCGTATTGGTCGATCACCAAGTACAACGACATCATGACCGTGGACACCAACCACGAGGCCTTCTCCTCCGAGGGCGGCATCACGATCGCCAACCAGGACGGCGGCGAAG
>JAZKFM010000127.1:0-2898 GCA_040386415.1 Pseudomonadota bacterium
CCGCGATGGTCTCGGCGCCCTCGGCAAGGCCGGTGCTATAGAAGAAGCTCTTGGCGCCGTGGCTCACGCTCTCCAGCCCGCGCTTGGCCGCCAGGGTCGCATAGGCCAGGAAGCTCACGGCGGTCAGGGTGAAGCTGGCCACCAGGGCCAGGGCGTAGGGCAGGTGCGCCGGCTCGGCGAACCCGAACCCCAGGGGTACGGCCAGGTAGAAGACGTAGTCGCACAGGATGTCGAGATAGCCGCCGAAGTCCGTGGGCCGGGTGGCCCGCGCGATCGCCCCGTCCAGGCCGTCCAGCAGCCGGCTCAGCGCGATCAGCGCCAGCCCCGCCAGCGGCTGCTGTAACCCGATGGCCAACCCCGCCAAGCCGCCCGCCACCGCGCCCGCCACGGTCACCTGGTCGGCCGTGATCCCCCGCCGCGCCAGGGCCAGCCCCAGGCGGTTCAGCGGCGGATCGATCAACGGTCGCAGCTTTGAATCGAACACCGCAGAGGCCCTATCCTGAGAGGTGCGCGACGGGCGACGCACGTATGGCAAGTACAATGCCGCCGCTGGCCTCATGAGGCCCGGCCTTGGCAGGCCCCATCAGGTTCCCCCGCTTCGCCGCCCGCGGCAGGCGTCCGAGCAGTAGCGCACCTCGTCCCACACCTTCGCCCACTTCTTCCGCCAGGTGAACGGTCGGTTGCAGACCGCGCAGACCTTGGTGGGCAGGTCGGACTTGGCGACGCCCTTCACAGGGTCCCCTCGCGCATGGCGGTCAGGTGCCGCTGGGCCTGGTCGCGCAGTCCCGCCTGCCGCGCCGGCCCCATCCTGTCCCAGGTGGCGTAGACAAAGGGCATGCGGGCGTTGCGGCTGAACCGCTCGCGATGACGCGCCATGAAGTCCCAGTAGAGGGCGTTGAACGGGCACGCCCGGTCCCCCACCGCCACCGTCGGATCATAGGCGCAGCCCTGGCAGTAGTTGCTCATCTTGCGGATATAGGCGCCGCTGGCGGCATAGGGCTTGGAGGCCAGCACCCCGCCGTCGGCGTGCAGGGCCATGCCCAGCGTATTGGGCGCCTCGACCCACTCATAGGCGTCGGCATAGACCGCCAGGTACCATGCGTGCACCGCCTTGGGCGCCAGGCCCGCCAGCAGGGCGAAGTTGCCGGTGATCATCAGCCGCTGGATATGGTGCGAATAGGCGTGGTCATAGGTGTGGGCCAGGGCCTCGCGCACGCAGGCCATGCGCGTCTCCCCGCTCCAGTAGAACCAGGGCAGCGGCTCGTGGGCTTCGAGCGCGTTCTGTTCCAGATAGCCCGGCATGAACCGCCAGTAGACCCCGCGCACGAACTCCCGCCAGCCCAGGATCTGGCGGATGAAGCCCTCGGCCGCGTTCAGCGGCGCCTGGCCCTCCCGGTAGGCCGCCTCGGCCCTGCGGCAGACCTCCAGCGGATAGAGCAGGCCCGCATTGATGTAGGCCGCCAGCAGGGAGTGGCGCAGCCAGGGCTCGCCCGCCACCATGGCGTCCTGATAGTCGCCGAACCCCGGCAGCACATGGGCGATGAAGTGGTCCAGCTCCCGCAGGGCCTGGCGCCGCGTCACCGCGAAGTGGAAAGGCTCCAGCCGCCCATAGCCGTCGGGGAACCGCCGCCGCACCAGCTCCAGCACCTCGCGGGTGATGGCGTCCTTCTTGAAGCTCAGGCGCGGCGGGGACTTGAGCCCCGCCTTGGGCGGCTTGCGGTTGTCCGCGTCGAAGTTCCAGCGGCCGCCGGCCGGCTTGCCGGCCGGCTCCATCAGCACATCGTGGCGCCTGCGCATGTCGCGATAGAAGTACTCCATCCGCAGCTCGCGCCGGTCCCCGGCCCAGGCGTTGAACGCGTCGTGCGAGCACAGGAACCGGGTGTCGGGCAGGATCTCCAGCTCCACCGGCAGGGCCAGCCGCAAGGCCTCGAACCCCTCCCGCAGCCGCCACTCCCCCGGCTCGGTCACCACCACCCGCGAAGGCGCCAGATCCGCCACCGCCCGCAGGATCTCGCCGTCCAGGCTCTGGCTGTTCCCCTCATCCTCCAGCGCCACATACCGCACCCGATACCCTGCCGCCCGCAGCGCCGCCGCGTAGTGGCGCATGGCCGAGAACAGGAAGGCGATCTTCTTGACGTGGTGATTGACGTAGGACGCTTCCGCCATGACCTCGGCCATGAGGAAGACGTCGGCGCTCTTGTCGGCCCCGGCCACGACGGCGAGCCGGGTGGAGAGCTGATCGCCGAGGATGACGCGGAGGGTGGTCACGACGGTCCACCGAGCCTTGCCGGTTGGGGCGTGCGGCGGCCCCTCGTGGCACACTCAGGGATCATGGCGCCTCGCGCGAAGACTAAGACTGAAGGCCTATCTACTGGGGAATTGCGTTCCTGTCCCGTCATCCCGGGACGCAAGGGCGGTGGGCTTGAATGCGCGCGCGCAGGTTCGTATATACACGTCATCACGTGGAGCGACGCCATGACCATCGCCGACAGCCGCACCTTCCGGAGTGGGAACAGCGAAGCCGTTCGCCTGCCCAAGGGCGTCGCCTTTGGGCGTGAGGTGGCGCTGACCATCATCCGCTCCGGCGACGTGCTGACGATCTATCCGAGCCGGCCGCCCATCGGGGACCTCTTGGCTCAGCTCGCGGCCCTCCCCGCGCCCCGCGGGATCGAGGTCCGCGATGTCGAGGACCTGCCTGAGCGGCCCGGCCTCTGAGCCGTGGCCGCCTTCCTGCTCGACACCAATGTCCTGATCGGTCTGCGCGACGGCGACCAAGCGGTCACGACCAAGGTCGCGGCTCTCGACGGCGCCATCCTGATGTCGATCATCAGCCGCGTGGAGCTCGAGGGCGGGGTGTATCGCGATCCATCCCAGGCGGGCCTGCGGCGCCCGCGCCGG
>JAZKFM010000127.1:2908-3206 GCA_040386415.1 Pseudomonadota bacterium
GGCCTTCGACGACGTGGCCGCCGACGCCTATCGGATGATCATGGAGTCTGCCGGCTATTCCCGGCGCAAGCTATTGGACCGGATGATCGCGGCCCAGGCCCTGGTCCACCGCGCCACCCTGGTCACCCAGAACCCGGCGGACTTCCAGGACGTGCCAGGGCTCGAAGTGTTGGCCTGGTGAGCCGCGGCCCATCCCCTCGCCCGTCATCCTAGGCCTTGTGCCTAGGACCCCTCTGTCGGCGGGCATCGCGATGCAGGTCAAAGCCTCAGCCGCGCCACTACACCCTGCGGCATCCAT
>JAZKFM010000128.1:0-2978 GCA_040386415.1 Pseudomonadota bacterium
GGCCCTGTCGGCCACCCACGATCTGCTCACCGCCTCCAGCTGGCGCAGCGCCGACCTGCGCGACATCCTGCTGGCGGAGTTCCGGCCGCATGGCGTCGAGCGCTACCGCCTGGAGGGGCCCGACCTCGCTCTCTCGCCCGCCCGCGCCCTGGCGCTGGGCCTGCTGTTCCACGAGCTGGCCACCAACGCGGCGAAGTATGGCGCCCTCTCCAGTCCCGAGGGCTGCGTGCGCGTCCACTGGTCAGTCGAAAGCGGAAAGAGCGGCGACCGCCTGGTCATCGCCTGGACCGAGGAGAAAGGTCCGAAGGTCAGCGCCCCCACCCGCAAGGGATTCGGCTCACGCCTGATCGAACGCAGTCTGCAGGGCGAGCTGGGGGGCGAGGCGACCCTGGCCTACCACCCCGACGGCATCCACTGCCGGGTGGTCCTGCCGCTGGAGGCCTAGTCCCGGCGAGGCTTGGTGTTCGCGCCGGGGGTCTGGCCGATGTAATCGATCAGGGCCCGCGTCGGCGACCAGCCCAGCAGGCGGGTCTTGGAGGTGTCGATGTCGGCGCTCATCCGATTGCCCGCCACCTCCGGCCCCATGACGATCTCGCCGCCGAACATCTCCGCCACCTCGAGGATCGAATAGGCCCGGTTGTCGCCCAGGCCGAAGTCGTCGCCGACCCCGTGCTCGCCCACCAGGACGAGGCCTTCAACGATGTCGTCGATGTGGGTGAAGTTGCGCTTCTGGGTGCCGGGCGCGTTGACCCGCAGTTGCTCCCCGGCCAGGCGGCGCTGGCGGAAGATTTCGATCAGGGTGCCATAGGCCCCGGCCCGCTCGCCCGGTCCGTAGACGTTGTAGAAGTAGGTGATGGCGTACGGGAGGTCGTACCAGTCGCCGTAGTTGCGGACGAGTTCGGTATTGGTGGCCTTGGTCCAGGCATAGGGGCTCTGGTCGCGGCCCAGGCCGCCATCGCCGAACTTGGTGGACGATCCGGCGTAAAGCAGCTTGCAGCCCTTGGCGCGCCAGAACTCGAGCACCCCGAACGTGCCGGCCTTGTTCAGGTCCCAGACGGTGGCCGGCTCCAGCAGGCTCTTCTCCACGCGGGAATACTCCCCCAGGTGGAAGATCAGGTCCGGAGTCTCGGGAATCAGGGCGGCGACGTCCTTGGTGTGACCGTCCCGATAGTCGACGCCGGCGACGTGGGCGTCCTTGGTCCCCGCGAAATAGTTGTCCAGCGAGATCACCTTGTGGCCTTCGCCGACGAGGCGCGCGCAGAGCGACGAACCGATGAACCCGGCGCCGCCGGTGACGAGAATGAGCTTGGCCATGACAGTAGGATCGCGCGCGAGGCTTTAAGGTCGCCCTAAAGCTTCACGCCGCCGGCCTCCAACTTGGCGAAGCCGGCCTTGGTGAGCTTCACATAGCCCTTGGCGCCGTCCTTGTAGAACATCGCCCCCTTGACCTTGCCGGGGTCGAAGCCGTCGTTCACCAGGTCGAGCTTGCGGTACTTGAAGGTGCCCGTGGTCTCGATGGCCGGCAGGATGCGCACGAACACCGGCTGGGCGTAGGGCGGCAGGTCGGCGGCCACCTGGGCGCCGAAGACCTTGATGTCGAAATCCGCGTCCACCACCAGGCCAGCCATGCCGGCGCGGCCGTCGGCGCCGGGCACCTCCACGCCATAGACATTGGCCTCGGTGACCCCCGGTATGGCCTGCAGCCGCTCGGCCACCTCGCCGGTGGACACGTTCTCGCCCTTCCAGCGGAAGGTGTCGCCGATCCGGTCGATGAAGTAGAAATAGCCGTCGCCGTCGGCCTTCATCAGGTCGCCGGTGCGGAACCAGGCGTCGCCCTTCTCGAACACGTCGCGCAGGATCTTCCGGTCCGAGGCGGCCTTGTCGACATAGCCGGTATATTCGCTGCGCGCGTCGCCCTGGCCGATCTTGCCGATGCACTCCCCCACCTGGCCCGGCCCGCATTCGATGCAGAAGCCGTCGGTCCCGCGGATCGGCGCCTCGGCCTCCACGTCGTACTGGACCAGGCGGATGTTGAACCGGTTGCGCAGCCACTTGGGCGCCCGGCCGATGGCGCCGGTGCGGCCATCGAAGTTGAACATCGACACATTGCCTTCGGTGGAGCCGTAGAACTCCAGGATCTCCGGAATGCGGAACCGTGACTTCATCTCCGCCCAGACATCGGGGCGCAGGCCATTGCCGAAGGCCAGGCGCAGCTTGTGGCGGGTGTCGTCCTCCCCAGGCGGATGGTTCACCAGGTAGCGGCACAGCTCGCCGATATAGACGAACATCGTGGCTTTCTCGGCCACCACATCGGACCAGAAGTGGCTGGCGGAGAACTTCTTCTTCAGCACCACCGAGCCGCCGTTCAGCAGGGCCGCGCCCAGGCCGCAGAGCCCGCCCGTCGAGTGATAGAGCGGCAGGGGGTTGTAGATGCGGTCATTCTCCGTGGCCCCGGTGGAGCCCGCGAAGCCGCGCATGAACAGCTGCGCCCGCACATGGGTGATCCGCGCCGCCTTGGGCAAGCCCGTCGTGCCGGAGGTGTAGATGAACAGGGCCGTGTCGCTCGCCGTCATCCCCTCGCGCGCCGACCGGTCGGGCGGCAGGGAACTGCAGCTCTTCAAGGCCTGCGAAAGGTCGCGCTGATCGCCCGCCGCATGGCCCAGCACCCACTGCTGCATGGGCCTGTCCAGCAGCCCCTTGGCCTGTTCGAAGGCCGGCGAGGTCTCGGGGTCGACGATGGCGTGGCCGGCGCCGGAGATGTTCAGGCAGTGGGCGAGGGCCGCGCCGGAAAGCTGGTTGTTGATCAGGGCGGTGATCACGCCGACCTTGGTCAGGCCGTACCAGATGGGGAAGTATTCCAGCCGGTTGGGCATGAACAGCGCCACGGTCTGGCCCCGCCGCAGGTTGTTGGTCTTGGCCCAATGGGCGTAGCGGTTGGCGATGGCGTCCATCTCGCCATAGGTCAGGGTCTTGCCCTC
>JAZKFM010000128.1:2988-11898 GCA_040386415.1 Pseudomonadota bacterium
CGAAGGTCAGGGCCGGCTTCTCGCGCCATTGATCCACCGCGGCCTGCAGATCGTCGCAGACCAGGTTGGGCGACGTGGGCGCAATGGTCTTCACCCGCTTCAGGGTGCGGTTGAGCCCGCGTACGAACCGCCACTCACGTTCGAGCCGGGCCTTAAAACTCATGCGTACCCTCCGACGTCCGCGCCACCTTGGCGGGGCGGTGAGGCGCGGGTCAAGCGGGGCTTTGGACACCCGTTGTCACACCCGCGTCAGGCGGGCTCCACCGTGGCGGAAAGGACTCAGTCCAACGACTCGGTTCACGGGCTAGGCTGATTCCATGACCCTCCTGCCCCGCGCCATTCTGTTCGACCTGGATGACACCCTCATCTCGCTCGGCCGCCGCCCACAGCTGCTGGCCGAGGTGGCTGAAGAGTTCGCCGCCGACGTCACGCCCCCCGGCCCGGCCCGGCTCGCGGAGGCGCTGGAGACCGCCTTCCGCGCCTTCTGGTCGGACGCCGAGCGCCACAAGAGCGGGCGCATGGACCTGACCGCGGCGCGGCTCGGTATCGTGACGGAGGTCTTCGCCGACCTCCGGCGCCAGTCGCCTGGCCTGGCCCCGGAAACCGCCCGGGCGTTCGCCGCGCGCTTCGACGCCTATCGCGAGGACCAGATCCGCTTCTTTCCTGGCGCGCTGGAGGCCATCGACGAGCTGAAGCGGCGGGGCGTGAAACTCGCCCTGGTCACCAATGGCGCGGCGGCCGTGCAACGGGCGAAGATCGAGAGGTTCGACCTCGCCCACCGCTTCGACCATATCCAGATCGAGGGCGAGGCCGGGTTCGGCAAGCCGGAGGCGCAGGCCTACCACCACGCCATGGCCGCCCTCGGCGTGCAGGCCCACGAGACATGGATGGTGGGCGACAATCTCGAATGGGAGGTGGCCGCGCCCCAGCGCCTGAGCATCTACGCCATCTGGCACGACCACCTGGGAGAAGGCCTGCCCGAGGACAGCGCTGTCAGGCCAGACCGCATCATCCGCTCGATCGGCGAACTGACAGAGAATTTGAACTGAGCGTCAATTGGGGCGTGTTTCGGACCTGAATCTGAGAGTTTTGGGCACGATTTCGGAAGGATAGAGGCCGAAATCACCGGAGCTGCTGAATTTTCCGAAGAAAATGTGACTCGCCTCAATCCCTTATTTGGTTTGGCGTTGCGGCGTTATTGACACACCAAATCGAGATTCTACCGACCAATTCACGGAACGTGTGACCAGCCCTCTCGTTTAATCTCTCGAACAACACTGGGAGGTCTTGAAATGACGACCGAATATAGCCCCTACGCCAAGCCCGCTGTCGGCATCACTGATCTTGAGCGCCGAGACGCCGAGCTTGGTTCCGACACGCCGATGTTTGCGGAAACCCCGATCTATGCCCGACCCAGGGCGCGCAAGGCCAAGGGGGGCGTAAATCCCCTGGTCTTCGCGGCGGTTCCGGCCATCGCCCTGGCCCTTGGCGCCGGCGTCATGTTCATGGGCGCCCCCAAGGACGAGGCGGCGCCGCCGCCGAGCGCAGCCAACACCGTGGCCCCGGCTCCGATGCTGGCGCCCGCTCAGACCGCCGCGGTGAACACGCCGCCGGTCATGGCTCCGGACGCGCCCGCCGCGGACACCGCCCTGGCCAGGATCGAGACGCCCAGGGCCACGGCCCGGGTCGCCGCGACCCCGACCCGCGTGGCCCGCGCCCGCCCCGCGACGTCCGCGGTCAGCGCCGAGGGTTCAGGCATGGACGCCAGCGCCACCATCCCGGCGACGCCCCAGGCCTATTCCGGCTCGGCCCAGACCTCGGCGTCGGCCCTAGCCGCCATCGTGGTCCCGCCGGTGACGGCGGCCCCCGAGGCGGTCAACCCGGCCCCGGCCCCGGCCGAGGCGACCCCGGACTCGGCTCAGCCCGAGGCGATCACCGTTCCGACCCCCTAAGGGTCAGGACTGGAACTCCAGGGCTGGAGCCACCCCTCTCACCAGCCCTGCCAAACTGGGCGGCGCCTCCGGGCGCCGCCCTTTTTCGTGAGGAATTGACTCCGGACCACAGGCCGGACCACTATATTGGACCATTCTCTAGTCCGTCGGCTCAAATGCGCATTTCCGTCACTGACGCCAAGGCACAGCTCACCGACCTGGTCCGCCGGGCGGAGTCTGGGGAGGAAGTCATTCTCACCCGTCATGGGCAGGCTGCCGCCCGCCTCACGCCGGTCCGGTCTCAACCAGACCCCCGGACACGCCGGGCGATCCTCGATGCAGCAAGACGGGCCGGCGCGGCAAAAGCGACCCCCGGACCCTCCGCCGAACGTAGCCAGGACTTCCTGTATGGCGAGGATGGTCTGTCGGAATGATCGTCGTCGACACCTCGGCTCTGCTGGCCATCGTGTTGGACGAGCCGGCGAGCGAGAGCTGCATCGCCGTGCTCGAAGCTGAAACCGAGGTTCTGATCTCTGCGGCGACCCTGGCCGAGGCGCTCATCGTCGCCGCCCGCTGCGGAGTCGCCTCCGAGCTTGATCAGCTTGTGGTCGGCCTGGCCTTCACCGTCGTTCCCCTCACCGAATCCGCGGCGCGTCTGGTGAGCGAGGCCTACGCGCAGTGGGGCAAGGGGCTCCACCCCGCCGGTCTCAACTATGGCGACTGCTTCGCCTACGTCTTGGCCAAGGAGAACAACTGCGCCCTGCTCTTTGTCGGAGACGATTTCCCGCGCACCGATGTGAAGGCCGCCGCCTAGCGGAGCGCCGCCAGTTCCCGGTAGCGCACGGCCGCCGCCTTGGGGCCGAAGGTCTCGTACAGCGTCGCCAGATTGTGGGCGGCCATGAAGCTGCCCCGGCCGCGCACGGAGCCGTCGAGATGCGGCTGCTCCCCGATCTCCAGACAGGTCTTCCAGGCCGCCTCGGCCACCGGCAGCAGTTCGCTCACCGCGCGGGCCGGGTCGGCCATCGCGCATTGCAGATAGAGGTCCCCCACCGCGAAGTGGAAGTCCGGTGATCGCGACCAGGCCGGCCGCTCGGCTTCGGCCAGGGCGCGCGCCGCCTCCAGCTGACCGGCGTCCGTGAGGGCCGTCAGACCCCGCACCACTAGGCTGTGGCGCCACGGGACCTCGGTCGGCGCCAGACGCAGGGCCTCGGTGAAACAGAGCGCCGCCTGGGGCGGGCGCGCCCGCGCCTGATGCTCCTTGGCCAGCTGGAACCAGAGATAGGGGTCCTCGGGATGGTCCTGCAGGTCGGCCATCAGCAGGACCTCGTTGCGGTCCCCCTTGCGCGCCAGGCTGGCCGGCGTGAACCCGTCGTGCCCGAGCAGTAACGGCAGGCGCACGCCGCGCTCGGGCCCCACCGGCTGCTCATGAATGCGGCCTTCGTAACGCACGCCGCGTGGCAGCACCCGGGGGATCCAGGTCTGGGCCACCGCCTCGTCGGCCAGTTGGTTGTCCCGGCGCACCCAGCCCATGGCGTCGGGCTCCAGGACCGCCAGCGCCTCCCCCCCGCTCTCGATCCATTCGTCGGCGTCCAGCACCAGGTTCCAGTCGGCCGGCGACAGGTCGAGGGAGGCGTTGCGGGCGGCGGCGAAGTCGTCGCACCAGACGAACTCATGCACCTGGGCGCCGCAACCCCGGGCGATCTCCTGCGTGCCGTCGACCGATCCGGTGTCCAGCACGATCATCAGGTCGACATGGGCCGCCGCGCTGTCGAGCGCCCGGGCGATCTGGTGGGCCTCGTCCCGCGCGATCATCACCAAGGCCAGGCGGGTCATTGTCGTCTCCGGAAGAGGGCCGACCATGAAAGATCAGGGTTAATCGGCGCTTACGCGCACCACACGTCCAGGGTTGTTGTCGGGCGGGGCGACGCACGCCAGCATCGCCCTGGGGACGACTCGGGTTCGGGGCGACGATGCGGTTAGAACTGAGGCTGCTGTGGCCGCTGGCGATCCTCGCCATCGTCGGCACGCTGCTGCTGATCGGCAGCCTGCTGGTGGGCGCCCGCCAGGTCGACAGCCGGGTCCGCCATCACGAGGAATTCCTGGTCCGGCGCGGCGTCGACGGCCAGGTCAAGGCCATCGAAAACGCCATCCAGGCCCAGACCGTCAGCGACGAGGCGGTCCGCAACCTGGACAACCGCCTTGACCCGGCCTGGGCCCGCAACAACCTGCCCATTTACCTGAAGCCCACCATCGGCTCGTGGGACTATCTCGTGGTCGACGGGCTGGACCGCGCCGTCTGGGCCCGTGGAGACAAGGCGCCGATCCCGCCGCAGGATTGGCCCAGGTTCGCCGCCGAGGCCCGGCCTATCATCGCCGAAATCCGAGACCTGGAGCGCAACCGAAAACCCCGCGTTGCAGACGCTCAGAGTCCCCTCGCGCCCCAGCCTATTGTCATCACCCGTGTCGAGCCCCGCGACGGCAAGGCCTATATGTGGACCGCCAGCCTGGTGCAGCCCGACCTGGGCGACGTGCGCTCCTTGCGTCCGACCTCCACCATTGTGCTTGCCGGCGGCTTCCTCACGGTCGCCAACGTCAATTCGATGCGCGACCGCTACGACCTGAAGGACGTGCGCCTGCTGCTGGACGACGGCGGGCTTGCGGTGAGCGACGCCCGCGCCCGGTTCGACACGCCCCAGGGTGATCGCCCCATCGTCCTGGCCTGGACCCCGCAGCGGCCCGCCCACGACCTGGTGACCGGGTCGGCCTGGCAGATGGGGCTGGTGGCCTCGATCTTCATCGGCCTGGCGATCCTGATGGTCCGCAGCACCCGGCGCGCCGCCAGCGACCTGATGAAGGTCCACCACGCCCAGGGTGAGTTCCTGGCCAATATGAGCCATGAGATCCGGACGCCGCTGAACGGAGTCAACGCCCTGGCCCAGGCCCTGGCCGACTCCGGGTTGGATCCTCGTCGCCGCCAGATGGCCGAGACCATCCACGGCTCGGGCCTGATGCTGGAAAAGCTGCTCTCGGAGATCCTGGATCTTGCCCGCATCGACGCCGGCGGCATGGCCATCGAGCGGGAGGCCTTCAACCTGGCCACCGCCGTCACCGCCACCGTCACCCTGATGACGGCGCGGGCCACAGCCCGCGGCCTGGACCTGCGGCTGGTCCTCGACCCCGCCGCCGATCAGCCGGTGCTGGGGGACGTCACCCGCCTGAAGCAGGTGCTGAACAACCTGATCTCCAACGCCGTCAAGTTCACCGACAAGGGCTATGTCCGGGTCACCGCCGCCCCGGCCTTCGAAACCGGCCCCGACCTCTGGCGCTTCACGGTGGAGGACACCGGCATCGGTTTCGACGCCGCGGCCAAGACGCGCCTGTTCCAGCGCTTCGCCCAGGCCGACGGCACGGTGACCCGGCGGTTCGGCGGCGCGGGCCTGGGCCTGGCCATCTCCCGCGAGCTCGCCGTCAAGATGGGGGGAAGCCTGGCGGGCGAGGCCGAGTTGGGCCGCGGGGCCACCTTCACCCTGCTTCTGCCCCTGCCCCGGGCCACGCAGATCGCCGCCCCGCCAGCCCCCGCGCCCATCGCGGCGGCGGTCGAGGCCGGCCCGCCCCTGCGGGTGCTGGTCAGTGAGGATCATCCGGTAAACCGCTTGGTGCTGGAGACCCTGCTGGCCACCATCGGAGCCGACGTGGTCTCCACCGAGAACGGGTTGGAGGCCTGCCAGGCCTTCGAGACGCAAGGGTTCGACGTCATCCTGATGGACATGCAGATGCCGGTCATGGACGGCCTCACCGCCATCCGCCGCATCCGCGAGCGCGAGACCGCGCGCCATCTCGCCCGCAGCCTGATCGTCATGGTCACCGCCAACGCGCTGCCCGAGCACCGCGCCGCGGGCCTCGCGGCCGGGGCCGACGCCTTCCTCACCAAGCCCCTCGACGGCCACCTGCTGATCGAGACCATCGAGACCGGGGTCGGGTCAGAGATCGCCAAGGTCGGCTAGGGCGATGTTCCCGCCCGCCAAGGCCTGTGGCGCGCTGTCGCAGGCGACCCTGGGTCAACCGCCGGTAACCATTCGGTCAAGCGGCTCGGGGTAGATGCAGGAGGCCGGCGCCGCGACGCCGGCCGTCAGGCGGACCCGGACATGTCATTCAACAACCTCAAGATTTCCCGCAAGCTGACCGCGGGTTTCGCCGCCGTCACCGTGACCATGGCCGGCATGGGCGCTGCGACCTTCCTGTCCTTCCAGTCCTTGGAGACCGCCCGGGGCGAGACCGATGAGAGCCGCCAGACCATCCAGACCCTGAACGAGGCCAAGTTCTTCCTGGCCCGCCAGGAGAACAGCTATCGCGGCTTCCTGCTCTCGGCCAATCCCTACTATGTCGAGCGGATCGACAAGCACCGGGCCAATTTCAAGGCGCGCCTGGCCGCCGCCGCCCCCCTGCTCTCCGACACCCCCAAGGACCTGGAAACCCTCACCGCCATCGGCGCGGCCGCCGACCGCTGGCACAGCGAGATCGCGCAGGCCGGCCAGGTGCTGGCCGCCGACCCCGCCACCCGCCAGCAGGCGGTGGACATGATCTCGCCCGACGGCGCCGCCGACGGCCTGATCGCCCCGGCCGAGGACGGCATCGAGGCCATCTTCAACAGCGAGACCAAGCGCCTCGCCGGCCTGGCCGCCCGCCAGACCGCCATCACCCGCAGCGCCTATCTCACCCTGGCCGCGGGCCTGTTCCTGGGCCTGCTGATCGCCGTGGCCGTCGGCCTGTGGCTGACCCGCGCCATCGCCCGGCCCGTCACCGCCATGACGCGGGCCATGCGCCTGTTGGCCGGCGGCGACTTCACCGCCGAGATCCCCGCCCAGGGCCGCCGCGACGAGGTCGGCCTGATGGCCGAGGCCGTGGCTGTCTTCAAGGACGCCGGCATCGAGAAGCTGCGCCTGGAGGGCATGAGCGCCGAGCAGCGCCGCGCCGCCGAGGAGGAGCGGGCCCGCACCGAGGCCGCCAAGGCCCGCGCCGCCGCCGAACAGGCCGTGGTCGTGGCCGCCCTGGCCGGCGGTCTAGAGCATCTCAGCCGTGGCGACCTCACCCACCGCGTCGCCGAGGTCTTCCCGGAGGACTACGGCAAGCTGAAGAGCGACTTCAACGCCGCCATGGGCCAACTGCAGGACGCCATGACCATCGTGGTGGGCAATGTCCGCGGCATCCGCAACGGCTCGGGCGAGATCACCGTGGCCACCGACCAGCTGTCGCGCCGCACCGAGCAACAGGCCGCCAGCCTGGAGGAAACCGCCGCAGCCCTGGAGCAGATCACCTCCACGGTCCAGCGCTCGGCCCAGGGCGCCATCGCCTGCGCCCAGGTGGTCCAGGCCGCCCGTGGCGACGCCCAGACCAGCGGCGACGTGGTGCGTCAGGCCGTCGAGGCCATGAGCGCCATCGAGGGCTCTGCCCGCGAGATCAGCGCCATCATCGGGGTCATCGACGAGATCGCCTTCCAGACCAACCTCCTGGCCCTCAACGCCGGTGTCGAAGCCGCCCGCGCCGGCGATTCCGGCAAGGGCTTCGCCGTCGTGGCCTCCGAGGTCCGGGCCCTGGCCCAGCGCTCCGCCGACGCCGCCAAGGAGATCAAGGCCCTGATCGGCGCCTCCACGCGCCAGGTGGAGACCGGCGTGAAGCTGGTGGGCCAGACCGGCGCGAGCCTGCAGCGGATCATCGAGAAGGTGGCCGACATCGACAGCCTGGTCACCGAGATGGCCGCCGGCGCCCAGGAACAGGCCACGGGTCTCGCCGAGGTCAGCACGGCGGTCAACCAGATGGACCAGCTCACCCAGCAGAACGCCGCCATGGTGGAGGAAAGCACCGCCGCCAGCCACGCCCTGCGCAACGAGGCCGATGTCCTGGCGGGCTCCATCAGCCGCTTCCAGACCGGAGTCGCCCTCGAGGCCGAACGCCCCCGCGCCGGCAGCCCCGTCGCCGCCCTGAAGACCGTCAGCCGCGCCGGCGGCGCCGTCCGCAAGCCGCAGGCCGAGGGCTGGGAAGAGTTCTGACGAGACGCCGGCGGGGCGCGGGCGCTAGGCTGGACGCCTCCCAAAGGTGGTCCCCATGCGTCTCCTCCTCGCCCTGATCCTCGCCCTCTGCGCCGCGCCCCTGGCGGTCCACGCCCAGACCCCCGCCGACGCCTTCTTCGCGTCCCTGACCCGCCTCTGCGGCCAGACCTTCCAGGGTCAGGTGGTGGAGGGCGACCCTACCGCCGACGCCGCCATGCGCCAGGCCACGCTCACCATGACCGTCGCCGCCTGCAGCACCGACGAGATCCGCATTCCCTTCCAGGTCGGCGAGGACCGCTCCCGCACCTGGGTCGTCACCCGCCTTCCCGGGGACCGCCTGCGGCTGAAGCACGACCATCGTCACGCTGACGGGACGCAGGACGAGGTCTCGCAATACGGCGGCGACACCGCCGGGCCGGGCGCGCCCGACCTGCAGCGCTTCCCCGCCGACGCCTATTCCATCGCGATGTTCACCCGCACCGGCCGCACGGTCTCCAACACCAATGTCTGGTCCCTGGGCCTGACGCCGGACGTCTTCACCTACGAGCTGGCCCGCCCGGGGCGCCTGTTCCGCGTGGCCTTCGATCTCGCCAGGCCGGCGCCCGCCCCCTGATCACGGCCCGGGACCGCTGGCGCCCAAGGCCCGGCGCGCGAAATTCTGCAAGCAGGTCAAAAATGGACAGGTGCGGCGCTACCGGAGCGGGTGCAATGGTGACGCTAACCTTAGCCGTGCCGCGGAGCCCGCCCCCATGCCACCCGATCAGCGCGTCCGTTTCATCTCCTATCTGAACCCGAACCTCGCCCTGGGCCGCGACGGGGCCAAGACGGTGATCCGCAATCTCAATGAGTCGGGCCTGGTCTGGATTCGTCGCGAACGCGGCCCCGGCGCCTTCAGCCTGCTGCACGAGACCGACAACTACGGGCTCTTCTGG
>JAZKFM010000129.1:0-6573 GCA_040386415.1 Pseudomonadota bacterium
GGTCTTTCACCTGCCTCGCGACAAGAGCGTCACTTACATCAAGCGGCTGATCGGCCTGCCCGGCGACCGCATCCGGGTGGCGGGCGGCCAGGTCTTCGTCAACGGCAGGGCCACCCCGCGCCGGCCGCTGGGCATGATCGAGGACCCCGGCGCTCCGTGGGTGCGGGTGATGCAGTACGCCGAGCCCAAGCCGAACGGCCGCAGCTACGTCACCTTCGACCGCGAGCCCGGCCATCCTGGTGATGACACCGAGGTCTTCGTGGTGCCGCAGGGCCACTACTTCATGATGGGCGACAACCGCGACAACTCCCTCGACAGCCGCTGGCCGCAGGAGATCGGGGTCGGCTACGTCCCGGCCGAGAACCTCGTGGGCAAGGCGCGCTTCATCATGCTGTCGTGGAAGGGCGGCGCCTCGATCTTCAGGCCCTGGACCTGGGTGATGCGGTTCGACGCGAGCCGCGCCTTCCACCGCCTGGACTAGCGGGCGTCGTAGTCGGCGCGGCTGAGGGCGCCGTCATGGTCGGCGTCGAGGCGATCGAACGGGGCGTGGCTCAGGCTGGGCCGGGCGAGCGAGGGCAGGGCGGCCGCGCCCACCGCCGCGGCGATGGCGGCGCCGACGATCAGGCGCAGGCGCTTGCGCGCGGGCCTCGCCTTGGCGGGCGCCTCCAGCTGTTGATCGATGAAGGCGCGAACAGCCTCGCTGGCCGAACGGCCATCGGCCCGGCAACGGGCCATGAAGGCTTCCTTGGTGGGATAGGGAATCCGGATCTCCAGGGATTCGCTTTTCTTCAGTCGTCCGGGCTCGGTCATGGTGCGGTCTCAGAGGCTGTCGCGACGCCAGCCAAGCCTATGTCGCGCCCCTGTGACAGGAAAAAGGTGTCCGGACAGTTCTGAGGGGTGGTTCAGCCGCCGGCCGCCAGGATCGCGGCCAAGCCTTCGCGGTAGGTCGGATAGCGCGGCAGCCAGCCCAACTCGGCCTTGGCGAGCGCGTTGGAGACCCGCTTGGTTTCGGCGTAGAAGCGCCGCGGCGGCGGCTCCATCCCGAGAAGCCTCGCGGCGTAAGCCACCACCTGGCTGTTGGGAGCCGGCTCGTCGTCGCAGAGATTGTAGATCCCGCCGGCGCGGGGTCGGGCGATGGAGGCCTCCAGGCCTGCGGCCAGGTCATCCACATGGATGCGGCTGAACACCTGGCCGGGGGCTGACACGCGGCGCGCGCGGCCCTCCCGCAGACGGTCAAAGGCTGAACGGCCGGGGCCGTAGATGCCGGGCAGGCGGTGGATGGTGACGGTCAGGCCCATGCCCCGTCCAACCTCCAGCCAGTCGCGCTCGGCGCCGACCCGGCGCGCGCCCTCGGTGGACTGGGCGGCCAGCCGGCTGTCCTCGAACACCCATCCGCCCTGCCGGTCGCCATAGACCCCGGTGGTGGAGAGATAGCCGATCCAGTCGGGAAAGGCGCCGGCCCGCGCCATGGGCCGCACCAGGGTCGGCAGGGCCGGGCAGCCCTGGTCGGTGGGCGGGGCGGTGATCAAGATGGCCTGGGCCGACCCCATCTGGGCGGCGATGGCGTCGGGGTCGCTCACCGGAACCGGCTCGATCCCCTCGGCGGCCAACCGCTCGGCGCCGCCTTCGTCGCGGAAGGTCGCCGCCACGGTCCAGCCTTGCGGCAGGAGGCGTTTCGCCAGGGCGCGGGCGGAAAAGCCGTAACCGAAGACGAAGAGGCGCAAGGCTCAGGGTTCCTAGAGCAGGGCCTGGATGGCGGCGCGGGCCGCATCGGCGAATTCGGGCCGGCGCAGGGCGAAGGCGACATTGGCCCGCAACAGGCCGATCTTGTCGCCGCAGTCGTAGGTGACCCCGTCATACTCCAGGGCGTGGAAGGTCTGGGTCCGCATCAGCTGCACCATGCCGTCGGTGAGCTGGATCTCGCCGCCGGCGCCCTTGCCCTGGCGTTCCAGCAGCTCGAAGATCTCGGGCTGCAGGATGTAGCGGCCCGAGATGAACAGGTTCGAGGGCTCGGTCCCGGGGGCGGGTTTCTCCACCATGGCGGTCATGCGGTTCAGGCGGCCGTCCCGGCCGTCGAGGGCCACGATCCCGTACTTGTGGGCCTCGCCGTCGGGGCAGGGCTCCACGGCGATGATGTTGCCGCCGACCTTTTCGTAGGCGGCGACGGCCTGGGCCAGCGCCGGGGTGTCGGCGGCCATCAGCATGTCGGGCAGCATCACGGCGAAGGGCTCGTCGCCGATGATATGGCGGGCGCACCAGACCGCGTGTCCCAGGCCCAGGGGCGCCATCTGGCGCACAAAGCTCATGCCGCCGGGACGGGGCAGGTCGGCGCGGACCTCGGCGAGGATGTCGGTCTTGCCCTTGGCTTCCAGCGCGCCTTCGATCTCAGGATTGGAGTCGAAATAGTCCTCGATGGCGCCCTGGCCGCGGCCGGTGACGAAGACGATGTGCTCGATCCCCGCGGCGCGCGCCTCCTCCACCACATAGGAGAGGATGGGCCGGTCGAAGATGTTCAGCATGTTCTTCGGCGTGGTCTTGGCGCCGGGGAGCACCCGGGTCCCCAGACCCGCCACGGGAAGCACAGCCTTGCGCACAGGTTTCGTCATGCAGTCCTCCGTCAGCCTTTGCCTAGAGGACCCAACGCACGAACTCCATGACCGCCTTGTGACGACGCGCGTGAACTCATCGGGCGCCTGCCGACTACTCGACCGTGACGGACTTGGCCAGGTTGCGGGGCTGATCGACGTCGGCTCCCTTCTGGACGGCCACATGATAGGCCAGCAGCTGGATGGGGGCGGAGAACACCAGGGGGGCCACCAGGGGATCGCAGGTGGGGACGACGATCACCTTCACCCCGGCGGGCGCGTTTTCCGCGCCCTGGGCGTCGGTGAACAGGATGATGGGCCCGCCGCGCGCCATCACCTCGCTCATGTTGGACATGGTCTTTTCGTAGAGCGCGTCCGAGGGGGCGATGACGATCACCGGGGTGGCCTCGTCGATCAGGGCGATGGGGCCGTGCTTCAGCTCGCCGGCGGCGTAGCCCTCGGCGTGGATGTAGCTGATCTCCTTGAGCTTCAGGGCGCCTTCCAGGGCGAGCGCCGACATGGCGCCGCGGCCGAAATAGAGCACGTCCCGGGCCTTGGCGAGGTCGGGCGCCAGGGCGCGGATGGCGTCCTCCACGGCGATGGACTGGGCGATCAGGCGCGGCGCCTCCAGCAACAGCCTGGAGAGGCGCGCCTCCTCGGCGGCGTCGAACATGCCTCGCGCCGCGCCCGCGGCGATGGCTAGGGCGGTGAGGGCCGCGACCTGGCTTGTGAAGGCCTTGGTCGACGCCACCCCGATCTCGGGCCCCGCATGGGTGGGGAACAGCAAGTCGGCCTCGCGGGCCATGGTGGACTCGTGGACATTGACCGCGGCGGCGGTCTGCAGGCCCTGGCCCTTGCACCAGCGCAGGGCCGCCAGGGTATCGGCGGTCTCGCCCGACTGGGAGACGACGATGGCCAGGGTTCCAGGGGTCACCGGCGGCTCACGATAGCGGAACTCCGAGGCCACCTCGACGTCGACGGGGATGCGGGCCAGGCGCTCGAACAGGTAGCGGCTGATCAGGCCGGCATAGAAGGCGGTGCCGCAGGCGATGATCTGGATGCGGTCGACCTTGGCGAAGTCCACGCCCCCCGGCGCCGTGGCCTTGCCGCTGACCGGGTCAAGATAGGCTGAAAGCGTGTGCTGGCAGGCGTCGGGCTGGTCATGGATCTCCTTTTCCATGAAGTGCCGGTAGTTGCCGCGCTCCACCAGGGCCGCGGACGGGGAGACGACGCGCATCTCGCGGATCACCGCCTGGCCGAGCTCGTTGAAGATCGAGGCTGAGGTTTTGTCGATGGCGACATAGTCGCCCTCTTCCAGATAGGCGATGCGAGTGGTGAAGGGGCCGACGGCCAGGGCGTCGCTGCCTAGGAACATCTCTCCCGAGCCGTAACCCACCACCAGCGGGCTGCCGCGCCGGGCGCCCAGGATCAGGTCCTCGCGTCCCTCGATCAGGACGGCGATGGCGTAGGCGCCATGCAGCCGGTCCAGGGTGGCCTTCAGGGCGGCCAGGGGCTCAAGCCCGCTGTCCAGGTTGGAGTCCAGCAGGTGGGCGATCACCTCGGTGTCGGTCTGGCTCTCGAAGCCGCGGCCCTTGGCCTCCAGCTCGCGGCGCAGCTCGGCGAAGTTCTCGATGATCCCGTTGTGAACCAGCGTCACTTTTCCTGCGGTGTGGGGGTGGGCGTTGGCCTCGGTTGGCGCGCCGTGGGTGGCCCAGCGGGTGTGGCCGATCCCGACCATGGCCTTCAGCGGCTCTGCGGCGAGCACGTCCTCGAGGGCTCGGATCTTGCCCTTGGCGCGGCGGCGCTCGACCTTGCCGCCGACGACCCCGGCGATGCCGGCGGAGTCATAGCCGCGGTACTCCAGGCGCTTCAGACTTTCCAGGAGCCGATCCTGAACCGGGGCCGTCCCGACAATACCGATGATGCCGCACATGGACCCGAGGTTCCTTTTGTCAAACGAAGGCGCAATAATCTTTGAATGCCCACGCCGCCTTTAGCATTCGCAAACGCGGCGTCGACTAAATCTCAGTTTCGTATCGTTTCGAGAGCTGCCTCCTGATGACAAAGCGCGCCTATTTCGGAACTGACGGCATTCGCGGTCAGGCCAATAGCCACCCGATGACCGCTGAGGTGGCGCTGCGCGTCGGGCTCGCTGCGGGCAAGCTGTTCATGTCGCAGGACGATCGGCGCCACATGGTGGTGATCGGCAAGGACACCCGGCTGTCGGGCTACATGGTGGAGCCGGCCCTGGTGGCCGGGTTCGCCAGCGTGGGCATGGACGTCCGCCTGCTGGGGCCCATGCCGACGCCCGGCGTGGCGATGATGACCCGCTCCCTTCGCGCCGATCTCGGCGTGATGATCTCGGCCTCGCACAACGCCTTCATCGACAACGGCATCAAGCTGTTCGGCCCGGACGGCTACAAGCTGTCGGACGAGCGTGAGCTGGAGATCGAGGCCCTGATGGACCAGCCCCTGGCCGAGGGCCTGGCGGCCCCGACGGCGCTGGGCCGGGTTGCACGGGTGGACGACAGCCAGGCGCGCTATGTGGAGATCGCCAAGGCCACCTTCCCGCGCCGCATGAGTCTCGCCGGCCTGCGGGTGGTGATCGATTGCGCCCATGGGGCGGCCTACAAGGTGGCGCCGGTGGTGCTGTACGAACTGGGCGCAGAGGTCATCAAGATCGGGGTCGATCCCAACGGCACCAATATCAACGAGGAATGCGGCTCCACCCATCCCGAGGCCATGGTCCGGGCGGTGCGGGAGTATCGCGCCGACATCGGCATCGCGCTCGACGGCGACGCCGACCGCCTGCTGATCTGCGACGAGAAGGGCCATGTGGTCGACGGCGACCAGATCATGGCCCTGATCGCCGACAACTGGGCCAAGCGCGACCGCCTGAACGGCGGCGGGGTGGTGGCCACGGTGATGTCCAACCTCGGGCTGGAGCGGTTCCTGGCGGCGCGGGACCTGAAGCTGGAGCGCACCGCTGTGGGCGACCGGGCGGTGATGGTGCGCATGCGCGAGGGCGGCTTCAACCTGGGCGGCGAGCAGTCGGGCCACATGATCCTGTCGGACTTCTCCACCACCGGCGATGGCCTGCTGGCCGCCCTGCAGGTGCTGGCCGTGCTGAAGTTGAGCGACAAGCCGATGAGCGACCTGGCCCATCAGTTCGAACCGGTGCCCCAGCGCCTTGAGAACGTGCGCTTCACCGGCGGCAAGCCGCTGGAGGACGAGCAGGTCAAGAAGGTGCTGGCCGCCGCCGAGGTGCGCCTGGCGGGCACGGGGCGCCTGGTGGTCCGCGCGTCGGGCACCGAGCCCCTGATCCGCGTCATGGCTGAGGCCGACGACGAGAAGCTAGTCCGCGACGTGATCAAGGAAATCGTCGGCGCAGTGAAGAAGGCCGCGGCCTGACGTTCCGCCCAGGTCTGCAATTGCGCAGACCCGGCCTGCAATCACACTGATTGAAACGGCCAAGCTTGGCCCACGCCGCTCCTTGAAAGGGGCGAGCGATGCGGAGATCGGGTCCCTACACGGCTATTTGAAGGCCCGTGCCGCCGCGGCAAGCTGAACAAAGGGTTTCACACGCCCGGAATTCATGTCAGCTTCGTAATGTTGGGGCCGCTCGACCGGCTCGGGCGAAAAAAGAAGACAGTCCTTGGGAGGACACATGCAGCGTAGTCCCGTTATCGCGGGTGCGGCGCGAGGGCCGATCCGGGCGACCAGCTCGATCGCCTGCCTCGCCTTCGTCGCGCTCCTCGCCGTCGCCTTCTGGGCCGGCGCGCTCTGGATCGGAACCGTACTCTTCAACCTGCTGAGCTAGACGCCGCAGGTCGCCGATCCTCACAGCGACGCCCGACGGGCGTCGCTCCCCCTGACCTAGGCGCGTCCGATGGAGGCGTACTTGAAGCCGCGCGAGCGCAGGTCTTCAGGCTTGTAGATATTGCGCAGGTCCACCAGGGTCGGGGTCTTCATCAGGCCCTTGATGCGA
>JAZKFM010000130.1:0-2988 GCA_040386415.1 Pseudomonadota bacterium
AGGGCCACACCCGCGCATTCCGCTGCCGCGCGACCTGTACGGCCCTGGCCGCCGCAACTCCGGCGGGCTCGACCTTTCCGTGGCCGAAGTCCGCCGGGACCTGGAGGCGGCGATCTCCCACCTCGACGGCGAGGCGCTGGAGGCCGGCCCCATCGTCAGTGGCCGCCTGGTCCAGGACGGGGCGGGTCAGCCTGCGGTCTCGCCCACCGACCTGCGCCGCCCGCTGGGTAGGGTCTGGGTCTCCACCCCCGCCCAGATCGACCAGGCGTTTGTCGCCGCCCGCGCCGCCCAACGGTCCTGGGACCTGCGCGGCGGGGAGGGCCGGGCCAGGGTGCTGCGCGCGATGGGCGACGCGCTTGAGGCCGACCAGGCGCGCCTGATCGCCATCTGCGTGCGTGAGGCGGGCAAGACCCTGGGCGACGCCGTGGCCGAGGTGCGCGAAGCCGTGGACTTCTGCCGCTACTACGCCGCCCTGGCCGAGCAGCAGTTCGCTACGCCACAGATCCTGCGGGGGCCGGTCGGCGAGACCAACCAGCTCAGCCTGCACGGCCGCGGCGTGTTCGTCTGCATCAGCCCCTGGAACTTCCCGCTGGCCATCTTCACCGGCCAGATCGCCGCCGCCCTGGCCGCCGGCAACGGCGTCCTGGCGAAGCCGGCCGAACAGACGCCGATTGTCGCCGCCGAGGCGGTCCGGCTGTTCCACCAGGCTGGCGTCCCCGCCGAACTCCTGCACCTGCTGCCCGGCGATGGGGCGACGGTCGGTCAGGCCCTGGTCGGCCATCCGGGCTGCGACGGCGTCGCCTTCACCGGCGGCGTCGACACGGCCTCGGCGATCAATCGCGCGCTGGCCGCCCGGCAGGGTCCGATCGTGCCCTTCATCGCCGAGACCGGCGGCCTGAACGCCATGTTCGTCGACACCACCGCCCTGCGCGAACAGGTGATCGACGACGTGCTGGTCTCCGGCTTCGGTTCGGCCGGCCAGCGCTGCTCGGCGCTCCGGATGCTCTTCGTCCCGAACGACACCGCCGAGCTGCTGATCGAGGGCTTGCGCGGCGCGATGCGGACGCTGGTGGTTGGCGATCCCGCCGACCCGCGCACCGACATTGGCCCCGTGATCGACGCCGAGGCCCGAGCCGTCCTCGACGCCCACGTCGAGCGGCTGGGCCGCGAGGCCACGGTGCTCGAGCGGCTGCCGGTTCCGGAACACGGCCATTTCTTCGCCCCGACCCTGGCCGAGATCCCCGATGCGGCTTTCCTGCAGAAGGAGGTCTTCGGCCCGGTCCTGCACATCGTGCGCTACGACGCCGCGAAACTGGCCCGGGCGGCCGCGCCGCTGGTCCAGGCCCGCTACGGCCTGACCCTGGGCGTCCACAGCCGCATCGAAGCCTTCGCCCAGGAGGTCCAGCGCACGGTTCCGGCCGGCAACGCCTATGTGAACCGGTCGATGATCGGGGCGGTGGTCGGTGTGCAGCCGTTCGGCGGCGAGGGGCTCTCCGGCACCGGCCCCAAGGCCGGGGGCCCACACGCGCTTCTGCGCTACGCGGTGGAGCGCTCGGTCAGCATCAATATCGCGGCCCAGGGCGGCGACCCGGCGCTGCTGAACCTCGACCCTTGAGACCCTGAGCGCCTGACCGGCGTTGTAGCCCCGGGTTTACCCCCGAGGGACAGGAATGACACTACAGCAGGCCCTGGCCTTCGGGCTGGTGGGCGCGACCATTGCGGCCTTCATCTGGGGCCGCTGGCGCTACGACGTGATCGCGGTGCTGGCGCTGCTGGCGGGCGTGACGCTCAACGTGGTGCCTGCCAAAGCCGCCTTCGACGGGTTCCGGAACGACATCACCGTCATCATCGCCTGCGCCCTGGTGGTCAGCGCGGCCTTCGCGAAGTCCGGCGTCGTGGAACTGGTCCTGCGCCCGATCCTGCCGCACCTGAAAGGCGCCACCTCGCAGGTGCTGCTGTTCTCCGCGGCGGTGACCCTGCTGTCGATGGTGACCAAGAACGTCGGTGCGCTCGCCATCATGATGCCTATCGCGCTGGTTGTCGCCAAGCGGACCGGCACGCCGCCGTCGCGCCTGCTGATGCCGATGTCGTTCGGGGCGCTGCTGGGCGGCACGGTCACCCTGGTCGGCACCTCGCCCAACATCATCGTCTCCCAGGTCCGCGAGGAGATCGTGGGCCGCCCGTTCGGCATGTACGACTACGCCCCGGTGGGCCTGGGCGTCACCGCCGTGGGCCTGGTCTTCCTGGTCTTCTGCTATCGGTTGCTGCCGGTCTCCCGACCCACGCCCGAGACCCTCGACGCGGCCTTGACCGCCAACCCCTATGTCACCGAGGTCGAGGTGCCGGAGAACTGGGATCCGGCGCGGACCACGGTCGGCAAGCTCGACGACGTGGCGGGGGGCGACGTCACCGTCCTGGCCCTGCTCCGCGACGGGGCGCGCAAGCTGTCGCCTCACGCCAACACCCGCCTTCGCCCCGGCGACATCCTGCTGCTGGAGGGCGAACACCAGGCGCTGGACGACCTGATCGCCCGGCTCAAGCTCAAGCTGACCCGCTCGGACCGACCGATCACCATGGAGGCGCCGACCGAGGAGGTCCGTGTGGTCGAAGCGGTGGTGGGCGCCGACTCCCTGCTGATCGGCCGCTCCGCCCAGGAAGAGGACCTGCACACCACCCACGGCGTGAACCTGCTGGCGGTCAGCCGCAGCGGCTTTCGCATCGCCAATGCGCTGCGCACGCTGCGGCTGCGGGGCGGCGACGTCCTGGTGCTGCAGGGCGCCGAGCGCTCGCTGCCCGGCGCGCTGAAGACCCTGGGCCTGCTGCCCCTGGCCGAGCGCGAGGTTCGCCTGGGCGGCATCCGGCGCGCCTTCCTGCCGGCCGGCATCCTGGCGGCGGCGATGGTGCTGGTCGCACTGGATATCGCCCCGGTGGCCATCGCCTTCTTCGGGGCGGCGGCGATCATGGTGGCGGTGGGAGCGATCCGCATGC
>JAZKFM010000131.1:0-3051 GCA_040386415.1 Pseudomonadota bacterium
ACCCGCCGGTGGACGCCTCCGACCTGATCGTCTGCGGCCAGGCGTCCAATGAATATGCCTGGGCCGAGATGGAGGTGGGGGCCGGGGGGCGTGTCCTGTCGCTGGTCAACACCGCCGCCGGCGAGGACGGTCACGAGGGCTGGCCGGTGGCCACGGGCTATTTCGCCTTCGCCTCCAGCCTGGACCTGCTGCGGTCCCTGACCCGGATGCGCGGCGACTTCATCGCCGGGGTGAACCACTACCTGGCCGGCCACCAGGTGCGCCTCGCGCCGGGCGGTGGCTGGCTGGACTTCGGCCACCTGCAGACCTTCTTCCAGTCGCGGCTGGCGGTGACAACCGCCCGGTCCTTCAACACCGTGCGTATCGACGGCCTGACGGCGCGCAAGTCGAGCGCCGACCAGGCCAAGATCTGGGCCGAGACCCACTGGCTGCAGGAGGCGCCGCCGGCCGTCCAGGTCTATTGCGGACGCCTGCTGGGCTTCGGCTCGGAGGACGGCCAGGTCTTCTACGAGACCGAGTACGAGTTCCTGCCCGTGCTGTCGGAGCTGTTCGTCCACGGGGCGGTGGGCCGCAAGCCCTGGCTGCGCATCCTGGACTCCTGTGAGGCCTTCCTGAGGGTCTGCGCCGCGCATCCGGGACCGGGCGCCGGGTCGCTGAAGCGGCTGACGGCGGACAAGACCGAGGCCCGCCTTGAGGCCTTCGCGCGCGCCGCCGGCTTCGACATCGACAAGCCGCTGTCCCTGGAGGGCCGCGCCATGCCGTCCCTGAGGGGGATCAGCCAGGCCCTGGTCCCGGCCTATGGCGGCGACCAGCCGGACTGCGTGATGCACGGCGACTTCTGTTTCTCCAATCTCCTCTACGACAGCCGCGTCCGCAGGATCAAAGCCATCGATCCCCGCGGCCTGGTAGGGGACAGGCCCACTATCCATGGCGACCTGCGCTACGACCTGGCCAAGCTCGCCCACTCGGTGGTGGGCCGCTACGACCAGATCATCGCCGGCCGGTGCGCGGTCTCGGTGGAGGGCTCCGACTACGCCATCGCCTTCGAGGATATCGCCTGCCAGCCCTGGCTGGAGGATGGCCTCGGCGACCTCCGCGTGGACGGCGTCGCCGGCCTGTCGTCGGAGGTGCGCGCCATCATGGTGAGCCTGTTCCTCTCCATGATCCCCCTGCACGCCGACCGGCCCGACCGGCAGCGGGCCTTCATCGCCAACGCCCTGCGGCTCCATGGCGGGCTCGACGCATGATCGTCATCCCCATGGCCGGCCGCTCGCAGCGGTTCTTCGACGCTGGCTACAGCGAGCCCAAATACCGCCTCGACCTCAATGGCCGGAGCGTCTTCGCCCATGCCGTGGAGAGCTTCCGGGGGCAGTTCGACAGCCACCCGTTCCTGTTCATCGTGATGGCGGAAGCTGTTGAGTTCGTGCGGGAAGAGACTCGCAGCCTCGGCGTCGCCGACGCCCGGATCGTGGCCCTGACCGCCCCGACCTCGGGACAGGCCGAGACCGTCCAGCTGGGCTTGTCGGAGGTGGGGGACGAGGCCCCCCTCACCATCTTCAACATCGACACCTTCCGGCCGGGCTTCGCCTTTCCCGGCGCCTGGCATGAGGGTCTCGACGGCTGGCTGGAGGTCTTCGAGGGGGAGGGCGCCAACTGGTCCTATGTCCGGCCCGCGCAGGGCGACCTGCCCCTTGCCCTGGAGACCGCCGAGAAGCAGCCGATCTCCAACCTCTGCTGCACGGGGCTCTACCACTTCGCGCGGGCCGGCGACTTTCGGCACGCCCTGGCGCGGGAGCGCGCCGCGCCCCAGGCCCGGGAGCTCTACGTCGCCCCGCTCTACAACCACCTGATCCAGGCCGGGGCGCGGATCGGCTATTCAAGGATTTCCCGCGACGAGGTGATCTTCTGCGGAACACCTGCGGAATATCAGGGCCTTATCCGGCCTGCTTCACCGTCTTGACGAGCTTGGCGGCCCGCGCTGTCCAGGTGTGGTCGGCCAGGGTCCGCTTGGCTCCGGCGCGAGCCAGGGCCGCCAGGGCGGCGTGGTCGGCCAGCAGGTTCTCGATCTGTGCGGGCACGCGGTCCAGCTTGTCCCAGGCGTAGGTGGCGATCTCCCGGCCGGGCTTGTAGGCCTCGGCATAGTAGCGGTTCTCGTCGGTCAGCACCGCCGCGCCCCCGGCCATGGCGGTGAACACCCGCTCGTGCCCGCCGGCCACGAAGCCGTTGTTGCTGTTCAGCACCAGCCGGGTCCGCCGCAGCAGGTGCAGGGTCTCCTCGAAGCTGCCCACCCCGCCATAGGTGAAGGACGCGTAGCGCTGCAGCAGCGGCTCCCAGCCATTGCCGTAGATGCGGACCGGGGTTCCCGCCTCGCCCAGGGTCTTCATCAGGGCGTTGCGGTGGTGGGCCTCGGCGAAGGCCTGGGGGGCCTTGAGCAGCGGCAGGAACTGGGCGAACAGCTCCGGGGTCAGCTCGCCCCCCAGGCGGGCCAGGACCGCCTTCAGGGCGTCCAGCACCGCCAGCTTGCCGTCGGCGGTCATCCGCTGGGCGATCTCCTCCACCGCCTCGCGGCCCAGGCTCTCGGGTTCGGCGCGCCAGGGGGCCTCAGGCTCCCCGCGATAGGTGCCGGTGAACAGCACCGGAATGTCCCGGGCCAGGAAGGCGCCGTCGGTGGTTTCCGGCGGCGGGGCGATCTGGTTGGCGCCGGGGGGCAGGAAGGCCAGCTGCGCGAAGCCCCGGCCCACCGACCAGGCGGTCATGAACTGCACGTGGCTGCGGTCCAGGAAGAAGGCGACCTTCTTGCGCATCGGAACCGACAGCCGGTGGGTGTGGTGGACCGGATGATCCACATAGAGCGACGCGTAGGTCACCCCGAGCGCATCGTAGACGGAGCCCGCGCCGGCCTGGATTTCGCCGCCGACCCCATTGATCCCGAAATAGGCGTCCGGCGGACTGGCGAAGCTGGCGCTGGCCTGGGCTGCGGCGTCGGGGCTGGTGAGATCGAGGATGCTGGTCTCGTGCCCAAGCCCGTTCAGGGCGCCGGCCAGCTGGTCG
>JAZKFM010000132.1:0-6876 GCA_040386415.1 Pseudomonadota bacterium
GGGTGCAGGGGAAGCCCACGGTGTGGAAGGGCACGTTGTCCTTGCCCATGAACTCCACATAGCTGACGTCGTCGGCCGCCGGGCCGCGCCACCAGCTCTCGTACTCGGTCTCGCTGGCCGGATCGGCGCCGGGCTTGGCGGCCGACCATTCCCAGGTGGCGGCGATGTACTCGATAGGCGCGTCGAACCAGACATAGAAGACCTTGCCGGCCAGGCCCGCCACGTCGGGGCGCTCGCCCGCCGGGTTGGGACCCCAGTCGGCGGCGTTGACCGGCACGCCCCATTCCAGGTCCCGGGTGATGCCCCGGTCCTGCAGCCCCTCGTCCAGCCACTTCAGCGCCGTGGAGGTGACCAGCACCGGCCACTTGCCCTTCTTGCCGGTGATCCAGTCCCGCAGCTTGCCGTCGAAGGCGGTCTGCTTGAGGAACAGGTGCAGGCTGTCGCGGATCTCGATGTCTTCCGAGCCCGAGACCGATGAGCGCGGATGGATCAGGTCCACCGGGTCCAGTTGGCGGGTGCAATTGTCGCACTGGTCGCCGCGGGCGGCGTTGTAGCCGCAGTGCGGGCAGGTGCCGACCACGTAGCGGTCGGGCAGGAAGCGCTTGTCGGCGTTGGAATAGACCTGCTTGGTCACCCGGCCCTCGATGAAGCCGGCCTCCCACAGCCCCTGGGCGAAGCGCTGGGTCAGGGTGCGGTTCTCGACCGAGGACGAGCGACCGAAATGGTCGAAGCTGATGCCGAAGCCGGCATAGAGGTCGCGCTGGATCTGGTGCTGGTCGTCGCAATAGGACCGCACGTCCTGGCCCAGGGCCGCAGCGCCCAGCTCGGCAGGCGTGCCGTGCTCGTCGGTGGCGCAGATGTAGAGCGTCTCCTTGCCCCGCGAGCGCTGGAATCGCGCATAGACGTCGGCCGGCAGCATGGAGCCCGCCAGGTTCCCAAGGTGCTTGATCCCATTGATGTAGGGCAAGGCCGAGGTGATGAGGATGCGGGACATGGGCGGACTCGAAATGAGGAGTGGCGGTAAGCGCGGCTTATAGGGCGCCCCATCTGGTTTCCCCAAGCCGCCCGCGCAAGAGGCTTGCGCTTGCGCTTTCGCCTAGGCCTTCGCCCTCCGCGCGGCGAACCAGGGGATCAGGCGACCGATGGCCTCCTCGATCAGGGGCGTCGAGACCGCGAAGCTGAAGCGGATGAAGTGGCCGCCCTCGACGGGATCGAAGTCCAGCCCCGGGGCGGTGGCGACGCCGGTGTCGCGCAGCAGGTCCTTGCAGAAGGCTAGGCTGTCCTGGGTCAGGTGGCCGATGTCGGCATAGATGTAGAAGGCGCCGTCCGGCGGCGCGATCTGGGTCAGGCCCAGCTTCGGCAGGGCCGCCAGCAGCAGGTCGCGGTTGGCGCGGTAGACCTCGACATTGGCGTCCAGCTCTTCGCGCTCGTCCATGGCGGCCAGGCCGACGTGCTGGCTCAGCGAGGGGGCGGTGAGGAACAGGTTCCCGACATAGGCCCGGGCGCGCGACAGGTCTCGCGCCGGCGCCAGAAGCCAGCCAAGACGCCAGCCCACCATGCTGAAATACTTGGAGAAACTGTTCACCACCAGGGTGTCGGGCTCGAACTCCAGCATCGAGTGCGCCGGCCCGACATAGCTGAGGCCATGATAGATTTCGTCGGAGACGATGCGAATGCCGCGCTCGCGGCAGACCCCGGCGATGGCCTCCAGTTCGGCGGCTTCGATGATGGTGCCGGTGGGATTGGCCGGGCTGGCGACGATCACCCCGGCCGGCGCGGGATCGAGGGCCGCCAGGTGCGCGGCGGTCAGCTGGAACCGGCTCTCCGGACCGCAGGCGATCTCCACCGGCTCCATGTGCAGGGCCTTGAGCGTGTTGCGGTAAGCCACATAGCCGGGCCGGGCCAGGGCGACCCGGTCACCCGGATCGAAGACCGAGGCCAGCGCCAGGACCAGGGCCGGCGAGGCGCCGCAGGTCAGGATGATCCGCTCGGGCGCGACGGTGACGCCATAGGTTTCGAGATAGTGCCGGGCGATCCGGTCGCGCAACGCGGCGCTCTCCCAGTAGCCGCCTCGGTCGGCGTCCAGCATCTCGTGGGCCACGGCGATGGCCGCCTGGGGCGCCCCGGTCGAGGGCTGACCGAACTCCATGTGGATGATCGACGCCCCCTCCGCCTTGAGCTTGTGGGCAAGGGTGCTGATGCCGATGGCGTGGAACGGGTCGATCTGCGCCGGCATCACAAAGGTCCCTTGAAGACGAAGAACGCGCCCGCTGCGATCAGCACGAAGCCGATGCCATGATTCAGGGTCAGCCGTTCCCCCAGATAGGTGATGGAGAACACCGCGAAGACCGCCAGGGTGATGACCTCCTGCATGGCCTTCAGCTCCATGGGATCATAGACGCCCCGGCCGATCCGGTTGGCGGGCACCGCCAGGCAATACTCGAAGAAGGCGATGCCCCAGCTGGCCAGGATCAGCAGCCACATCGGCCGGTGCTCCACCTTCAGATGGCCGTACCAGGCGAAGGTCATGAAGACGTTGGAGGCGATCAGCAGCAAGATCGGGGCGACGGCCGCCGTGGTCATGGGCATGTGGGGGCTCCAGCTTGGACGCAGATCGATTTGGCACTTAACGCAGGCGACCGCAGCCCTATAACCTTGGCCGACGCAAAGGGGAGACGGCGATGAGGGGTTGGAGGAAGCGGCTGAGCGCGGCTGCGCTCGCCATGGCGGCGTTGGTGCTTACGTCCTGCGGCAAGGGCGACGACGAGACCCTGCATATCTACAACTGGTCGGACTATATCGACCCCGCCATCCTCACCGACTTCACCAAGGAGACGGGGATCAAGGTCGTCTACGATACCTTTGATTCCAATGAGGTTCTTGAGACCAAGGTGCTGCAGGGAAACACCGGCTACGACCTGGTGGTCCCCTCCAACCACAACGTCCCGCGCTACATCTCAGCCGGCGCGATCCAGCCGTTGGACAAGGCCCAGCTGAACGGGCTGGCCAACCTCTGGCCTGAGATCATGGAATACATGGAGCCCTTCGATCCCGGGGCGAAGTACGCCGTGCCCTACATGTGGGGCACCATCGGCATCGGCTACAACAAGGGCGCCATCGCCAAGCGCCTGCCCGGCGTGGCCATCGACAGCTGGGATGTGGTCTTCAAACCGGAGAACCTCGCCAAGCTGAAGGACTGCGGCGTCTACTGGCTCGACGCGTCCGAGGACATGTACGCCGTCGCCCTGAACTATCTGGGCCGGAACCCCAACTCCACCGACCTGGCCGACTACAAGGCGGCGACGGAGATGTTCCTGAAGGCCCGCCCCTATGTCAGCAAGTTCCACTCCTCCCAGTCGATCGAGGCGCTGGCCAACGGCGATATCTGCATCGCCATCGGCTATTCCGGCGACATGCTGCAGGCCAAGAGCCGCGCGGCCGAGGCCGGTGACAAGGTGCAGCTCGACTATGTGGTCCCCAAGGAAGGCAGCCAGGTCTGGTTCGACGTCTTCACCATCCCCAAGGACGCCCCGGCCTATAAATTCCTGAACTACATGCTGCGTCCGGAGGTGATCGCCCGGGCCTCGACCTTCACGGAGTACGCCAACGCCAACAAGGCGGCGACCGCCCTGGTGGACCCGGCCGTGCGGGACAATCCCAACGTCTATCCGACGCCGGACCAGCTTCACACGCTGTTCGTCACCGCCAGCAAGGACCAGACCCTGCTGCGCGACGTGAACCGCCAGTGGACCCGGGTGCAGACGGGCCAATGACCACCTCGCGGCGGCAGCGCCTCAACATCGGCGCTGTCCGCTCCAGCTTCGCGCCCTGGACCGACCCGACCCTGAAGCCGCTTGTGCGGTTCGAGGGCGTAACTAAGCGGTTCGGAACCGAGATCGCGGTGAACGACGTCTCGCTCTCGATCTATGAGAGCGAGTTTTTCGCCCTGCTTGGCCCGTCGGGCTGCGGCAAGACCACCCTGATGCGGCTGCTGGCGGGGTTCGAGACCCCGGACGCCGGACGCATCACCCTGGCCGACCAGGATCTGGCCGGCCGGCCGCCGCACCAACGGCCGGTGAACATGATGTTCCAGTCCTACGCCCTGTTCCCCCACCTGTCGGTCGAACAGAACATCGCCTTTGGCCTGAAGCAGCAGGGGATGCCCAAAGACCAGATCGCCGACAGGGTGGTGGAGATGCTGGACCTGGTTCGCCTTCAGGGACTGGCCCGGCGCAAGCCGCATCAGCTTTCCGGCGGCCAGCGGCAGCGGGTCGCCCTGGCCCGGGCCATCGCTCCCAACCCCAAGATGCTGCTGCTGGACGAGCCCCTGGCGGCCTTGGACAAGAAGCTGCGCGAGGAGACCCAGTTCGAGCTCATCGCCCTGCAGCAGCGGCTGGGCATGACCTTCCTGATCGTCACCCACGACCAGGAAGAGGCCATGGTCACCGCAGACCGCATCGCGGTCATGCGCGAGGGCCAGATCGTGCAGATCGGCCGCCCCGCCGAGGTCTATGAGACCCCCAATTCCCGCTACGTGGCCGACTTCATTGGCGACGTGAACCTGTTCGAGGGATCGGTCACGGCCGCCGACGGCAGACTGGTGAAGATGACCACCGCCGACTGCCCGGCCGGGTTCGAGGCCCTGGAGGATGACGCCGTGGCCGTGGGCGCCACCGCCTGGCTCGGCGTGCGGCCGGAGAAGATCCAGCTTCACCTCGACCCGCCGAGGGACGGCCCCAACCGGATGGCCGGCAAGGTGGCCGACTACGGCTATCTCGGCGACTGGACCACCTATGTCGTGGAGCTGGAGAGCGGGCGAACCGTGCGGGCCGCGCGCGCCAATTCTTCCCGCTTGGTGGCGCGCCCCATCGCCTGCGACGACGCGGTCTGGCTGACCTTCACCCCCGACGCCGCCGTGGTGCTGACGCAGTGAGCGGCAGGCCCCGGACAGGCCTGGCCGCCCTCGCCCCTCTGCTGTGGCTGGGGGTCTTCTTCCTGTTCCCATTCTTCCTGGTGGCCAAGCTGTCGCTGTCGGACACGGCGCTCGCCATGCCGCCCTATGCGCCCCGGGTCGACTGGAGCGCGGGGATCGAGGGGGTGCGGGCCTTCTTCGCCGCGCTCGACTTCGAAACCTACGCCCGGCTCACCAGCGACAGCCTCTATGTCGCCTCCTACCTGTCGAGCCTGAAGTTCGCCGCCGTGGCCACCGGCCTGCTGTTGATCATCGGCTATCCCATCGCCTACGGCATGTCGCGGTTCCCGCCCTCGCAGCGGCTGGCCCTGCTGATGGCGGTGATCCTGCCGTTCTGGACGAGCTTCCTGATCCGGGTCTACGCCTGGATCGCGCTGCTGAAGCCGCAGGGCCTGCTGAACGCCGCCCTGGCCCAGGTGGGTCTCGGGCCGCTGAACATCCTCAACACCGACACCGCGGTCTATGTCGGCCTGGTCTACGCCTACCTGCCCTTCATGGTGCTGCCGCTCTACGCGGTGCTGGAGAAGCAGGACCAGAGCCAGCTGGAGGCGGCCGCCGACCTCGGCTGCACGCCGGCCCAGGCCTTCTGGCGGGTGACCTTCCCGCTTTCCCTGCCCGGCGTCGGGGCCGGCGTCCTGCTCTGCTTTATTCCCATGGTTGGGGAGTTCGTGATCCCCGACCTGCTGGGGGGTTCGGGCACCCTGATGCTGGGCAAGACTATCTGGACGGAGTTCTTCGCCAACCGCGACTGGCCGGCCGCCTCGGCGGTGGCGATCGTGCTGCTGGCCACCCTGGTGATCCCCATCGTGCTGTATCAGCGCCAGCAGCAGAAGATGATGGAGGCCGGCCAGTGAAGGGGCCCTCCACCTTCAACCGGGTCTGCGTGGCGGCCGGGCTGGCCTTCCTCTACCTGCCCATCGTGTTGCTGGTGATCTACTCCTTCAACGCCAGCCGCCTGGTGACGGTCTGGGGCGGCTTCTCCACCAAGTGGTACGCGGCCCTGCTGCGGGACGACCAGCTGCTGGACGCCCTCGGCGTGACGCTGCGGGTCGGGCTGATCTCGGCGACCCTGGCGACCATCCTCGGCACCCTGGCGGCGGTCGCCCTCGTGCGGTCGGGGCGGGGTCGGCTGCTGTTTTCGGGCATGATCTACGCGCCACTGGTGATGCCCGAGGTGATCCTGGGGCTGTCGCTCCTGCTGCTGTTCGTGGCCATTGGCCTGCCGCGCGGCTTCTGGACGGTGACGGTCAGCCACGCCACGGTCACCCTCTGCTACGCCACCGTGGTGGTGCAGGCTCGGCTGGTAAACTTCGACAGCGCCCTGGAGGAGGCGGCCCGTGACCTGGGCTGCACGCCGCTCCAGGCCTTCCTCGCCGTCACCCTGCCCAATATCGCGCCGGCCGTGGCGGCGGCCTGGATGCTGGCCTTCACCCTCTCCCTGGACGACCTGGTGATCGCCAGCTTCACCTCGGGGCCGGGCGCCACCACCCTGCCGATGCGGATCTACAGCCAGGTGCGGCTGGGGGTCAGCCCGGAGATCAACGCGGTCTCCACCCTGTTGATCGGCCTGGTGGCCACCGGGGTGATCGGAGCCTACCTGTTCCTGCAGCGGCGAGCCCGTGTCGCAGATTTGGGCGCCACGTGAAGTGGTAGTCCTGACTCCAGGCCCTCACACCCGAATTGAATTATTGCTCATAACCCGTTGAATAGATTTCAAATCGACGGAAGACGGTTGAACCAGGGTTTGGCCGCCTCGAGCTGACCCGCCAGGCGGAACAGGGTCGCCTCGTCCCCCATCCGCCCCACGAACTGCAGGCCGATGGGGAGATTTCCCTTCGACCACGCGAGCGGCACGGTCATGGCCGGCTGGCCGGTGTTGTTGAAGGCCTGGGTGTTGGGCATGA
>JAZKFM010000133.1:0-4154 GCA_040386415.1 Pseudomonadota bacterium
CAGAGTCCGGTCGCGCCCCCTCCACCGCCTATCGGCGGTCCCCCTCCCCCATAAATGGGTGAGGAAATTAGCTAGATGACCTTCGCCTCCTGCCCAAACACCGGCGTCGCCGAGCCGCCCTCGCGGCGGTCCTTCAGATACCCGAACGTCGCGATGGTCTGGGCCATCAGGTGGTCGCCCGAGACAAGGCGCGGGTAGCGGGCCGGACGGTCGGGGCTGACGAAGGCCGGATGCGGCTCGACGATCGTCCAGTAGTCCAAGGTGGCGAAGAACGGGAAGCTGTAGCGCTCCTCGCCCACCTTGCGGACCCTGTGGGAGGTGGCGACGAACTCGCCATTGGTCCAGGCCTCCAGCATGTCGCCGATATTGACCACGAAGGCGCCGGGGATGGGCGGGCAGTCGATCCAGCGCCCTTCGCCGTTCATCACCTCCAGGCCCGGCGCGGTGCCGTGCAGCAGGGTGAAGAACTCATAGTCGGTATGGGCGCCGATGCCCTGCTGGTCCGGCTCGGCGTGGGGATCGAAGGGATAGTGGATGACGCGGAGCTGGCTGGGGGGACAGGTCAGATGCGCCTCGAAGGCGTCCTGCGGCAGGCCGAGCGCCAGGGCGAAGCCGCCAAACAGCCGCCGGGCCAGACCCGAGATCGCTGAGTAGTAGGCGGCCGCCGCGCTCTTGAAGCCCTCGTCGTCGGGCCAGAGGTTCGGCCCCATCATGGGCGCGCGCTCATCCCCCGCCGGCAGGTCGAGGCCGATGTCATAGGCCTCCTTCCTGTCGATCTTGCCGCCGGGAAAGACCTCCTCGCCCTCGGGGACGTAGCCGGAATGGTTGGTGGAGCGCCCAATGTACGATGGCAGCTTGGTGTCTATCGGCTGGGCGAAGTAGCGCTGGGCGGCGGACAGCAGGTTGGCGATCAGGGCCGGGTCGAGGCCGTGGCCGGTGACATAGAGAAAGCCCGCCTCCCGCGCCGCGCGTCCCAGGGCGTCGGCCACCGCCTGACGGTCGGCGAGATCGGGCGAACCGAGGCCCGCGACACCCACCACCGGCACGGTCTGGAAATTGCGGGTCATCGTCGGCCTCCAGGCGTCGCGCGTATTACCAATTGATCGGTTCGTACTCAGTCACCCTGCTGGCGGGCGAGCGGCGAAGGGCCGCCGATTGATGCCTGGACGCTCATCCTGGCGCCTCGCTGCGTAGTTTTGCGGCGCCTTGCCCCCTCTCCGCGCCCCACGCGCCGGAGCCGTGGATTATTACGATCTGCGCACTCAGTAATATCGCTCGAAAGACGGGCGAGGGCCGGTCTGCGGAACAGGGGATCGATATGACCAAGTGGCTTACCGGAGTGAAAGTCGCCGCGACGGCGGCGCTTGTCGGGCTGGCGCTCGCCGCCTGCAGCCCGAAGACGGAGACCACGACCGCCGCGGCGCCCGCCGCCAAGACCTACACCGTCGGCTGGACCATCTATGCCGGCTGGATGCCCTGGCCCTACGCCCAGCAGGCCGGCATCGTGAAGAAGTGGTCCGACAAGTACGGCGTCGACATCAAGCTGGTGCAGGTCAACGACTATGTCGAAAGCCTCAACCAGTTCACCGCCGGCAAGCTGGACGCGGTGACCTCCACCAACATGGACGCCCTGACCATTCCGGCCGCCGCCGGGAAGGACACCACCTTCGTGATGATCGGCGACTATTCCAACGGCAATGACGGCATCGTCCTCAAGGGCGGCGCGACGCTCGCCGACATCAAGGGCCGTCCGGTCAACCTGGTGGAAAACTCCGTCTCCCACTACCTCCTGGCCCGTGGGCTGGAGAGCGCCGGCCTGAAGATGACCGACGTGAAGGTGGTCAACACCTCCGACGCCGACATCGTCGCCGCCTTCTCGGCGCCCGACACCAAGGCCGTCGTGCCCTGGAACCCGCAGCTGACCGAGATCAAGAAGCTGCCGGGCGCCAAGGAAGTGTTCGATAGCTCCAAGATCCCCGGCGAGATCCTCGACGGCCTGATCATCTCCACCGAGGTGGCCAAGGCCAATCCGAACCTGGCCAAGGCCCTGGCCGGCATCTGGTACGAGACCACCATGCTGATGAACCAGCAGGACGCCGCCGGTCAGGCCGCGCGCGAAGCCATGGCCAAGATCTCCGGCACCGACCTCGCCGGCTACGAGAGCCAGCTGAAGACCACCTACCTCTACTACGATCCCAAGGCGGCGCTGGCGGCCACCACCAGCCCCGACCTGGTCGCGGCCAATGACAAGGTGCGCAAGTTCAGCTTCACCGCCGGCCTGTTTGGCCAAGGCGCCAAGTCGGTGGACGACATCGGCATCGAATTCCCGGGCGGCAAGATCCTGGGCGACCCGAAGAACGTGAAGCTGCGCTTCGACCCGACCTGGGTCCAGATGGCCGCGGACGGCAAGCTCTAGGCCCGGCTCTGTAACGCTTACCCAAGGAGGCGATTTCCGATGCGCCGTCTGCTGAACGCGCGGCCGCGTGTCGGGGGTCGCCTCCTTCTGGGCCTGTTGCCGATCCTGGCCCTGGTCCTGCTTTACCTGGTGGTCGCTACCGCGCGGCACACCGACAATCCCCGCGACAAGATCACCCCGATCCCGGCCGCCATGGCCGCCGGCATCCAGACCATGGCCTTCGAGGCCGACCCCCGCACCGGTGAAGTGCCTCTGGTGGCCGACACCAAGGCCAGCCTGCAGCGCTTGGGTGTCGCGGTCGGGCTGGCGGCAGGGACCACCCTGGTCCTGGGCCTCACTATTGGCCTGCTGCCCTATGTAAGAGCCAGTCTCGGCCCCCTTGTGGCCACCATTTCGGTGATCCCGCCCATCGCGGTCCTGCCCATACTCTTCATCGTCTTCGGACTGGGGGAGACCTCCAAGATCGTGCTGATCTTCGTGGGCATCACGCCGGTCATGGTCCGCGATCTGGCGACCCACGTGGCGGCCATTCCCGAAGAGCAGATCGTCAAGGCCCAGACCCTGGGCGCCTCCACCTGGCTGACCCTGCTCCGCGTCGCCCTGCCCCAGGCCCTGCCCCGGCTGATCGACTCCCTGCGGCTCTCGCTGTGCCCCGCCTGGGTCTATCTGATCTCGGCCGAAGCCATCGCCTCGGACGTCGGCCTCGGCTACCGGATCTTCCTGGTCCGCCGTTACCTCGCCATGGACATCATCCTGCCCTACGTCGTCTGGATCTCGCTGCTGGCGGTGATCATGGACCTGGCCCTGCAGGCCTGGAGCCGCACCAGCTTCGCCTGGGCCCACCCGCCACGGAACGTCCGATGAGCGTGCTGTCCTTCCGCAATGTCTGGGTCGAATACGGCGCCAAGATCGTCCTGGAGAAGGTCGACCTCGACGTCGCCGACGGCGCCTTCGTCTCGATCATCGGCCCCTCGGGCGCCGGCAAGTCCACCTTCCTGCGCCTGGCTCTCGGACAGGAGGCGCCGACCCGCGGCTCGATCCTGCTGGACGGCGAACCTCTCTCGCCAGAGCCGGGTCCGGACCGGGGCGTGGTCTTCCAGCGCTACTCGGTGTTCCCGCACATGAACGCGCTCGACAACGTCACCTTCGGCCTGGACTGCGCGGGCTCCCCCCTGCGCGGCCGACTGGGCGGCAAGGCCAGAAAACAGGCGCGCGAGGCGGCCAAGGCCTTGCTGGCTCGGGTCGGGTTGGAGCACAATTTCAAGACCTATCCCCGGGCGCTGTCGGGGGGCATGCAGCAGCGGCTGGCCCTGGCCCAGGCCCTCATCACCCGGCCCCGCATCCTGCTCCTGGACGAGCCCTTCGGCGCCCTGGACCCCGGCGTGCGTCTCGACATGCACGGTCTGATCACCGAGCTCTGGACCGAGCACAGGCTCACCATCCTGATGGTCACCCACGACATCAAAGAGGCCTTCAAGCTGGGCACCCGCGTGGTGGCTTTCGACAAGCGCCGCCACGATCCCCAGGCCCCGCACCGCTACGGCTCCACGGCAGTCTACGACTTCCCGCTGGACGACAAGAAGAGCCGCGCGGTGCCGCCGGTGCTGAAGGCGTTGGTGACCCCATAGCGCCGCGCATCCCCGCGAAAGCGGGGACCCAGGTGTTTTGGTTCGCTGAGGTCGTGCGGGCTCCAGGCTTCAGGACAGAGAAAAAGCCTGGGTCCCCGCTTCCGCGGGGA
>JAZKFM010000134.1:0-3436 GCA_040386415.1 Pseudomonadota bacterium
CCGAAGGGTGGCAGCACCCGGTTGATCTCGCTGGGGCGGCTGCCGGGCAGAACCAGCAGGACCGGGGCCTGAGGGGAAATGCCGAGCTCCTTGCGCAGACGCGCGGGATCAGCCTTGGAGAAGTCCACCTTCAGGGCGGCGTTGCCCACAAAGGTGGTCGCCAGGCCGTGGGCCTCGAAATAGGGGGCGTCGAAGCTGTGGATCGACAGCAGGTGGTCGACGGCGCCGGCCAACACCTTGGCGCGGCCCTTGCGCCACGCCCAGACCTGGGGGGCGACGTACTTCACCAGGGGGATGGAGGGGTCGATCTTCCGCAGGCGGTGGGCGACGCGCAGGCTGAAGGCCCAGGAATCGATCAGCACCACGACGTCGGGCTTCTCACGGGCGGCCAGCGCCACTGTCTGGTCCACCAGCTTCATGGCGCGGGGGTAGACGGCGAGCGCGTCCACGACGCCGAGAATGGAGAGCTGGGCGATGTCGAACAGGCTTTCTACGCCCTGGGCGGCCATCTGGGCGCCGCCTGTGCCGATGAAGCGCACCTTGTCGCCCAGGCGCGCCCGCAGGGCCTTGGCCAGGCCCGCGCCCCGATCATCACCGGAGGCCTCGGTGGCCACCAGCATTACGCAGAGCGGCTTGCTCACGGTTCCACCCCGAAGATGAACAGCCCCAGTTCATCCGCCAGCTCGATCACCGCCTCGCGGTCCAGCACCAGCAGCCGGCCCGCCTCCCCCACGATGCCCGCCAGGCCGGCGGCGGCGGCCCGCTGGACGGTGGCCAGGCCGATGGTGGGCAGGTCGACCCGGGTCTCCTGGATCGGCTTGGGCGCCTTGGCGATCACCCCGCGATAGGCGCCGGGGGTTCCGCGGATGGCGGTGGGGATTTCGTGAGCCACCCGGCGCAGCATGGCGTCGGTGCCCTCCTGCGCCTCCACCGCCAGCACCAGCCCGTCGCAGACCACGGCGCCCTGCCCCACATCCAGACGGCCGATCTCGCGGGCCACCAGCAAGGCGCGGTCGATGTCCCCCTGGTGCTCCGGACCCGGCGACACGGCGCCAAGGGCGCCCGCGGGCAGGGTGAGATCGCTCTTGGCCTCGTGGGCGCCTTCGATGGTGAAGCCCTCCTTGGCGAATTCGTTCAGCACCACCCGCAGCAGGGCGTCGTCGCCATGTCTCGCGGCCGCGATGACGGCGGGCAGCATGGCCAGGCCGCGGAGGTCAGGCCTGAGCGTCTTGAAGTCCGGCCGGCTGACATTGCCCGCCAGGCAAACGGCCTGGCAACCGGCGCGCTTCAGAGCCTTGATGGTCTTGCCGATCTCCGCCAGGCCGACGTCCGCGCCCGGGAAGCGGTTCAGCTGCGGCTCGGCGAAGCCCTTCAGCCGGGCGATGAACACCGCGCGGCCGGCCTGCTCGCAGTGCTCGGCGATCTCCAGGGGCAGCGTACCGCCGCCGGCGATCAGACCGAGCTTGCGCATAGGACGGCTAGACCTCGCGCTCGGGCAGGCAGAGCGGGCGGCTGCCGTCGGCGCGGATGAAGTCGATGATCTCGCGGACCTCCTCGGACCCGGCATAGGTCTCGATGGTGTCGTCGAGGCGCTCCTGGAAGGTGCCTTCGTCGGCGAAGAGCATGCGATAGGCGGCGCGCATCGTATTGATGGTCTCGCGGCTGAAGCCCCGGCGCTTGAGCCCCACCAGGTTCAGCCCCTCGAGGTGGGCATGGTTGCCCCAGACCGAGCCGTAGGGGATCACGTCCTTCACCACGGCCGCCAGGCCGCCGATCATCGCGTGGCGCCCGACCCGGGTGAACTGATGGACCGCGGCCAGGCCGCCGACGATCACGAAGTCACCGATCTGGCAGTGGCCGCCCAGGGTGGCCTGCTTGGTCAGGATCACGTTGTCGCCGACCTTGCAGTCGTGACCGACATGGCTCTCGATCATGTACAGGCCATCGGAGCCGACGCTGGTCACGCCGCCGCCGTTGACGGTGCCGACGTTCATGGTGGCGTGCTCGCGGATGAGATTGCGGTCGCCGATCACCAGCCTGGTGGGCTCGCCCTTGTAGGCGGTGTGCTGAGGTGGGCCGCCAAGCAGGGCGAAGGGATAGACGGTGTTGCCCGTGCCGAGCTCGGTATGGCCGTCCACGACGATATGGGAGACCAGCCGGGTCCCGGCGCCGAGCCGGACATTGGGCCCCACCGTGCAGAACGGGCCGATGACCACGCCGTCGCCCAGGACCGCGCCCTCGGCGATGATGGAGGTGGGATGGATCTCGATGCTCATTGGGTGGCCACCACCATGGCGGCGAACTCGCATTCGGCCGCGACCTTGTCGCCCACCATGGCCTGGCCCTGGAATTTGAAGAGGTCACCGCGCGCGCGGATCACCTTGACGTTCAGGCGCAGGACGTCGCCCGGCCGCACCGGCTGGCGGAAGCGGCCGTTGTCCACCGAGACGAAGAAGATGGTCTTGCCGGCCACGTCCACCTCGAGGGACTTGGACATCAGCACTGCGCCGGTCTGGGCCAGCGCCTCGATGATCAGCACGCCGGGCATGACCGGATAGTCGGGGAAGTGGCCCTGGAAGAAAGGCTCGTTGATCGTCACGCACTTGATGCCGACGATGGATTCACTGGCCTTGTAGTCCTCGCAGCGATCGACCAGCAGGAAGGGATAGCGATGCGGGATCCGCTTCACGATCTCGGTGATGTCGATCTCGGTGGGAGACTCGTTGACGGGGGCCTTGCGGCTCATTGATCAGGTTCCTCCCGACGGCGCACGGCGGCCGCCTTGGTCAGCCAGGCGACTTCGCGCAGCCATTGTCGCATGGGCATGGCCGGGTATCCGCCCACGACCGCCTTGGGGGCGACGTCCCGGAGAACACCGGCGCCCGCGCCGATCTGGGCGCCTTCTCCGATGATCACGTGGTCCGCCACCCCAGCCCGGCCGCCGAACGCCGAGCCATCCCCGATCGTCACGCTGCCCGAAATCCCCGTGTGGGCCGCCATCACGCAGTTGCGGCCGACGCGCACGTTGTGAGCGATCTGCACCATGTTGTCGATCTTGGTGTTCTCCCCGAGGACGGTGTCCTCATAGGCCCCGCGGTCGATGCAGGTGTTGGCGCCGACCGTCACCCCGTCCTGCAGGATCACCCGGCCCAGCTGCGGGATGTCGATCACGCCTGTGGGCCCTCCGGTCGCGCCGAAGCCGGCCTCGCCGATGACGGCGCCGGCCAGGATCTTCACTCGGTCGCCCAGCAGGGCGCAGTGGATGCTCACATTGGCGCCGATGGCGCAGTCACGGCCAATGGTGACCCCGGGGCCGATGACGGTGTTGGGTCCGATGACCGAGCCCCGGCCGATCTGGGCGCCCTGGCCGATGGCCACGCCCGGGCCGATTGTCGCCCCCTCCTCCACCCTCGCGTCGCGGGAGACGGCGGCGGAC
>JAZKFM010000135.1:0-5220 GCA_040386415.1 Pseudomonadota bacterium
CCACATCAGCAGCGCCAGGATCACGCAGCCCAGCGCGATATAGGTCACTACTGGGCGGCCATCAGCTCATCGCCCACGTCCAGGCCAAGCGACCCCACCAGGGCGCGCAGCTCCTGGCGTGCGGCCACGTGCTGTAGCGACATGGCCACGGGGCGGATGGTGGGCGACAGATCGGCGATGGTCAGGCCGAAGGGGAAGAGCTCGCGGTAGATCACCCGGTCCCGCAGGCCCGGTCCGACGCGGAAACCGACCCGGCGCGAGAGGGCCTGGACGCGCTCGTCCACCCGGCGGCGGTTGCGGGCCTCGGTGGGCGCCAGTCGGTTGCGCAGAACCACCCAGTCGATGGACTTGCCCGAGGCGGCGGCGCGGATCTTGCGGCTGTTCCAGACGGTCTCGGAATAGAGGCTGGGCCGCTTCAGATCGAGGGTCACGGGGTCCACGACGCCCAGCATGTCGAAGTCGACGAAGCTGTCGTTCATGGGGGTGACGATCAGGTCGGCCATGCCGTGGGCCGCGCGGCTGACCGCGGTGTCCCCGCCCGGCGTGTCGATCAGGATATAGTCGGAGGCCTCGGCGGCGTTGAAGGCTTCCTCGAAGCGGGCGAGCGCCTCCTCGTCGGAGGCCTTGGCCAGGTCAGCGCTGAGCGGGTGTTCGACGGGCATCGGGGCGGTGACCCCATTGGCGGCCAGCCAGGCGGCGCGGTGGGCGAAGAAGTGGCCCATGGACTGCTGGCGCAGGTCGAGGTCCAGCACCGAGACCCGGGCGTTGGAGTGCAGAAGGGCCGTGGCGATATGGATGGCGAGCGTCGACTTGCCCGCGCCACCCTTCTCGTTGCCGACCACAATGACCTTGGGTTGGGACATAGTTCTTAAACTCCACGCCATCTCAGCCAGCGTCGTCGCGCTGATTCGATTGGTTAACAGGTGATGCCGCCACCCCCGCCCCGTCAACGCGGCAGGCGCCGCCGCCTGTGGACGGATGCCCACTTCAAAGTCATAAGCGGCCCGCCTTTCGTGACGGAGCCTCCCCCATGCCGCTGCCCATCGTCCGCACCGTCGCCGACCTCCGCAGCCAGGTCGCCGCCTGGCGCAAGGTCGGCGAGAGCGTGGGCATGGTTCCCACCATGGGGGCGCTGCACTCAGGCCACCTGTCCCTGGTGACCCTGGCCAAGACCCGCGCCCAGAGGGTGGTCGCCAGCGTCTTCGTCAACCCGACCCAGTTCGCGCCGCATGAGGACTTCGACGCCTATCCGCGGGACGAGGCCAAGGACGCGGCCCTGCTGGAGAGCGTGGGCTGCGACCTGCTGTTCGCGCCGACCGTGACGGAGATGTACGCGCCGGGGTTCTCCACCACGGTGACGGTCAGCGGGGTCTCCGAACCCCTGGACGGCGCGGCGCGGCCGGGCCATTTCGCCGGCGTGGCCACCGTGGTGAGCAAGCTTCTCCTGCAGTGCGGACCCGACGTCGCGGTGTTCGGCGAGAAGGACTATCAGCAGCTGCAGGTGATCAAGCGGCTGGTGGCCGACCTGGACATCCCCGTGGAGGTGATCGGCGCCCCCACGGCGCGGGCGCAGGATGGCCTGGCGCTGTCGTCGCGCAACGCCTACCTGACGCCCGCCGAGCGCGAGGCCGCCCCCAGCCTGGCCGCCGCCCTGCGCGACGCCGTGGAGCGCCTGCGGGCCGGGACCCCGGTGGAGCGGGTGGAGAACACCGGCCGCGCGGCCCTGGAACGGGCCGGCTTCTCCCGTATCGACTATTTCGAGGTGCGCGACGCCGCCGATTTGGCCCACCTTGGTCCCGGCCCCATCATCGGCCCGGCCCGCATCCTGGCCGCCGGCATCCTCGGCAAGACCCGGCTGATCGACAACATGGCGGTGTAGTGCGCCCTTCTCACCGGCACTATTCCCTCTTTTGATCGTCATGGCCGGGCTTGTCCCGGTCACCCATGATCTCCGTCGTCCAGCAATGATCTCTGGCGTGCGCCGCGTTTTCTGCGGCGAGGCGGAGATCATGGGTCCCCGGGCCAAGCCCGGGGATGACGATGATTATGTGGGCGAAGCCGTTGGTACCGCCGAATCCGCTACCAGGCCCCCGCCTCGCGAAGCTGCCGGGCCAGCTCCATGGGGATCTCGCCGTCGGCGCTGGTGTCGAGGTCCGGCGGCACGTCCTTGGGATCGAAATAGCGCCAGCCCTGGAAGGCCCGGCGCGGCGTGGGGGCGACGCGGATGATTTCCGGGTCCAGGGTGATCTCGCAACGGGCGTTGGGATGCTCCCCCACGGTGCGCACCGCCAGGATCCGCTGGCGGCAGAGGATCATGCCCTTGAAGATCCGGTAGAGAGAGCCGCCGTCCAGCAGCTCATCGGCGCGCTTGGGGCTCATCCGGGTATGCAGCAGCCAGGGCTCGCTGTCGTCGGGGTGATAGGCCAGCAGGTCCTCGATGGTGTCGCAGCCGACGCAGAGCCGCAGCATGTGCAGGGCCATCAGGTCGCGGCCTTCAGGCGGGCCAGGGTGACGCCCTCGCTGACCTGGTCGCCCACCGAGACGGTCAGGGCCTCCACCTCGCCGTCGAAGGGCGCGGTGAGCGCGTGCTCCATCTTCATGGCCTCGAGGGTCAGCAGCGGCTGGCCGCGCACCACGGCGTCGCCCACGGAGACCGCGACGGCCACCACCTTGCCCGGCATGGGGGAGCGCACCTGGGCGTCGCCGGCCATGTCGTCGAGGTCGCGCAGGGGCGGCCGGGTGGCGAGCACATAGGTCTCGCCGCCCTCGAAGACCACGACCTCGCCGTCCTCCGTCATCAGGATGTCGGCCTCGATGTCGCCCTCCGGCAAGGGGGCGTCGATGGGCTGGCCGTCGAGGAAGAGGCGCACCGTCGTCTCCGCCGCGGCGTTCATGCGGAAGCCGGTGAGGCCCGTCCAGGGACCCGCCTGATCGTCATCGCCCTCGGCCAGGGCCGCGGCGGCGGCCACCGCCAGGATTTCGTCCGAGGGGGCGGGCGTGGACGCCAGATCCTCGAGATGACGCTCGATGAAGCCGGTGTCGATTTCGGCGGCGATGAACTCCGGATGGTCCAGGCAGCGCGCCAGGAAGCCGGCGTTGGTCTTCACCGGCCAGATCTCCACCTCGGCGCAGGCCTGGGCGAGTTGGTCGCTGGCTCCTTCGCGGGTGGGCGCATGGGCGATCAGCTTGGCGATCATCGGGTCGTAGAAGGGACTGACCTCGCCGCCCTCCTCCACCCCGGTGTCGACGCGGACGCCCTCAGGCAGCACGAAGTGCTCCAGCACCCCGATGGAGGGCAGGAAGCCGGCGGCCGGGTTCTCGGCATAGAGCCGGGCCTCCACCGCGTGGCCGTTCAGCTGAATCTGGCCTTGCGTCAGCGGCAGGGGCTCGCCCGAAGCGACGCGGAACTGCCACTCCACCAGGTCGACACCGGTGACGGCCTCGGTGACCGGGTGCTCCACCTGCAGGCGGGTGTTCATCTCCATGAACCAGATGCGGTCGGCCTTCAGACCGTGGCTCGCGTCGGCGATGAACTCCACCGTGCCGGCGCCGACATAGTTCACGGCCCTGGCGGCCGCGACCGCAGCCTTTGTGACCGCCGCACGGGCCGCGTCGCTCATGCCCGGCGCCGGCGCCTCCTCGATGACCTTCTGGTGGCGGCGCTGCAGGGAGCAGTCGCGCTCGAACAGGTGGACGATATTGCCGTGGCTGTCCCCGAAGATCTGCACCTCGATATGGCGCGGCCGGGTGACGTAGGTCTCGATCAGCACCTTGGCGTCGCCGAAGCTGGCGGCGGCCTCGCGCTGGCAGGAGGCGAGCGCGGCGGCGAAGTCCTCGGGCCGGTCGACCCTGCGCATCCCCTTGCCGCCGCCGCCGGCCACGGCCTTGATGAGGACGGGGTAGCCGATATCTTTCGCCGCCGCCTGCAGATGTTCCGTAGACTGATCATCACCGAGATAGCCGGGCGTGACGGGAACATTCGCCTTCTGCATCAGGGACTTGGCTGCGTCCTTCAAACCCATGGCGTTGATGGCGGCGGGCGGCGGCCCGATCCAGACCAGGCCGGCGTCCATCACCGCCTGCGCGAAGGCGGCGTTCTCGGAGAGGAAACCGTAGCCGGGGTGGATCGCCTGCGCGCCGGTCTGCAGGGCGGCGGCGATGATCTTCTCGCCCACCAGATAGCTCTCGCGCGCCGCCGCCGGGCCGATCAGCACGGCCTGGTCGGCCTCGCGCACATGGGGCGCGTCGGCGTCGGCCTGCGAATAGACCGCCACGGTGGCGATCCCCATGCGCCGGGCGGTCCTGAAGACGCGGCGGGCGATCTCTCCACGATTGGCGACGAGCACGGAACTGATCATGCCGCGATCCTAGTTGGCCGTGGAGAGTCCTGCCAGCGGGCGATCAAACGACCCAGGAGGCTTTACGCTTGTCGAGGAAGGCGCGGACGCCCTCCTGCCCTTCCGGGCTGACCCGGGTGCGGGCGATGCGCTTGGCGGTCTCTTCCATGACATCCTCGATGGGCTTGTAGGCCACATCCTCCACCAGCTTCTTGGAGTCGGCGACCGCGCCGGGGGCGCAGGCCATCATCTCGGTGGCGATACGGGCGCAGGCGGCGTCGAGGCCCGCCGTGTCGGCCACCACCTCGGTGATCAGGCCGACCTTTTCGGCATAGGCGGCGTCGAACACCGAACCGGTGGCGAACAGGGCGCGCGCCGTGCGCGGTCCCACCGCGGCGACCACATAGGGGCTGATGGTGGCGGCGATCAGGCCCAGGCGCACCTCGGAGAAGCTGAACTTCGCGTCCGCCGTGGAGACGGCCAGGTCGCAGGTGGCGGCGAGACCCGCGCCGCCGCCGTAGGCGCCGCCCTCCACCAGGGCCACGGTCAGGGCCGGCATGTCCCACAGGCTCTTGAGCATCTTGGCCATGGCGTAGGCGTCTTCGCGGTTGTCGCTTTCGCTGCGATCGGCGGCCTCGCGCATCCAGTCCAGGTCGGCGCCGGCGCTGAAGGTTCCGCCCGCCCCGCGCAGGAAGACCACCCTCACACCCTCGGCGCCCTGCAGGGTCTCGAAGGCCTCGTGCAGGGCGGCGATCAGGTGGTCGTCGAAGGCGTTGCGGCGCGCGGCGCGGTTCAGGGTCACGGTGGCGACGCCCTCCGGGGTGGCCTCGATCAGGACCAGCCCAGAAGCTGCATCGGTGTCGGGGACCTCAACCAGGGGGTC
>JAZKFM010000136.1:0-6308 GCA_040386415.1 Pseudomonadota bacterium
GGAGATCACTTCCCCGATCGGCAGGCCGTAGCCGCGATAGCCCATGGCGATCTTGGCCACCAGGCGCAGGTGGGAAGTCACCATGCGATGGGCGGCCTCCGGGTCTTCATGTTCCTTCCAGCGCTTGGCCAGCATGAATTCCTCATCCTTGGCCAGCATCGGAAACTTCCGGATCTCGGTGAGATACCGGCTCAGGCCGCCATCGGGCGACATCACGGACAGCGCGTTCGTGGCCATGGATCAAATCCCCTATTTCCCGGACATCTGGGTCGCCGCGCATGGTCTGCGCGCGTCCGTCCGCCCCCTCAACCAACTAGATAGGTATCGGGTTTCGACTGCGGAAGGGCGTCGGGAGGAACGACCTGTAAGTCCGACTGCTCAACTCAGGTATTTCTATTCCTGCGCCGTGGCGCCATCAAGGCGCCCGGTCCGCAAGCTTTCTCACAGGGCTGAGAGCAAAGCTTCCAGCTTGGCCATGTCCGGCGGCAGGGCGCTCTCGAACCTCAGGGTCTCACCGGTCACCGGGTGGACGAAGCCCAGCACCGCGGCGTGCAGGGCCTGGCGGGTCAGGCCGGCCTGGGCGATGGCCTCGCGCACGGCGGGCGTTGGCGGGCCTGAGCCATAGACCGGGTCACCCAGGCAGGGGCTGCCCTTTGAGGCCAGATGCACGCGGATCTGATGGGTGCGGCCGGTCTCGAGCGTACATTCCAGCCGCGCGGCCTGGGGCTTCTTCTGCTGGCCGTGGACCGTGCGCGTCGAATAGTGGGTGATGGCCTCGCGGCCGCCGGATTTCAGCACCGCCATCTTCTTGCGGTCGGTGGAGGAGCGGCCGATCTGGGTGACGATGGTGGCCTTGGCCGGCGACGGCGCGCCGCGCACCAGGGCCACATAGACCCGGTCGATGTCGTGGGCGGCGAACAGAGCCGAGAGCCCCTGGTGGGCGGCGTCGCTCTTGGCCACCACCACGATGCCCGAGGTCTCCTTGTCGATCCGGTGGACGATGCCTGGCCGCGCCACCCCGCCGATGCCCGACAGGGAGCTGCCGCAGTGGTGGAGCAGGGCGTTGACGAGGGTGCCGTTGGGGGTTCCCGGCGCGGGGTGCACCGCCATGCCGGGGGGCTTGTCCACCACGATCAGGTAGGGGTCCTCATAGAGCACGGTCAGGGGGATGGCTTCGGCCTGCGGTTCGGCGGCTTCCGGCGGCGGGATCAGCAGTTCATAGTCGCCGGCCTGGGCCTTGGCGGAGGTGTCGGTCAGCACCTTTCCCTCGCGGCTCACCATGCCCGCCGCCATCAGCGCCTGGATGCGGGCGCGCGACAGATCCGGCAGGTGCTCGGCCAGGGTCTTGTCCAGCCTTCCGCCCGCGTGTTCGGCGGCGAGGGTCAAGCTGACCGTCTCGCCGGGCGGGACGTCCTCGTCCTCGACGAAACTCATGTCCTGCCGATCTCGCCGCGCGCCAGGGGGGTCGAGGGGTTTTCGCGAGAGGGGCGTGTCGGCATGGGGCACAGTCCCACAGGGCTGGGCGACCACGCAACCGTGAGGTCGCCGGGGACGTTGCGCAGGCCGCCGCGCGCCGATCTTCTCTGGGTCCCCCTGGCGCGCACGCACATCGAAATGCATCGACGGTTGCATTTCGATGCGTACGCCGCTGTCCGCCGGTGCACCTGAGCGAATGGCGAGGCGGTGGCTAGAAGCCCTCCAACAACGCGGCGGGACTGGCCCGCCACTTAGGAGGAACCGCCATGAAGAAGACCCTGCTCTCCCTCGCCGCCCTCGCCGCCCTGTCGATGACGCTGGCCGCCCCCGCCCAAGCGGCCACCGAGTCCAACGGTGTCACCCTGAACGGCGTCACCCTGAACGGCCTGACCCTCAACGGTCGGACGCTGAACGGCATCACCTGGAACGGCGTCACCCTCAATGGCGTGACGTTGAACACGGTGAGGTTCAATGGCTTCACCCTGAACGGCATCCAGTTCAACGACATCAAGTGGAATGGCCAGGCCCTGAACGGCGTCGCGGTCGATGTCTGCGAACCCACCGCCGCCCACACCTGCACCGCCGGCCTGCGCGCCATCGTGCTGCCGAATGGCGAACGCGTCGCCCTGCGCTAGGGTCACCTGGCCAGACCGGATCGGGCGGGCCTTCCGGCCCGCCTCTTTCGTTTGAGAAGGATGTTTCGATGATGCGCCTCACCGCCCTGGTCGCCCTCGGTCTGGCCCTGGTCGCGCCGCCCGCCCTGGCGGCTCCGACGGGCGGGCTGGCGGTGGAAGGCACATCCTTCGTGGTCACCACCGCCGCCGCTCGGCTGGCCTCGCCCGACCTCGTGGGCGCGGTGTTCGAGATCGACGACGGCAAGGGCGGGGTGACCCAGGTCCGCATCGACGCGGTGACGCCCGCCAAGGAGAACGCCGCGATCCTGCTGCATACCCTCTCCAGCCGCGATCCCAAGTCCGGCGAATGGCTGAGCATGTGCGACCCCGACGCCTTCGGGCGCCGCGCGGGCTTCCCCCTGCGAGGCCGCTGGGACGGCTACAGGTTCGTGGCTGACCCCAACACCTGGTTCCTGGCCTGCACCTCCGGCTCGCAGGGCAAGTGCGTGCTCTGGGGCTATGACCCTTGGGGCGAGACGCCGGACGGGCGGCCGCTGGCCGACTTCTACCGCACCTGCCAGCAGACCGTGCGGGCCGACTACCGCGGCGACGGCGCGCCCCACACCAAGAACGGCACCGAGATCGACGTGGCCGACATCGCAGGCGTCCAGCGCCACGATAGCGTCGGCAACCCGGACTACATCTTCGAGGCGGGCTGGGGCCCCACCGGCGCGGTCTGCGTGGCCGCCACCCGCTGGTCCGATCTGCTGACCGAAGAGGCGTTGCTCAAGGCCTCTCCGAACCTCGGCGGGACCTGCGACGAGCCCGCCGCCCGGGCCAGGGGCGCCCTGATCTTCACCCGGATCAAGCGGCGCTAAAGGCCGCTCTTCTCGCTCGAGTCTTCCTCGTGGTGGGTGATCGACCCCTCCGTGAAGAGGAACGCCTTGAGCTGCTCGGCGAACTGATCGTCGTTGCGTCGGATCCACTCGAGCGCCATGGCGGCGTGCTCGATCTCCTCGTGCGCATTGTGCAGCAGGATGGCCTTCAGCTCGGGGTCATCGCAGTCGTCGGCGCGCTGCCGGTACCAGTCCACCGCCTCCAGCTCCTCGATGAGCGAGGAGATGGCGTAGTGCATGTTCAGGGTCTTCTTGGACAGCTTCTCGCGCGGGACGTGAAGGCCTTCGCTGGACATCTCATGCTCCTGTCGTAACTCCCTGCTCTATGGCATGCGCAATCGAGATCACGCGAGCGGGGAAACACCATGACCATCAATAGGCGTTCGGCCCTGGCGTTCCTTGGCGCGGGCCTGGCCACACCGGCTTTCGCGCAGGCGCCGGCGCGCTACGCAGGCGCGGTCGCCTTCAAGCACGGTGTCGCCTCGGGCGACCCCCTGGCCGACCGGGTGATCCTCTGGACCCGCATCACCCCGGCGCAGGCCACCACCGGCGAGATCGCCTATCGCTGGCGGATCACCCCGACCGGCAAACCGGGCCTCTTCCGGCGGGTGAAGACCCTGACCGGGGAGGGGGTGACGAGCGCCGCCCGCGACTTCACGGTGAAGGTCGATGTCGGCGGCCTGAAGCCGGGGGTGCAATACAGCTACGAGTTCGAGGCCAACGGTGTGGTCTCGCCGCCCGGTTGGACACGCACGCTTCCGGTGGGCAAGACCGCCGATGTTGTGCTGGCCGTCGCCTCCTGCTCGCTGTTCCCGAATGGCTACTTCCACGCCTACAGCGCCATCTCCGCCCTAGCCCGCGTCGACGCCGTGATCCACCTGGGGGACTACATCTACGAGTACGGCGGTCCGGGCTCGTACGGCATGGACAGCAAGGTCGCCTGGCAGCGGCCCCACGAGCCCAACCATGAGATCGTCAGCCTGGCCGACTACCGGGCCCGGCACGCCCAGTACAAGTCCGACGTCCAGCTTCAGGCCGCCCACGCCCGCGCCGCCTGGATCGTGGTCTGGGACGACCATGAGACCGCCAACGACAGCTTCACGAGCGGCGCCGAGAACCACACCCCCGTCGATGAGGGCGCCTGGAACGAGCGCAAGGTCACGGCCATCAAGGCCTATTACGAGTGGATGCCGATCCGGGAGCCGGCGGACGGCGGGTTCGCCATCAACCGCACCTTCCACTTCGGCGACCTCGCCAGCCTGGTGATGCTGGAGACGCGGCTGACCGCCCGCGACCGCCAGCTCAGCTATGACCGGGACCTCAACGGGCCCGACGGCAAGCCCGACCTGGCCGGCTTCCGCAGGAAGCTGGCCGACCCCTATCGTCGGATGATGGGCGAGCAGCAGGAAGCCTGGCTCGCCTCGGAGCTGAAAGCCTCGGTGGCCGCGGGGCGCACCTGGCAGGTGTTGGGCAACGAGGTGCTGATGGCCCGCATCGGCATCCCCAGCCCCCGCAAGGAGATGGGGGAAGCGGCCTACGCTAAGGCCCTCGCCGCCTCCTCGGAGCCCGCTCGCAAGCGCGTCGCCCGGCTTGGGGACTTCGCGAATATGGGCCTGCCCTACGGTCTGGACATGTGGGACGGCTATCCTGTGGATCGTGAGCGGGTCTATGCGGCGGTGAAGGCCGCTCAGGCCCGGGCCATCGTGCTCGCGGGCGACAGCCACGCCTTCTGGGTCAACGAACTCTTCGACGGTGCCGGAACCCGGGCAGGGGTTGAGCTCGGGACCACCGCCATCACCAGCCCAGGCGGCGGCGACAGCCTGCCGGCCTTCCCGATCGGCGAGGTGTTCGCGCAGGCTAACAAGGAGGTGGTGTTCTGTGATCAGAAGGCCAAGGGCTTCCTCTTGCTGACCCTTACCCCCACCGAGGCCAAGGCGGACCTGATGGCGGTCTCCAATATCACCGAGCCCACCTACGAGAGCCGCATCGTGAAGACCTATCGGGTGACGCCGGAACAGGGCGGCCTGTCAGCGCCCGTGGAAGTCTAGCGGCGTTCGAAGGCCAGGCGCACGCCGAAGGCCACGAACATCCCGCCGGTCGCCCGGTCGAGCCAGCGCACCACGGCGCCGCGCTTCAGGACCCTGGCGATCGGCTGGGTGGCGGCGATCAGCAGGGAGAGCCACAGCACCCCCAGCAGGACGTGGATGGTGGTCAGCAGCAGCATGAAGGGCGCGGCCGGCACGCCCGCAGGCAGGAACTGCGGCAGGAACGACACGTAGAAGACGCCCATCTTGGGGTTCAGCACGTTGGACAGGAACCCGCGCCGCATCCAGGCGGTGTCGCCGCCCTTCATGGCCGGCGCGTCCGCCACCTCGAAACTGTCGCGGGGCCGCAGGATCAGCCCGATCCCCAGCCAGATCAGATAGGCCGCGCCAGCCCACTTCAGGATGTTGAAGGCCAGGGCCGAGGCCTGGAGGACCGCGCCCAGGCCCACGGCGACCAGACCGCCCCAGACGAAACAGCCGGCGAGGATCCCCACCATGGCCAGGACCGCGCGCCTGGGCCCCTCAACCGCGGCGGTGCGAAGGATCAGCGCGGTGTCCAGGACCGGCGTCAGGGTCAGGAGTCCAGCCGCCACTGTGAAAGCCAGAAGCGCCTGGACGATGGTCACGGCAGCCGTTCCTTCAGCTTGCCGTTCTCCACCACCCGGTAGAAGCAGGTGCGGAAGCCGGTATGGCAGGCGCCGCCGTCACCCTCCGGCGTCACCTTCAGCAGGATGGCGTCCTGGTCGCAGTCGATGCGAACCTCCTCCACCAGCTGGATCTGGCCGCTGGTGGCGCCCTTGTGCCAGAGCTCATTGCGCGACCGGCTGAAGTAATGGGCCTCGCCGGTGGCCAGGGTCCGCTCCAGGGCCTCGGCGTTCATATAGGCCAGCATCAGCACCTCGCCGGTCTCCGCATGGGTGGCGATGGCCGGGATCAGACCGGCGGCGTCGAACCGTGGGGCGAGCAGGTCGCCGCGTTCGAGGATGTCCTTGGAGGTCGCTGTGGGGAAACTCGGTTTAGCCATGGCGGCATATGGCGCCGATCAGGCCCGCCGCGCTAGCGTCACCGCATGAGTCTGAAGGACTGGATCAAGGGCCGGGTGGCGGCGATGGACCTGGCCGTCCGTCCCTGGGCGGCGCGCTCGAGGCTCAACGCCTTCGCCTATGAGTTCCTGCTGTTTGGTCTGAAGCAGGCCTGGGCCTGTCTCTATGGCGGGGCGATGGTGGCCCTGCTGATCGCCAGCCACCTCTGGTGGCCGGCCGACGCGGTCCTGGCCG
>JAZKFM010000137.1:0-13725 GCA_040386415.1 Pseudomonadota bacterium
GCGACGTCGACCAGTTCCCGCAGGATGTGATGGAGCTGCTGCACTATTTCGAGCCCGCCGCCCCCAACCAGGCGATCCGCGCCGTGCCGGGGGAGGGGACCCGCGTCCCGGTCTGGATCCTGGGGTCCAGCCTGTTCGGCGCGCAGCTTGCCGCGCACCTCGGCCTGCCCTTCGCCTTCGCCAGCCACTTCGCGCCAGCCCAGATGATGCAGGCTATCAACCTCTACCGGGCCCAGTTCCAGCCCTCGGAGTACAGCGACAAGCCGCACGTCATGCTGGGCCTGAACATCGTCGCCGCACCCACCGACGAGGAGGCCCGGTTCCTGTTCACCTCGATCCAGCAGGCCTTCGTCAACCTGCGCACCGGCCAGCCCGGTCCCCTGCCGCCGCCGGTGGAGGGCTATGGCGAGCGCCTCGATCCCATGGCCCAGGCTGGGCTGGCCTCGGCCCTGTCCCAGGCGATCATCGGTTCGCCGGAGACGGTGCGCGCAGGCCTGGCCGAGTTCGTGGCGCGGACCGGCGCCGACGAGCTGATGGTCACCTCGCAGATCTTCGACCACACCGCCCGCCTGCGCTCCTTCCAGATCGCCGCGGCGGCCCGCGACGACCTGGCGAAGGTGGCGGCCTAACAGGCCGTCATCCCGGCCGCAGCGAAGCGGAGAGCCGGGATGACGTGGAGAGTGAGCGGGGTCTAAATCAGCTCTTCGGGACCAGCTTCAGAATCCGCCCCTCGGCGCTGTCGGTGGCGAGGTAGAGGGCGCCGTCGGGGCCCACCACCACGTCGCGGATGCGTTCGTTCAGCTCGGTGGCTATGCGCTCCTCGCCCACCACCTTTTCACCGTCGAGGGTCAGGCGGGTCACTGACTTGCCGGCCAGGCCGCCGACGAACAGGCTGCCCTTCCACTTGGGGAACAGGGCCGCGTCATAGAAGGCCAGGCCCGAGGCCGCGATCACCGGGTCCCAGTAGTAGATCGGCTGCTCCATGCCCTCCTTGGCGGTCAGGCCGCCGCCGATGGGGCCGCCCTGGTACTCGACGCCATAGGTGATGGTGGGCCAGCCATAGTCCTTGCCCGCGGCGGGGATGTTCAGCTCATCGCCGCCCCGGGCGCCGTGCTCGGTGGTCCAAAGCTTGCCGGTGGCCGGGTTGAGCGCCGCGCCCTGGACGTTGCGGTGGCCGATGGACCAGATCTCCGGCCGGGCGCCGGCCTTGCCGACGAAGGGGTTGTCCTTGGGGATCGAGCCGTCGGCGTTGATGCGCACGAGCTTGCCGATGGCGCTGTCCATCTTCTGCGACTGCACGCGGCCCGGCAGGACCGAGCGGTCGCCCAGGGTCACGAACAGCTTGCCGTCGGGGGCGAACACCAGGCGGCCGCCATAGTGCTGCACCGACTCCAGGGAGGGCGCCTGGTGATAGATCACCTGGACGTTCTCCACCTTGGCCTGGCCGTCAGCCGCCACCACCAGCTTGCCGCGGGCGACGGCGGTGTTGGTCATCTTCTCGGCCGGGCTCTCGGCATAGCTCCAATAGATCAGGCCGTTGGTGGCGAAGGCCGGATCGACCGCCAGGCCCAGCAGACCGCCCTGACCCTTGGCGTAGATGGCGGGCAGGCCGGCCACCGGCTCGCTCAGCGCCCCGTCGGCGCCGACGATCCGCAGGCGGCCCGGCTTCTCGCTCACCAGGATCTTGCCGTCCGGCAGGAAGGCGATCCCCCAGGGATTGGCCAGGCCCTCGGCGACGGTCTTGACCTCGTACTCGACCCCGGCCTTGACCTCCGGCGCACGGGTCTGGCCCGCGAAGGCCGGAACCTGGTCCTTGCCGTTGGGGGCGCGGGTTTCCACCGGCGCGCCGGGCGCCGCCTGGGTGGGCCCGCAGGCGGAGATGAGGGCGGCCACCGCGGCGGTGAAGAGCAGGATACGCATGGGAGTCTCCGGGGTTTTCAGCAGAATAGCAGGGACGGTCAGATCGTTCCGGCGACCTGGCGCAGGGCGTCGTCAGGAGACGCCCCTTCCAGATGGATCAGCGACCAGACGGCGAAGAACAGCAGGGGCCAGCGCTCAGCGCCGCCCCCTTCGAAGGTGGCGCGCACGGCTTGCGGCGTCCGCAGGCGGCGCACCGCCGCGACCTTGCCGATCCGCTCGGCGAGGTCGGCGGCGCGGGGCGCGATCCAGGCGTCGACGGGGACGGTGAAGCCCTGCTTGCGCGCCCAGGGATCGGCGGCGGGACAGACCCGCTCCAGCCACTTGCGCACCAGCCACTTGCCATAGCGCCCGCGGACCTTGAACCGGTCGGGCAGGGGGAAGGCGAAGTCGGCGACGCGCGGATCGAGGAACGGGGTGCGCCCCTCCAGGCCGTGGGCCATCAGGCAGCGGTCCAGCTTCAGCAGCAGATCATTGGGTAGCCAGGTGGCGATGTCGGCCCACTGGGCCTGCTGCAGGCGGGTGAGGCCGGCGGGCGGCCTCGCCTGGGCGCGCCAGCGGGCCAGGGCCTGGGCGTCATCGGGGCGGGGCTCAGCGGGACGACCTCCCAGCCAGGCGGGGCGCAGGGCCTTGCGATAGCGGCCGTAGCCGCCGAACAGCTCATCGCCGCCCTCGCCGGTCAGCACGACCGTCAGGGTTCCCTTGGCCGCCTCGGCCAGCTTGTACGTCGGCAGGGTGGCGTAGTCGGCGGTGGGGTCGTCCAGGGCCCAGGCGACCTGCGGCAGGATCCGCCAGAAGTCAGCCTCGTCGAACCGGGTCTCGCGCCAGTCGAGGTTCAGCGCCCTGGCGACCCGCTCGGCCTGTGCGCGCTCGTCCCTGGCGCCCGGAGCGTCGAAGCCGCAGGTGAAGGCGGTGACCGGCCGGGCGTTCAGCCGCGACATCAGGGTGGCGATCGCCGCGCTATCGATCCCGCCGGACAGGAACAGACCGTAGGGCACATCCGACCGCTGGTGGACCCGGACGCTGTCTTCGAGCACGGCGTCGAGTTGGTCGATCAACACCGCCTCATCGCCTGCGACGCGGGCGGGGGGGGGCGTCAGGACGGAGCGTCGCGTCGAGGGCTGCAGCTTGCCGTCCACCACCTCGACGATCTCGCCGGGCGCCAGGCGCTTCAGGCCCTTGAAGATGGTCTCGCCGGTCAGGGTGTAGTTGAAGGCCAGCAGTTCGCGCGCCCGGTCCTCGTCCAGCTCGGCGTCCAGCAGGGCCGCGAAGGCGCGGGGCTCCGACGCGAAATAGACCGCGCCGTCCTGCTCCAGCACATAGAGCGGCTTGATGCCGAAGGGGTCGCGCACCAGCCAGGTGCGGCCGTCGGCGCCGATCAGGCAGAAGGCGTACATGCCCCGCAGCCGCTGGAACGCGGCCGGCCCCTCCCGGGCGTAGAGGTGCAGCAGAGGCTCGAAGTCTGAGCCGGTGGAGAGCGCGTCGGCCAGCCCGAAATCGGCGGTCAGTTCGACATAGTTGTAGATCTCGCCATTGCCGATCACCGTGCCGCCCGCCGCGTGCAGGGGCTGCCAGCCGCCCTCCAGGTCGATGATCGACAGCCGGGCGTGGGCCACCGAGCCGCCGCGCACCTGCTCGGTCCGCACCCCGTTGGGGCCGCGATGGGTGAGGGTCTCGATCATGGGACGCGCAGACGCCGTCCCGTGCAGCACGCCGGCGATGCCGCACATCAGGCGGCTCCGTAGTCGGCGAACAGCGACCGCCATTGGGCGACGACGGCGGCCTCGGAGAATTCCGCCTCCACCCGGTCAGACCCGTTCTGCACCAGCCGGATGCGCAGCATGGGATCGGCCAGCAGGCGGGCGATGGCGGCGGCCAGGGCCTCGGCCTCATCGACGGGGACCAGCAGGCCGTCGTCGCCGTCCGCGATCAGGGCGGCGGGGCCCTGGCTGGCGGCGGCCACCACGGGCAGGCCGTGCGCCCAGGCCTGGATCACCACATTGCCCAGGGGCTCGTAGCGCGAGGGGAAGACGCAGACATCGGCCGCCCGATAGAGGGCCGAGGCGTCGGTGCGCCAGCCCAGGAAGCGCACCCGGTCGGCGACCCCCAGGGCCGCGGCCATGGCCTTCAGCTTGACCTCCTGGGGCCCGACGCCGGCGATCCACAGGAAGGCGCCGGGAATCTGGGTCAGGGCCTGCAGGGTGACATCGTGGGCCTTGGCGTCGTGCAACCTGCCCATGGACAGCAACAGGGGCGCGTCGGCAGGCGTGTTCAGCGGCGCGCGGTCAGCCGGCGCGGTCTCGGGCGGCACGGCCGCAAAGTTGGGGATGCAGCGCACCTTGCCGGCCGGCCAGCCCTGGCCGACGATCCACTCTGCGATGTCCTCGGTATTGGCCACCAGCTCGTCGAAGCCGCGATAGTATTTGAGATTGTAGTAGCCGCCGAGCCGCCCGATGCGGACCGGTCCCTTGGGCGTGTGCCGCGCGGCGCGGTTCATCCAGGCCAGGGCCAGCTTCACATCGTTGCGGCGGGCGAAGCCGGCCACCTGGGGCTTGGTCAGGATGTCGACGGGGCCGCCGAATCGGAAGGTCCCGACGGGCACGCCGGCCGCGGCCAGGGCGGCCTGCCGATTGACGTTGGGACGGATGGCGGCGGCCTGGCTGACCCCCGCGCGGGCGAGGCCGGACACGAGGTCGACGAAGTACGTCTCCGCGCCGCCTTCGCCGGCCGTTCCAAGGAGGTGGAGCACGCTCATATGAGCCGCAACTCTAGCCGGGCTTTGCGCCGCACCCAAGCCGCTTGAAGCGGCGAACATCCCACCCTATAACCCGCGCCTCCGCGGGTGGCCCATGGCTGGGTAGCTCAGTTGGTTAGAGCGGTGGATTCATAACCCACAGGTCGGCGGTTCGAGCCCGCCTCCAGCTACCACCCGCGGATATTTCCCTGCACATTGACCATCCACGGTCGGCGCTCGCGGACGAACTCGCAAGCGGGTGTCGGCATCGCCCCGCGTCATCCGTCATACTTGGGCGACCCATGGCGTCCCGAGGAGATGAACCGATGCGCTTCCTGTTGATCGTCAAGGCGACGCCTGAGTCCGAGCGCGGCGAGATGCCCGCCGACGTCGAGCGGCTGATGGCAGACATGGGCAGGTTCAACGACGAGATGATCGCCGCCGGCGTCCTCCTCGATGGGGCGGGCCTGCAGTCCAGCGCCGCCGGCAAGCGGATCCGGTTCGAAGGCCTGGGCCAGGCGATTGTCACCGACGGGCCCTTCGACAATGTTTCCGAGCTCGCGTCGGGCTACTGGATCCTCAACTGCAAGGACACCGACGAGGCCCTGGCCTGGGCGCGGCGGGTTCCCCTCTCCAGTGGGGCGCTGGAGCTCCGCCCCCTGGCGGAGCCGGAGGCGTTCGCCGACCTGGTCTCGGAGGAGGAAATCCAGAAGGAGCGCGACCACCGCGCCGAACAGCTGCGCAAGGCGCCCAAACCCAAGGTCTGACCCCGGCGGCTGTGGAAGATCCGGGCGCCTCGGCGGAGGTCAGTCCCGTTGTCGGCGCAGGTCGTCGCCGCGCGGGGCTGGTGTGCTATGGCATGCCCATGCGCATCCAAGCCCTGTTCCCCCTCCTGTCCCTGCTGGCCCTGTCCGCGTGCGACCCGGCTCCGCCCCCGGCGCCCCCGGCGCCGGAGCCGTCGGCCTCCCGGTGGTCGTCCATCGTCACCGGCGCCGGGATGGCGCTGAGCTATGCGCCCGCCGCGCCCAGTGCGCAGACCCCGCCCATCCGCCTGAGCTGCGCCCGTGATCCGGACGTGTTCCAGGTGGCGGTGGAGCAGATCATCCCGATCTCCAGCGAGGACCGGCTGTCGGTGGGGTTCGATGGCGCCCCCTTCGCCCTGGCCGTGACCCCGGAATCCCTGGCGGGGTCCGCGGGCCTCCAGGCGGCCGGGCCGATCACCCAGGACCTGTTGACCGTGATGCAGACCGCCAAGGTGATCGAGGGATCCTACGGCGCCACGCAGTTCGGACCCTATGACGCCCCGCCGCCGGCGATGCTGAGCGCCTTCACCCAGGGGTGCCGCGCGGCCGGCGTCAGCCGGTAGGCAAGGGCCGGTTCAGCCGGCGAAGATCCAGGCCCCGTCGAGGGTCTCCATGGAGACCCCCACCAGGATCATCTTGCCGCCGCCCACCATGTCGATGACCGTGTCGGCGCCGACCTGGGAGGCGGTGGCGGCGGTTCCGACGTCCAGTTGCACCCGGTCGCCCTGGGCGCGGCTGAAGTCGGTGATCCGGTCGATTCCCGTGCCGCCCCAGGTGCGGAAGGTGTCGGCGCCCAGGCCGCCGCTGAGAGTGTCGTCGCCGAGGTCGCCGGACATCCAGTCGTCGCCGGCCCCGCCCGAGAGGCTGTCATTGGCCTGGCCGCCCCGCACCCAGTCGACGCCGTCGCCGCCCTCCTGGGTGTCGGCGCCGAGATTGCCATAGACCAGGTCGTCGCCGGCCTCGCCGTAGAGCATGTCATTGCCCTGGCCGCCCACCACCCAGTCGTGGCCGTCGCCGCCGCGCACGGTGTCGTTACCCTGGTTTCCGTGGGTGTCGTCGAAGCCGGCCCCGCCGACGATGCTGTCGTCTCCCAGGAAGCCGCGCAGGAAATCGTTTCCGCCGCCACCGTTCAGATAGTTGGCCGCGTCATTGCCCAGGATAGTGTCCGTGGCCGACCCGCCCAGGACGTTCTCGATCACCGTCGCATAGGCGATGCCCAGGTTGTCGGACCAGGTGTAGGTCTCCGGGTCGATGATGAACTCGGCGATCGTGGCGGCGGAGTTCGGGTAGATGCCGCCCCAATAGTCGGCCTGGGCCTGGGCGGAATAATAGGCGATCGAGGAATAGGCGCCCGGCGTCAGGTCGATGATCGACGAGCGGCTGTGGGTCGACAGGTCGAAGGTGTCGTTTCCGCCGGCGTCGTAGATCGCCTGCAGGATGGGGGTCGCCTGGGACCAGGTGTAGGTGGTGTCGCCCAGGGCGGTGGTGGGATCGGCGCCGTAGCGAGCCTGCAAGGCGGCGATGTCGAAGACCATGGGGGTGGAGGGCTCAACCGGCCGTCCCACCAGCCGGTTGACCCCGTCGACGGGCTCGATCGTGACGTAGAAGGTGTCCTGCGGGTAGTCGTAGGCCATCACCGTATAGCGGACGTTGTCGTAGCCGGCGGGCAGGGTGGCGCCCGGTCCGAAGGGATGCTGCAGGCCCAGGGCATGACCCACCTCGTGCAGCACCGTCTCGAATCCCCCGGAGCCCGGGGCGAAGCTCGCGGTCTTCAAGGTCTCGTCCAGCCAGACGTCGCCCTGCCACGGCGCCAGGCCGAATCCCGGCTGGGGTGGGCGATAGGCGAAGGCGGTGGTTTCCTCGTTGCCGTGAAGTCGTTGACGTCGGTGAAGGTGATGCGGATCTGGCCCGTATTGGCGACGTCGTCGGTCTCCACCAGGCTGGGCGCGATGACCTTGTCCCAGGCCTGCAGGGCGGTCCGGATCGCCGCAGCCTGGGCGTCGGTGACGGTTCCGTAGTCGGCGTTGGCCTGTTCGTCGTCCACCGCATAGCCCGGCCAGGCGCTGCCGGCCTTGGGGAAGCTGAAGGTGATCGGAGTCCCGTTCCAGACGTTGCCTTCGTCGTACAGCAGGACGCTGGTGATCTCGGAAATGCTCGGCGCCGCCATCATCGCCCCCATAGGCCGACGCCGGTACGCGTCACGAAGCTCTACCTTAGCGCGATCCGCCGATGCGTGGGCAAGCGCAAATTTCAGGCGGCCACGGCGCGGCCCCACTCGTTCCAGCCGGCGATGCGCGGCGTGCCCGGCAGGTACATGGTCTCCAGCCAGTCAACCTTCAGCCCTGCGGCGGGAAGGGCGGCGGCCACCGGCCGGATGATGTGGCACCCCCCGGCCATGCGGCTCCACAGCGGGTCCCAGAACCTCTGCCATCTGGCGACGTCGGCGTCGGGGGCCAGGCCGTGCTCGCAGAACAGGAATTCGCCCCCGGGCTTCAGCACCCGGCGGGCCTCCGCCAGGGCCGCGGCCGGCGTGTGCACCGAGCAGAGGGTGAAGGTGCAGACCACAGTGTCGAAGCTGGCGTCCTCGAAGGGCAGGGCCTCGGCGGTTCCCTCTGCGACCTCGACGACCAGGCCGGGCGCCCGGGGCGCGGCCTCGGCCAGGGCCCGCAGCTCCGGCGACGGATCGACCCCCACCACCGCGGTGACGGCCGCCGGGTTGTAGAAGGCCAGGTTGAGCCCCATGCCGATCCCCAGCTCCAGCACCCGTCCGCTGGCGCGGGGGACAACCTTGGTCCGCTGTTTCATCATGGGCGGCGAGGAGCAGGCGCAGGTCAGCAGGCCTGGCAGGATCCTGCGGCTATAGAAGGATGACATGGCGTCTCGTCCCCGGATTTTCGGTCAGCATCCTCCAGGTCGGCGCCCAAGGCCAGTGTCCGTATACGGCGCGCCGGGCCGGTGGAGACCGGCGGGGCGAGGTTAGGCGGCGACCGACTCTTCGGCGGCGCCGCCGAGGTTTTCCTGCAGGGCCTTCAACAGGTTCTCGGGCTTCATGGGCTTTTCCACCACGCCGTTCATGCCCGCTGCGAGGTAGCCCGCGGCGTCCTCCGGGTCGGCGTTGGCGGTGAGCGCGATGATCGGCACCAGGCCCGCGGCGCCCGGCAGGGCTCGAATCGCCTGGGTGGCCATGACCCCGTCCATGCGGGGCATCTTGATATCCATTAGGATCAGGTCGAAACGGCCGGTGCGGGCGGCCTCCACGGCCTCCACGCCGTCGACGGCCGACTCCGAGGTGCAGTCGAACATCTCGCACAGGGTCTCGGCCACCATGCGATTGGTGGCGTTGTCGTCCACCACCAGGATGTGGGCGGCGCGCTGCTGGGCGTCGAGATTGTCGGGCTCGGCCTCGCCGTTGCTTTCCACGGCGGTAGGGGCGCTGAATTCGAAGACCAGGGTCTCTCCGGCCCCGGCGTTGGCCTCGGTGTGGACGTCCCCGCCCAGGGCCGCGACGATCTGGCGGCCGACGGCCACCGAAAGGGCGGTCTCCAGCCCGAACAGCGCCTCGATCTCCTGGATATCCAGGGCGTCGCCGACGCTGCGTTCCCCGCCGCCGCGCACGCGGCCTTCCAGTCGCACCATGTCCCCGGCCGGATGGGCGCGCAGGGTGGCCTCCACAGCGCCGTGGCGGACGCCGGCCAGGGCCTGGGAGATGAAGCCGTCGAAGGCCTGCATGACCCGGTCGGAATCGATCAGCGCCGTCATCTCCGGCGCGCCGTCATAGGAGACCAGCAGGGTGACGCCGGACTTGGCCGCCTTCTGGCCCCAGCGGCCCTCGATCTCGTCGGCAAGTTCACGCACCCGCTTGGGGGCGGGGTTGAAGGCCATGCCCTGGGTGGCGGCGTCCTTGAGGTCGGCGCTGGAGGCGAGAATCTGGCGCACACAGGCCGCGGCCTCGCTGACACCGGCGACGCAGGCCTGGGCGTCGGCGCCCAGGGGATGGCGGGCCAGACGTTCGGCAAGCGCCAGCACGCCTTCCATCTGCTGATGGATTTCGCTGGTGATCCGTTCGAAGAAAAAGTCTGGCAGGGACATGAACAGCCGGCGCGGGGAGAACTATGCCCAGAATGCGCGTAAGCGCTTGCAGAGACGTTAAGGTCACAGACTGAGAGTTGTAAGCGCTGCAATAGGTCGCACGCGCCGGAATTCCCTGACAGGCGCGCAGAAAAAGGGCGGCGGATTGCTCCGCCGCCCTTAAATTTCCAGGTGAAAATCCGGCTCCTGGGAGCCGGGATCGTCATCCAGATCCTAGAACTTGTATTGCAGTTCCAGGCTGTAGGTGCGCGGCGCGATCAGGCCGCGCGAGATCGAGACGCCGGTCTGGCGCAGGTACGGCGTGCCGCCGACCACCAGGCCAGGGTTCGGATTGCCGAACACCGCCGTCGGGTTGGTGGAGCCCGTCGAGGTGAAGCCCTGCTCGTCGGTCACGTTCTTCACCGAGGCGATGAGCGTGTACTTGTCGTCGGCGTCCTTCCACAGAGCCCGCAGGTCGCCGGTGCCGTAGGCCGGCACCTCGAACGCCGGGTCGTTGAAGGGCTGGTAGATCGTCGAGTCCGTCCAGGTGTAGGTGCCCGACAGGATCAGCGAGCCCGGGGCGAAGTCGAAGGTGTAGTTGGCATTGAACGCGAACTTGTTTTCCGGCGACTGGAAGAGCTGGCTGCCCTTCAGGTCCTGGAAGACCAGCAGGACGCCATTGGTGGTGGCGGAGCCGCCGTTGGGCTGGGCGCCCGGGAGCAGAGCCGAGGGATCGGCGGGGTCATAGAAGCAGCAACCCCGCGTGATCTCGGTGTTGAGATAGCCGTAGGAAGCCATCATCTGCAACGGCTCGATCGGACGCCATTGGGCTTCCAGCTCGACGCCCCAGGCCTTGGCGTCGACGTTCACGAAGTTCGAGGCCGCCGCCGTGCCGGTCGCGTTGAGCTGCGACAGGTTGAGCTGCAGGTCCTTGAAGTCGTTGTAGAAGATCGACGAGTTGAGGATGAAGCGGCCGTTGAAGGTCTTCTTCAGGCCGATCTCGTAGGCGTTGACGGACTCCTGGTCGGCCTTCGGCTGCGGGGCGAGCGTGCCCAGCAGGAAGCCGCCCGACTTGTAGCCGCGGCTGTACTTGGCGTAGGCCAGGGTGTCCTGGTCGGGGGTCCAGTCCAGGTTCAGGGTGCCGGTGACGGCGCTCCAGCTGTCGGACAGGCTGCGGAAGTTCTGCACGCCGGGGGTCAGCGGGTCCATATCGCTGGAGACGTCGAAGGCCGCTGCGCCCGAGGCGATCGAGGGCGACTGGATGATCAGGCGCTGGGTCTCAAAGCCGTCCTTGTCGTCGACCGTGTAGCGCAGGCCGCCGGTGACCGCCCAGGCGTCGTTGAACTTGTAGGTCGACTGGCCGAACACGGCCCAGGCCTTGGATTCAAGGACTGCGTTCTGGTCCACGAAGTTCCGCAGCGGGTTCGGGGCGGCGGGCGTGCCGGTCAGGGTCAGGGGCGTGGCCAGCTGCGACTGCTGCGGCGAGCCGAGCTGGATCCGCTGCTTGTATTCCTCATGGTACTGATAGAGGCCGAGGATCCACGAGAGCGGGCCGTCGCTGTTGGAGGTGAGGTTCACCTCGTTCGAGAAGTAGCGCTTGTTCTCGTCGAAGTCGGTGGTCTGGTCCGGGAAGTAGGGGACCGCCATGCCCGGGATGGTGATCGCCGCGGTGCGGCTGGTGCCGTCATAGTCACCGCCGGTGCGGTAGTTGTACTGCTGGAAGCCACCGATGTACTTCAGGTCGGCCCACCCCAGGTCGTAGGTGACCTGAGTGGTCAGCACGTGATTGCCGCGCAACTGGCCGTAGCCATCGCGGTTGGTGTTCTGCTTGTAGGGATCGGTGACGCCCGGGTTGGCGACGCCGTAGCCGAACTGCGGGTTGGGCAGCAGGCCGCCGATCGGCTGGAACACGCGGGTGGTGTCGTAAGGCGTCACCAGGTTGGAGAGTCGGTCGCCCACGCCGGTGGTGTCGTCCCAGTTCGAGCGCGAGTAGCGCAGCCAGGCGGTGGTGTTGTCGCCCAGCTCGGCCTCGGCCTGGATTTCGAAATAGGTGCGCTTGATGGTCCCGCCGTCATTGGCCGGGCCGATGTTCTTGATGAAGCCGTCGCGCTGCCAGTCCTGGCTGCCGCCGATGGAGAAGCGCAGGCGTTCGGCCACCGGGATCGAGACCAGGCCTTCGATCTTGGTGCGCTCGTAGTTGCCCACCGCGAGGCGGACTTCGCCGCCGAACTGGTCGGACGGGCGCTTGGAGATGGTGTTGATGGCGCCGCCCATGGCGTTGCGGCCGTAGAGGGTCCCCTGGGGACCGCGCAGGATTTCGGTGCGCTCGACGAACAGCGGCGACTTGAACAGTTCCGACGACGAGGCGGAATAGAAGCCGTCGGTGTAGGCGGCCACGCCCGGGTCGTTGCCGACGTAGAAGGTGTTACGGCCGGCGCCGCGCAGCGACACCCGGTCGGTGCCGGAATAGTTCATGCCCGGCGTGAAGTTCACGAAGTCCTGGATGTTGCTCATCCCGATGACGTCGCGCTGGTTGGAGGTATAGGCCGACACCGCGACCGGAACGTCCTGCAGGGCCTGCTCACGCTTCTCGGCGGTGATCACCAGCTCATCGATGGTGAAGTCGTTGGCGTCCTGGGCGAGGGCGGGGGCGGCGATCGCCGCCAGGGTCAGGGTCGAGACCCCGACCGCCAGAGCGGTGCGCAGCTGGAAACGGTTGACTGAAGACATGTATCCTCCCGGGCGGCGGGGCTTCGCCCGCGTCCGCCTGCATGTACGAATCTGATGAAGCCTGGGCGCGGGGAGGCGCCGAAGCGCGCGATACCTCGGTCGCGCGCGCGCCTCCGTCAATGTGCGGAGCCGAAAGGCGCGAGCTTTTGGCGACGCTTTCGTGTCGATGTGGCCGAAGTACCGCAGTTTCAAACGCGCGGTACAAAACTGACCCGTGTTCTTTGGTCATCCTGTTAATTCCTCGGAAAGCTTGACCAATCCGCGAGGTGTCCGCGGTTGCGGGTCATACCGCGCCTCGAAATTCGCGTGCAGGCTATAGTCGGCGAGGCGTTTCCGCATGGCGGCCAAGAAAAAGGGCGGCGGGTTTCCCCGCCGCCCTTCAGTTCATAAAGTTCGTTTAGAAGCGGTATTGAAGCTCCATGCCGAAGAGCCGAGGCGGCGTTAGTTCCAGGTTCTGGGCGGCCCCGGTGGCAGGGGGGTTGCGCTGGGACCCGGCGACCGCTGCCTGATAGCCTTCAGTATCAAAGACGTTCTTGACATAAGCGATGACAGTGTACTTGCCGCCGGACGGCTGCCAGAACGCGCGGAGGTCTACCTGGTCCCAAGAAGGCGCCATGTTGTAGCTGCGCGTGAAGACATTGCCGTAGGACTCGCTGCGGTAAAGATAGGTTGCCCCTAGAGTGAGGGCGCCAGCGTCCATGTCGAACGTATAGGAGCCGTTCAAAGCGACCTTATGCTCGGGAGCTTGCGGGAGCTTATTTCCTTCAACACTGACGGCCGTCGTGGTGACGTTGTCGTTGACGTCGACGAGCAATACGCTTTCCAGGATTTCGGTAGGGTTGTAGCCGTAATCGAAGGTCAACCGAATTGGCGGCGCTGGCTGCCAAATCGCGCTCAACTCCAGCCCGCTGGAACGCGACTTAGCGATGTTCACGAACTGGCCGACGTTCGTTGGGCCTACCCTGACAGTGACCGGCGCCTGAAGGTCTCGATAATCAATGTAGAACAAGGCGGCGTTCAGTTGGAGGGTCGGGAAATTCTTCTTGATCCCAATCTCGTAGGCATTTGCGAACTCGGCATCTGCCTTGGGCACAGCAAGGAAACCACCGGCGGAGAAGCCGAAGGCCTTATATCCTCGGCTGTAGCGAGCATAGGCCATCGTGTCGTCGTCTGGTTGCCACTGCAATCCAGCAGTCCCGGTCGTGGCGTCGGAGGTGTCGCTCAGCTCACGGCTGGCGATGCCCGTCGCGCTGCTGATGGTGTATTGGCGACAGACCCCGGCGGTGCACACCGAGGGACTGGTGACGCCCTTGATGAGTCCCGCGGTGCTTTTTGGCGCAAGGGAGTCGGTCAGATCAAAGGCTCCGTTGCCCAGGCCACCAAGGCCATTCAAAGCGCCACCCAAACCAAACGCCTGCCCGACGGCCGGAAGAGCCGCCAGGTTGCCCAGCAGGCTCCCGTAGTTGGCAGCCG
>JAZKFM010000138.1:0-6934 GCA_040386415.1 Pseudomonadota bacterium
ATGGCCGCGGGCTTCGTCCACGGGGTGCTCAACACCGACAACCTGAACATCACCGGAGAGAGCTTCGACTACGGGCCCTACCGCTTCCTGCCGCACAACGACCCCAACTTCGTCGCCGCCTATTTCGACCAACAGGGACTCTACAGCTTCGGCCGCCAGCCGGAGGCGGTGTTCTGGAACCTGCAGAACCTCGGCGGCTGCCTCTCCATGGTGGCCGAACAGCAGCCCCTGGTGGACGCCCTGAACGGCTTCGCCGACGCCTATCGCGGCGGTCTGGCGGCCGCGATGCTCACGCGCCTCGGCCTGAAGAGCCGGGGCCGGGAGCTGGACGCCGGCCTCGTCAACGCGGCCTTCACGGCGCTCGCGGCCGGGGGCGAACGGCTGCGCTGGGAGCCCTTCTTCTTCGACTGGTTCTGCGGCGACGTGGGGCGCGCCATGGCGAGCCCCCGGGGGGACATCTATGGCGGCCAGCCCTTCGCCGACTTCCGCCGCCGCGTCGCCGAGACCGAGCCCGATCGCCCCGGTCGCCTGCTCGATCCCTATTTCGCCAAGGCCGAGCCGGAAGAACTGCTCATCGACCAGATCGAGGCCATCTGGGACCGTATCGCCGCCGAGGATAACTGGACCGACTTCCACGCCAAGCTGGGGCGGATCGAGGCCGCCCGGAAAGCCTGGGACCTCTAGGCGGGCACGGCGGGTTTCGGCCGGCTGGCCCATTGCGCCAGCACCACGCCGGCCAGGGCGACCGCGGCGCCCACGGCGGGCCAGGTCCCCAGCAGCTCGTTGAACAGCATCCAGCCCAGGGCCGCGGCCACCACCGGCTGGATCAGCACGACGACTGAGGCGGTCGCCGCCGGCAGACGGCCCAGGGCCCAGGCGATGGAGCCTTGGCCCACCACATGCATGAGGCCCAGGCCCGCGCAGGCGGCCCAGCCGCCCAGCCCGGTGGGAATGATCTGCTCCCCCAACCCCAAGGCGGCCAGCAACAGCAGGGGCGCGCCGACCAGGGTGGACCAAAACATGATCCGCGTGGCCGACATCGACTGCCGGGCGCTGGAGACGATCAGGAAATAGATCGAGTACCAGACGGCGGTCGCCGCCGAGAGGGCGTCGCCCAGCGGTGGATTGACCCCGGTGGAGCCAGCCCCCTTGGTCAGGGCCATGGTCCAGGCGCCGGCCACCGCGAAGGCCACGGCCAGCAGGAACAGGCGCCGCGGCCGCTGCTTCAGGAAAATCCAGGCGAAGGCCGTCACCAGGACCGGGGTGAGGTTGGAGAGCACCGTCGCCTTGGCCACCGAAGTATAGGCGATGCCGTAGTGCCAGAAGCCGAGATCGAGCGCGAAGGCGACGCCGGCCAGCACGGCGGCCATGGGCGCCTTGCCGATGCCGCCGCCGGCCTTCTGGGCCATCACCGCCAAGAGGGGCAAGGCGAAGACCAGCCGCCAGAAGCCCGCCGCCGCCGGCCCGGTCTCCGACAGCCGCACCAGCACCGGGCCGACCCCGATCACACAGGCGCCCAGCAACAGCATGGCCAGGGCCTTGCCGCGATCCTCGGGGGTGTCGGTCACAGGCCCATCTCCGCGCGCAACTGCTGGGGCGTCACGCCTGCCGCCCGCAGCTCGGCCAGGGTCTGGGCGTGGTCGCGCTTGGCGTAGCGCCTGCCGTCGGGGCCGGTCAGCAGCCGGTGGTGCCGGTAGACCGGTGTCGGCAGGTCCAGCAGGGCCTGCAGCAGCCGCTGGACGTGGGTCGCCTCGAACAGGTCCTGGCCGCGGATCACATGGGTCACCCCTTGCAGGGCGTCGTCCAGGGTCACGGCCAGATGGTAGGCGACGCCGACGTCCCGACGCGCCAGCACCACGTCGCCGCCCAGTTCAGGGCGGGCGGTGATGACACCGGTTTCACCGTTCGGGCCGGAGCCTTCCTCAGTGAAGGTGAGAGCGCCGGCCTGCGCCAGGGCCGCGTCTAGGGACAGCCGCCAGGCGAAGGTCTCACCGGCGGCCAGTCTGCGCGCCTCCTCGTCGGAGGGCAGGGGCGAGCCGCGCCAGGTGTCCATGGTCCCATGGGGCGCGGAGGCGATGGCCTCGGCGATCTCCCTGCGGGTGCGGAAACAGCGATAGAGCAGGCCTCGCTCCGCGAGCCGCCCGATGGCGGCCTGGTACTCCGTGAGGTGCTCCGACTGCCGGCGCACCGGCTGCTCCCATTCGAGCCCCAGCCAGGCCAGGTCTTCGTAGATTGCGGCCTCGAAATCCGGCCGACTGCGGGTGGCGTCGATGTCTTCGATGCGCAGGAGAAAACGGCCGCCGGCGACGCGGGCCGAGTCATGGGCTGTGAGCGCCGAAAAGGCGTGCCCCCGGTGCAGAAGCCCGGTGGGGGAGGGGGCGAAGCGGGTGGTGAAGGGCGCGGTCACGCGCCTACGTCTACTTCCCGTGGTCGTCGGCGAAAATCTTCATGTGGTCGAAGACGCCTCGCAGGAAGGCTTCCTCGCTGCCGAGCGCGGCTTTCAGAGTGTCGAACTGCTTGAAGGAGGCCATCTCGGCCAGGCCGTGCGCCGCGCACCAGGCCGCGGTGGTGGCCAGTTCCAGGGCGATCTCGTCGGCGGGGTCGGCGCCGGCCTCCACCAGGGTGTCACGCACCTGGCAATAGGCGCTGTCGTCCTCAAGGTGGACGTGGGAGGGCAGCTCCTCCTTGTTGCGCGAGCCGTCGTACATGATGCGGTAGAGGCTGGGGTTCTCGCGGGCGAAGACCACATAGGCGACGCCCAGGGCGGTCAGCTTGTCCTTCACCGAGTTGGCCGATTTCCGCGCCGCCGACAGCGAGTCGTTCAGCAGGTCCCAGCCCTCGGCGGCCACGGCCTCCAGCAGTTCGCCCTTGTCCTTGAAGTGGTGATAGGGCGCGGCCGGGCTGACGCCCGCCTCTCGCGCCACAGCGCGGAGCGACAGGGCCGAAGGACCCTCGGATTCCAGCAGACGGCGGGCCGCGTCGATCAGGGCGCGGCTGAGGTCGCCGTGGTGATAGGGCCGGGACTCGGCGGCTGCAGTTTCTCTCATCGGGCTCACTGTAAAAGTATATCTGGACGCCGTAAAGATCATCTTGACGGCGTTCAGATCGGTGTTATCTTAGCATTGTTCAAATAACAAACGCCCCGCCTCCCCGCGGGTTCAAACTTACAAGGTGTGTGTCATGTCTCTCGTAAACTTCGAACGCTTCTTCGACCGCGTCGCCCCCGCCATCCTCCTGGTCCTGGGCCTCACCGTCGCCGCCGCCACCGCAGTGGTCGGCGCCTAGAAGCGAAAGTCGATCCCTGATCGCAAGGGCCCCTTCGGGGGCCCTTTTTGTTGCGCCATTTCCGCCCGCCAAGGTCATCCATAAACGCATAGCGTACAGCGTAAAATGTATCTGTACATTGTTCAGATGGCGGGTATCTTAGCGTTGTTCACATGAACAACCCGGCCGGGGGATCCGGCAGACCAGGGATCATCCTCATGCTCAGCCACACCGATCACGCCTTCGCCCGCTTCGTCGACACCACCGTCGTTGTCGCCTTCGCCGCCCTCAGCTTCCTGCTGGCCGGCGCCACCGCCATCGTCGGCGCCTGAGTGCTCTCCGGCGCCGCCCCGCTCGCCTGACCCCAAGGGGCGCGAGCGGGGAGCAGCCGCCTGGCCGTCATGGCGATGTCTCAGAATCTCTCCTATAATTCTCCTGCGTCGGGAATCTGGGGCCTCTAGGGTCCCAACCGGTTCGCCGATAGAGCGGTTGAGAGTGAGGGCTTCGTCTTCAGTTTCCACGCGTACCCATCTGGCGCTGTAGCGCACCGGGATGACCGGCGATGAAGGTGCTCACCCACCCGCCGTCCGGTTGGCCCTGCCTCGTGCTGAACGCGGACTTCAGGCCGCTCAGCTACTATCCCCTGTCACTCTGGCCCTGGCAGGATGTGATCAAGGCCGTCTTCCTGGATCGGGTCGACGTGGTCTCCAACTACGACCAGGAAATCCACTCCCCGTCCTTCACGATGAAGCTGCCCAGCGTCGTGTCGCTGAAGCAGTACGTCACCCAGGACCGGCCGCCGGCCTTCACGCGGTTCAACCTGTTCCTGCGGGACGCCTTCACCTGCCAGTACTGCCACTCGGGCGCGGACCTGACCTTCGACCACGTCGTGCCGCGATCAAGGGGCGGCCGCACCACGTGGGAAAACATTGTCACCGCCTGCGCTCGCTGCAACCTCACCAAGGGCGGCCGCACCCCGCAGGAGGCGCACATGTTCCCGCGGCACAAGGCGCGGCGTCCCAGCGCCCACGAACTGCAGGAACGCGGCCGCAAGTTCCCGCCGCACCACCTTCACCAGAGCTGGCTCGACTACCTGTACTGGGACATCGAGCTGGAGGCTTAGCGGGCCTTCAGCCCCTGCTGCTCCAGCCGCCACTTGAACTGGTCGAACCGGTCCTGGCCGAAGAAGGGTTCGCCGTTGAAGGCGATCATCGGGACGCCGTAGTGGCCCGCCGCGCGCTGGGCGATCTGCGACTCTTCGATCACCGCGTTGAGGCGCTCGGACTCGGCGTCCACCGTGGCGGCGAAGGTGGCCGGATCCAGTCCGGCGCGGGTCGTGGCCTGGGCGATGTGGTCGCCCAGGTGCCAGTCGTCCACCGTGCCGCTCCAGATGGTCTTGCTGACCTCGTCGAGGAACTCCAGGCCCTTGCCCTGCTCGGCGGCCAGGGCCCCCATTTGGGTCAGGCGGTGGATATGCGGCTGGTCCTTGGGATAGGTCCGGGTCGCCATGTCCATGTAGACCGGGTCGGGACGGGGCCAGCGGAAGGGCAGGCCGAGGAACTGCGCCTCCCGGTGGATGTCGGCGAAGAAGTAGCTGAACCAGAGCGGGTCGCGGGTGTCGAAGAACTCCGGGGTGCGCACCGCCAGCGGATAGACCGGCCGCACGTTGCAGACTACGTCATAGTCCCGCTCCAGCGCCGTCAGCCGGTGCATGATCATGTAGGAGTAGGGCGAGCGGAAGGACCAGTAGAGGTCGTAGGTCAGGGTCATGGGTTCCGCCGTCAGCGTGGGTTTCGCTCTGTGGTGAAATAGTGGCATGTATCGCGCCACAATCAAGCCGCCAGGACAACCTCATGCTTCGCCTCCTGCCCCGCCTGCTGATCGGCGCGCTCGGCGCCTTTGCGGTCTTCGGCGCCCTGCGGATCTGGATCGATCCCACCCTGCCGGCGGTGACCCTGGGCCTGTCCCCGGTGGGCGGCCTGGGCCTGGCGAGCCTGAGGGCCGATGTCGGCGGCTTCTTCGGCGGCATGGGCGCCTTCGCCCTGGCGGCGGCGATACGCGATGACCGCCGCCTGGTGACCGTGCCCCTGGTGCTGGTGAGCCTGGCCCTCACCGGGCGTCTGATCACGGTGGGCCTGGAGGGGCTGGCGCCGGAGATGGTCCTGCCCATCGTGGTGGAGGCGGCCCTGGCGACCCTGTTCGCCTTCGGACGCCGGACGCTGGGCGCCCGCTAGACGGCCGGCCGGGCTTCGCGCCACATGGCCCAGGCGGGCGGCGCGTCGGCCCGCGCGCGGAATTCCTGCATCACCTCAAAGCCGTGGCGGCGATAGAGCGGCACGTTGGCCTCGCTTGAGGATTCCAGATAGGCGGGCAACCCCTGGGCGTCGACCTTGGCCAGGCCCGCCTTAAGCATCCGCGACCCCACCCCCAGGCCTTGGGCCTCGGGCCGAACCCCGAGGAACCATAGATAGGCGTGAGGCCGGTCCATGGGGTGCAACGCGTCCATCGCTTTGCGCATGGCCGCCAGGCGATCGATCCGCCCCAGGCCCGTCGCGCCCAGGATGGTGGGGAACATGCGCAGCTCCTGCATGAGGCTGTTGGGCCCCAGCGCCTGAGAGGAGATCCAGATGGAGACCGCGCCGCCGCCGAGGGGCCGGCTCACCTCGCCGGTGGGGAGGGCGACCTCCTTCACCAGCATCTTCATGAAGCGCAGGCGTGCGGCCTCGCGGCCCGCGTCGTCGCGCAGGAACCAGCAGAATTGCGGGTCGGTGCGAAAGGCCTCGTTTAGATCGTCGGCGACGGCGTCCAGGTCGGCCGGGCCCGCCAGGACGGGGGCCTCGGCGCCGCGGCGCAGGGCTTCGATCTGCGCCTCGTTCATAGCTTCTCGCTGATCTTGATGGCGGCCTTGCAGCCGGCGCGGATCACCGCAGCCAGGATCGGGTAGCCGGGCGCGTCGCGGGCGCCTTCCTCCACGGCGTGGTCGCGATGGGCCAGCTCCTCGTCGCGGAATTTTGAGAGTTCGGCGGCCAGGGCCGGTTCGCGATCGCTGAGCTCGGCGACCTGGCCGGCATAGTGTTGCTCGATCACGTCCTCCACCGCCTCGGTGCAGGCGTGGGCCGCCTTCTCTCCCAACAGCGCGGTGCCGGCGCCCAGCGCGAAGGCCGCCAGCCGCCAGACCGGGGTCATGGCGGTGGGGCGCACCCCGTGATCGGTGAGCAGGGTGTCGAAACGGGCCAGGTGGACGGCCTCGTGGCCCTCCATCTCGGCCAGTTGGCCGGCGATCCGTTCATGGCCCTTGGAGCCGCCGAGCACGGCGCGCTGGCCGCGATAGATCTGCACCGCGGCCATCTCGCCCGCGTGATCGACCCGCAGGATCTCGGCGAGCCGCGCGGCGGTGGCGCCCTGGCCGGGGCGCGGCGGAATGGGTTTGTCGCTCATGACCGGGGCCGTTCGCGGAGCGCCGCCCAGGCGCTGTAGAAGGTGAGCTTCAGCGAAATCAGCGCGTTCCAGCCGGCCATGGAGAGGCCCAGGAGCCGCCAGGCCGCCTCGTCGCAGGCCGGGGGCTGGATCTTCGCCCCGCCCAGGAGGTCGCTCATGGCCTTGGTGCTGACGCCGCCGCCGGTGGACGCACAGGTGGAGGGGCCAGGCCACCACTTCCACTCCGCGCCGC